>CAIMXQ010000111.1 GCA_903845465.1 uncultured Actinomycetes bacterium
AAGGGTAGGATTGAACTATGACGTTGGAAATCTCGCGCGCATTCGTTGATGCGATCGCTGAACAGTCACGCGCTGAGTACCCAGATGAATGTTGCGGTGTAATTCTTGGACCTGCGGGTTCAGATAAGGCTCTTCGCCATAAACAAATGCGCAATGCAGCTCATTCACCTACTTTTTATGAATTCGATCCTAAAGATTTACTCGCTCTCTATCGCGAGGTCGATGATAACGATGAAGAAATTGTTGTGATTTACCACTCGCATACAGAGACAGAGGCATATCCATCGCGCACAGATATCGCCTATGCCGGCGAACCTGGCGCTCATTATGTGCTCGTTTCTACACGCGAAGAGATTGCACCTGCAATTGAGTTTCGTTCATATCGCATTATCGATGGCGTTGTAACAGAAGAACCTGTTTCGATTACTGATTAACGCTTTCAATTAGAGTTTGCAGCTCTTATTAGACATAATTGCACTATGTCAATCGAAGTACGTATCCCAACAATTCTCCGTCCTTACACAAAAGATCAGAAGACAGTAGAAGCTGAAGGTTCAACTCTTTCTGCAGTGATCTCTGATCTCGATGCGAAGTATGCAGGCCTTGGCGAACGATTGCTTGAAAACGGCGCACTTCGCCGCTTTATCAATGTCTATGTCAACGACGAAGATGTTCGTTTTCTTGGTGGACTTGAAGCTGCTATTAAAGATGGAGATTCAATCACTGTCTTGCCTGCTGTTGCCGGTGGCTAATTATGGCTCGCTACGATTCACTTGAAGCATCGGTTGGTAACACTCCACTCATAGGTTTACCGCGGTTATCTCCTGCGCCCAACGTTCGTTTATGGGCAAAGATGGAAGATCGTAATCCAACTGGTTCCATTAAAGATCGCACAGCTCTCTCAATGATTGAAGCCGCAGAACGTGATGGATTGTTAAAACCTGGTTCAACAATCCTTGAACCCACAAGTGGCAATACTGGTATCTCACTTGCTATGGCTTCAAAGGTGCGAGGATACAAACTCATTTGTGTTATGCCCGAGAACACAAGTCCTGAACGTCGACAACTTCTTGAAATGTGGGGAGCGCAGATTATTTCCTCACCTGCCGCTGGTGGTTCCAATGAAGCGGTGCGCGTTGCTAAAGAGATTGCAGCAAAGAATCCAGATTATGTTTTCTTATACCAATATGGAAACCCAGCAAATACTGCGGCGCATTACACAGGCACTGGTCCTGAAATCTTTAGAGATCTACCAACAATTACTCACTTTGTTGCAGGCCTTGGTACGACAGGAACACTGATGGGTGCAGGGCGCTATCTACGCGAGCAGAATCCAGATATTGCGATCATTGCTGCCGAACCTCGCTATGGCGAATTGGTATACGGACTTCGCAATATTGATGAAGGTTTTGTTCCGGAACTCTACGATGCATCTGTCTTAACCCGTCGCTTCTCAGTAGGGGCGGAAGATTCTGTAAAACGTGTCCGCGAACTTCTTGAAGTAGAAGGAATTTTTGCCGGTATTTCGACCGGTGCAATCTTGCATGCAGCAATTGCAATGGCTACCGAAGCTATGCGCGATGGTCGCGATGCTGATATCGCCTTTATTGTCTGCGATGCTGGCTGGAAATACTTATCAACTGGGGTCTACGGCTCGCATATAGAGGAAGCAACCGAAGGGCTCGACGGCACGCTTTGGGCTTGACGCAAGTTAGACTTGCTCCATGAGTAGCGCGCCAATCGGTATCTTCGATTCTGGCGTCGGCGGATTAACTGTCGCTCGCGCAATTCTTGATCAACTCCCCAATGAATCAACTCTCTACATCGGCGATACAGCGCGTGGACCGTACGGCCCGCGACCACTTGCTGAGGTACGCGATTTTGCATTGGAAACATTAGATTTTCTCGTTGACCAAGGAGTAAAGGCTCTTGTCATTGCCTGCAATACAGCAAGTGCTGCGATGTTGCGCGATGCACGTGAGCGTTATTCAGTACCAGTTATTGAAGTTATTCAACCTGCAGCTCGTCGCGCAGTAGCTGCAACGCGCACAGGAAAAGTAGGTGTTATCGGTACCCGCGCGACCATTGATTCAAAGGCGTATCTCGATGCCTTTGCAGCGGCTCCGCAACTGCAGATCGAATCCGTAGCCTGTCCTCTCTTTACAGAATTTGTGGAACGTGGCGAAACTTCGGGTACTGCTATAACCAAAGTTGCTCGCGAGTATTTACAGCCCATGATTGATGCAGAAGTAGATACATTGGTACTTGGATGCACTCACTATCCACTTCTTACTGGTGTGATTTCCTATGTCATGGGGGAGCATGTCTCGCTCGTCTCCAGCGCCGAAGAAACTGCCAAGGATTTATACCGCGTACTTGTTGAAAATTCACTGCTTCGTGAACCATCGAGCGAGCCGGCCACTCATAAATTCTTAGCCACTGGAGATGCAAAGGCATTTGAAGTATTAGCACGACGTTTCTTAGGGCCAGAGGTTGGCTCTGTTCAGCATCAAGATCTCTAAACACAACTCACTACTTACGAAGATAGGGCACGATATGGCACGCAACGATGGACGCGCAGTACATGATCTCCGCGAAATAAAGATTACCCGCGGTTGGCTCGATCATGCCGAAGGTTCAGTGCTTGTTGAATTCGGCAAGACTCGCGTTCTCTGCGTCGCATCTTTTACACCAGGTGTTCCTCGTTGGTTAAAGGATTCTGGAAATGGTTGGGTTACATCAGAGTACGCAATGCTTCCGCGCGCCACACATACCCGCTCTGATCGCGAAAGCGTTAAGGGAAAACTTGGCGGACGCACGCAAGAGATTTCTCGTCTTGTCGGTCGTTCACTTCGCGGCATTGTTGATATGAAAGAGCTCGGCGAAAATACAATTGTTATCGACTGCGATGTTCTCCAAGCAGATGGTGGAACACGAACTGCTGCGATAACCGGTGCATATGTCGCACTCGCTGATGCAATTTCTTGGGCGCAGAAGCAGGGCCATATCAAAGCAGGGGCAAAGCCACTTGCTGATTCAGTAGCCGCTGTAAGCGTTGGAATTATTGATGGGGTACCCATGCTAGATCTCTGCTACGAAGAAGATGTCCGTGCAGAAACAGATATGAATGTTGTCTGTTCTGGCGACGGCCGCTTTATTGAAGTGCAAGGAACTGCAGAAGGTGCACCATTTGATCGCGCACTTCTTGATTCGCTCCTCAATCTTGCAGTTGCGGGATGCAAAACACTCACAGAACTTCAGATGCAAGCCCTCTCGAAGTAATGCCTCATACGCTCTTACTTGCTACGCGCAATAAAGGAAAGATTGAAGAATTTCGACGTATCCTCGATGCAGTAGCCCCCGGAGAAATTGATCTTGTAGGACTAGATCAATTTCCAGATCTTCATGATGTTATTGAAGATGGAGCAACCTTTGAAGAGAACGCTTTAAAGAAGGCGCGTGAAATGTCACTTGCAACGGGCATTCCAGCGATTGCAGATGACAGCGGCCTATGTGTCGATGCGCTGAATGGAGATCCTGGAATTTTCTCTGCGCGATGGGCTGGAAGCCATGGAGATGATGCAGCAAATACCGCAAAGGTGTTAGAGCAATTGCGCGATGTTGCAGATAGCGAGAGATCTGCACATTTCACATGCGTTGCTGCGCTCTATCTTCCTGATGGCCGTAGCCATTGCGAGGAAGCGCACTTCGAAGGGTGGATTCTGCGCGCCCCAATCGGCCATCAGGGATTTGGCTATGACCCCATCTTTCGCCCCGAAGGTTTCGAGCTCTCCAGCGCACAAATGAGCGCAGATGAGAAGGATGCAATCAGCCACCGGGGAAAATCACTCCGTGCAATAGCACCGCATGTGATCACTTTGCTTAAATCCCTAGGTTAAACTTTTCCCATATTCCACCGTTACATAACTCAAGGAGATACACAGTGGCAGTAAAGAAGAAGAGCGCAGCGAAGAAAGCTGCACCTAAGAAATCTACAGCGAAGAAAGCTGCTAAGAAGTCTCCAGCTAAGAAGACTGCGGCTAAGAAGGTTGTAAAGAAGACCGCAGCAAAGAAGAAGGCA
>CAIMXQ010000112.1 GCA_903845465.1 uncultured Actinomycetes bacterium
GGACAGCGCTGGGCGCCTGTACGCCTTGGTGGTACAGCCCCTGCTCCCCTAAACTAACGAACATGTTTAAGAAGAAGAATAAAGAAGCCAAGATCAAGAACCCTCGTTTCCAGACTTTCCGTGATGCTTACAGTGTCACTAAGAGCGTAAAGCCTTGGATCGGTATCGCACTCGTTGTGATTTTCCTTCTGGTTCTCATTATCGGTATCACCCTCGGCTTCACATTGGGACACCCTGTCTACGGAGGCTTCGTCACAATTCCTCTTGCGGCGCTTGCAACAATGTTCTTCTTCACTCGCATTGCCGGAACAGCTGCTTATGCATCCATTGAAGGACAAATTGGAGCCGGTGCAAGTGTTCTCATGGCAATTCGTAAGGGCTGGACAACGACTCCAGCTGTTGCGGTTAACCGCCAGCAAGATATGGTCCACCGCAGCGTCGGACGTGCAGGAATTGTTATTACCGGTGAAGGTGGCCATGCAGTTCAACAGATGATGCAAGATGAGAAGAAGAAGGCCGAACGTTTTGCACCCGGCGTTCCAGTTATTGAAGTTCTCGTCGGCGATGGCCCAGGACAGGTATCCATTCGTAAATTACAGAAGCATGTAACCAAGCTTCCAAAGAAGTTATCTGCTCATCAAATGCGCGAAGTTCGCGCCCGTTTGAAAGCTGTCGGCGGAATGTCTATGCCAATTCCACGAGGACCACTTCCAAAGGGCACGAAGCTCCGTTAAGCGGTAATAACTTCTAGTCTTCGTAGATTAAATCTGAACCAAGCCGCTCAAAGACTTGCTGAGGTTCGCTATTTATTCTCGTCCATAGCGCGCGCCAACCAGCACTTTTAGCTTCGAATTCCGAACCACCACCCCACTGCTTGCCAAATGCATCTGCGCTTTCGAATGTAAGCGAGAAGGATGTAGATGGGGAATAGTGGCCGATTTCAACGTTACCAACGCGAACTTCTTGTATTCCTAGTTTCAGGGCCTCAGCCTTAATCTCTTCAATGTAGGCATCGACTTTTGAACCTTGGCCGTACTTTGTACGGAAGTAGTAATTTACAAATACTCTCTTAGCCATGCTCGCTTATGCCTCTGTGTAGAGGTCATGAGAAACCATCGCTGCTGAGTCAACATCCTTGTTCTTCTCCATCCAAGCTTTCATTGCTGGACTTTCTGAGATGGCATCGTTAACGATTCCATTATCTGTAAGGCTCTTAAAGGTTTGGATGATGACGATATTTCCAACATCCTTTCCAGCGTGACCTGATAGGACAGTGATATCACTGACTCCGTTTGCCTTAAATATCTCTGCGATCTCGCCCCAGGTTTTCATGAATTCTGCCCGCTTACCTGCGTGGGGTTTCCAAACTGAAATCTCATATGCCTTGGCCATAATGACTCTCTCCTTGTGATTGGTGGAAGGAAAGACAAGCAGATTCTCTGAGATTTGTGAAGAGTTTTGCACTTAAACCAGCGTTAAGGGCTTACAGGTTTCATTCCTCTAGCAAGCTTAAGCAAATCTTCATAGGTTAGACCAGAGA
>CAIMXQ010000113.1 GCA_903845465.1 uncultured Actinomycetes bacterium
GGGCGTGAGCCCAAAATCGAGGATTGCCCCTGAAATCAACGTTGGGCGCGGGCTGCTGCGATGGTCTGTAGGGCTTTTTCAAGGGCAAATATGGGGTCAGATGAGGCCCCTTTTACATCAGCATCGGCCTTGGCGATCGCTTCGACTGCAGATGCGATTCCGCGAGGAGTCCAAGATTGAAGTTGGCGACGCGCTTTATCGATCTGCCATGGCGCCATTCCGAGTTGTCCTGCAAGTTCAAATGATTTTGTGCCGCGATTTGTTCCGGAAACTTTTGCAAGTGAACGCAGCGATGATGCGATAGCGGATGTGACCATGACGGGATCGGTGCCAGTTTCAAGTGCGCTGCGAAGTGTAACAAGTGCCACAGGTAGGTTGCCATCAATTGTTGCATCAGCAACATCGAATCCAGTTGTTTCGATGCGGCCTTGGTGAAATTTATCCACCATTGCCTCATCAATTGCGCCAGCTGGTGCATCGAGTGAAATTTGAGAGACTGCAGATTGCAATTCGCGCAGCTCGTTGCCCAGGGCACCCACCATCGCCTTTATTGCACCGGATGTTGCTTTGCGCCCTGCATCTTGAAATAACCCTTTAACAAAATCTTCTTTCTCAGATTCTTTCTTGATTGCATCGCATGCAATGATTTCAGGCTTTACCTTCTTAATGGCATCTAGAAGCGCCTTGCCTTTGACGCCACCTTTGTGGACGAACACAACAGTCATAGTGGGATCAGGTTGATCCAGGTAGCGCGTTACTTCAGCTTTGGAATCTTCGGGTAAATCCTGCAAATCTTTGAGTATCAACGCGCGACGTTCGGAAAATAGTGAAGGTGCGAGGGCATCTGCAATATCACCAACTAGCGCATCTGATGCATCGATGCTGGTGATTTCTGCCTTCTCTTCTTTCAATTCGGCTTGTAACTTGGCAAGTGCGCGATCTGCAAGTGCGCCTTCAGAGCCGAGCAAGAGAAAGAACGCGTTCATCTCAACCTCCTCGGCTAGCAATTAACTCCAAAAGAATAGAGCTGACCATCGTTTACTTCTTTGAAGAGATAGTCGGTGGCGCCTCGCCCGGATAGCAACTGCGCCATCGACATCTGTACGCAATACCTTAGCGCCTAACTGGGTCAGAGCCGAGATGGTGCTGGCTGCGGGATGTCCGTAACTATTGCCTTTGCCAACGCTAATGACCGCAATTGTGGGCGAGAGTTCGCGCATCAATGCGAGGTCTTGATACCTCGAACCGTGATGTGCAACTTTATAGATATCAACGTGACCTATTCGTGACTCTAATTCCTGCTGCACGGGTGGCTCGATATCTCCTGATGCAAAGAGTGTGAAATCAGGTGAGCGAATCACCGCCGCGATACTCGAATTGTTCGGGGTGTATCCACTTCCGTTATCGGGCCAGACGACATCGATATCAATATCTTGGATAGTGGCATGAGCACCAGCATGGATATTGCCAAACCATGTTGTTCCTATCGTTCGGTGTTTGCGTGCACCTGGCAGACCGCCCACATGATCTGCATGGATATGAGTAAGTATGAGCAGCGCTATTTCTTTGATTCCCAATTGACGCAAACATCTATCTTCGAGTTGTGGATCCGGTCCTGTATCAATCACTATCCCGCGATGGTGATGCAGATTAATCACCATCGAATCACCTTGTCCGATATCGCAATTTGCAATTTGCCAATCCCCTGCAGGAAAACGCTGTAACCACGAGAGTGCAATAACAGCGATGAGAAGGAGAATCGCAAACTTTCTACGCCCAAAGTAGATGCACGCGATAAGTAGAGTAGCAATGAGAAAACCATAGAGACCTGTCTTGAGAGTGAAGACGGGTACTTGTGCCGACCACCGAGCAACCCAAGCAATCCACGCAGCAAAAGGTTTGATGAGAAAGATCAGCAAATATGCAATTGGTGGTGCAATCGGTGAAATCAGGGCTGCAATAAAACCGACAATAGTTATGGGTGTAACAGCGGGCGCTGCAAGTAAGTTGGCGACAACGCTCATGGGGCTGATGTATCCGGAAATCGCAACAATGACGGGTGCACAGAAGATCATCGCGGCAATGGGTGGTGCAAGAAATTTCGGCCTAATTTTCGGTGCAAGGAGCAATAACCCAGCAGTAGCAAGGACAGAGAGAGCAAAACCTGGATCTCGAGCTTGGAATGGGTCTGCAATAACAACTGCTGCAATGGCAAAACCCAGAGCAGGTAGTGAATCTTGACCTTTACGAGTCCCATGAGCAAAGAGCAGAACTGCAGCCATTGCGGCAGCCCGAAGTACCGATGGAGATGGACGTACCAGCGAGATAAATGCAGTCAACGAGATTGCCGTTGCAACTAGGCGGTAGGTCATTCGCCTGAAGATGAACTGCATCCCCCACAAAACAAAACTGGAGACAATTGCGAAGTTGGCGCCACTTACTGCAACTAAATGTGTGAGCCCAGACCTTCTCATATCGTTCTTGAAGTCAACGCTCTGTTTAGCTACATCACCAATGACCATTCCAGGAATGAGCGCGCCGGCATCTCCTGTGCCCGTTGCCCTACGAAGTCCAAGTCGAATGCGTGCAAGGGAGCTAGCCCACAACGATGCATCTGTAAGTACATCGACTTTATGGTTCACAATTAATAGAGCAGCAACTCGCTTCTCCTTACTTGCAACCACCTTCGCTGACACTCGAATTTTCTGCCCCGGAAGCAAGCCATCCACGCTTCGGGTTGATGCGATGACTCGCACTGGAATGCGCAGTTGAAAGCGATGATCCACCACCAGCGCTTGTCCGATAAAGCTAAAAGATTTTGGCGCAAATGAAGTTCCGACGATCTTGGGCGCTACTCGCGTCGGGTCAGTTGTAATCTGCACGATAACGTCGGTCGACCTACTGCGATATTTATGTATTGCGCTACTTTCTAGCGCTGCGATACGGATTGACATGATCATCGCACCCAAAGAGATTGCGATGATCAATACCGCAATACGCTTCTTGGATCGAAGCAGAAATGCACAAAGGAGCGCAACCGCAGAGATTCGCCACGGTGCGCTCCAACTTTGCGCCAATGCACCTACCCAGACTGCTCCCCCAAGTGCAAGAGCGCGACTATCGATTACACGCGTAGTTTGTTCTTGAATTGATCGAATTTGCTCTGCCCAATACCTGGAACTTTTAAGAGATCTTCAATTGCTGAGAACGGGCCATTTGTTTTTCGATAGGTAACAATGCGACTTGCGAGCACGGGTCCGATTCCATCCAGTGATTCGAAGTCTTTTTCCGTTGCGCGATTGATCATGATGGGGCCGTTCTTATGAACTGGCGCACCAGAACTTTGCGAGAGCGCTGCGGCTGCTGGATAAACATAAATTTGTTCACCATCTTTTAATATGCGCGCTTGATTGATATCAGATGTATCAGCGCCTTTCTTAAGACCACCTGCTGCCTTGATTGCTTCGACCACGCGTGAATTCAGGGGAAGGGAGTACACGCCCGGATGTACGACAGCTCCAGCGACATCGACCATGAGTGATTGTGAGATGGTGTCGAGTTGAAGTGGAGGCGATGTCGAAACAACTTCTTGCGATGAACCGCGCATCACGAAGAGTGCGGAGACGAGTACGACAAGACCGGCAATAATTGCGAGCCCTCTTTTTTGCAGCGACGAATAGTGGAGTTGGCTCCACCAATTACTTACCTTTTCGAAATATTTATTATCCATCCGCAGATGGTGCAGGATTGAGCGCCTTGAAAAAGGAAGAGGATCTGGGGCTGTTGATTACAGAACGATGTTGACGAGCTTAGGTGCGCGAGCAATAACCTTCTTTGGAGTTGCACCCTTTAACTCGGCAACTATTGCAGGGTGAGCAAGGGCTGCTACTTCAAAATCTGCATCGGAAATGCTTGGGGAAACTTGGAGTCGTCCAACAATCTTGCCGTTGATCTGAATAACAGCTTCTACTTCGTCATCAACAAGCAGGGCAGGTTCTACTGCAGGCCAGCCAGCAAGTGCGATAGCTGGCTTGTGGCCAAGGCGCTCCCACATCTCTTCTGCTGTAAATGGTGCAACGAGTGACAACATAATTGCTGTGGCTTCAACTGCTTCGCGTACTGCAGGGTCTGCTGCGCCACATCCTGAATCAATCGCCTTTCGTGTTGCATTCACAAGCTCCATAACGCGAGCAATAGCAACGTTAAATCGGAATGATTCAACTGCAAAGGATGCATCGTGCAGCGCCTTATGTGTTGCCTTGCGAAGTGAAAGATCGCCCTTACTGAAATCGACGCCAGGTGCTGATGTGACATCGCCAGATAAACGCCATGCGCGGCTTAAGAATTTCACAGAACCAGATGGTGAAACATCTGACCAATCGACATCGTCTTCGGGAGGACCTGAGAAGACCATCGATAGGCGAATTGCATCGACGCCATGGTTTTCGAGTTCGTCAGATAAACGCACCAAGTTCCCGCGAGATTTCGACATCGCAGAGCCATCCATCACAACCATTCCTTGGTTAAGAAGGCGCGTAAATGGTTCGGTAAATGAAAGCATCTTCATGTCATATAAAACCTTGGTGAAAAAGCGTGAATATAACAAGTGCAAGATTGCGTGGGTTACGCCACCTACATATTGATCAACCGGAAGCCATGTATCGATCTCGGCGCGGTTAAATGGTTCTGTTGCATTTGTCGATGATGGATAACGTAGGTAATACCAAGAAGAATCGACGAAGGTATCCATTGTGTCGGTATCGCGCATTGCAGGACCTGCACACTTAGGGCACTTGGTATTGACCCACTCGGTCGCGGCAGCAAGTGGTGACTGCCCCTTTGGCTTGAGATCGAGCCCCTTTGCATCAGGCAGTAACAAGGGAAGCTCTGAATCTGGAACAGCTACTTCGCCACATTTATCGCAGTGAACAATCGGAATTGGTGTGCCCCAATAACGTTGACGAGAGACTAGCCAATCGCGCAGGCGATAGTTGCGTGCAGATTTTCCAAGGCCATCTGCTTCAAGTTGCTTATTGATTGCAGTGATTGCATCGACTTTATTGAGGCCATTGAGTGAGCCTGAGTTAATAAGTTTTCCATCACCTGTTGTTGCAATTCCTGTATCGCTCGGATCTTCTTCGCCGGTTTCAACAACAACACGAACTGATAAGCCCATTGCTTTTGCAAAGTCGAGGTCGCGCTGATCGTGAGCCGGAACAGCCATAATTGCGCCGGTTCCGTAATCTGCCAGGACATAATCAGATGCCCAGATAGGTAACTTCTCGCCATTGACTGGGTTAATTGCAAAGCGCTTTAAATCAACGCCAGATTTAGGACGATCAGTTGCAAGACGATCGATATCTGAGGCGGCCTTAATTTTCTCAAGGTATGACTTAAATTCTGATTCAACAGGTGTCCCTGCTGCAAGTTCGGCAGCAAGTGCTGAGTCAGCTGCAACAACCATAAATGTCGCGCCATATAAAGTATCGGGACGCGTTGTGTAAATCGTGACAGGTTCGGTGCGGCCTTCGATTACGAAGTTCACATTGGCGCCCTGAGAGCGTCCAATCCAGTTACGTTGCATGAGCAATACTTTTTCAGGCCACTTGCCCTCGAGATCAGACATGTCATCGAGCAAACGATCTGCGTAGTCTGTAATTTTGAAATACCACTGGTTGAGCTTCTTCTTAGTAACTGCAGAATCACAACGTTCGCATAGGCCTGCTACTACTTGTTCATTTGCTAGAACTGTCTGGCAGCCTGGGCACCAATTAACTGCAGAATCCTTACGGTATGCCAAGCCACGGTCATGGAGTTTGGTGAAGAGCCATTGGTTCCACTTGTAGTACTCGGGGTCGCATGTATTAAATACGCGATCCCAGTCGAATGAACATGCGAAACGACGCATCGAAGCTTTCTGCGTTGCAATATTTTCATATGTCCAAATACGTGGATCTTCATTGCGCTTAATCGCTGCATTTTCTGCAGGAAGGCCAAATGCATCCCAACCGATGGGGTGCATGACGTTAAAACCTTTTTGAATCCAGTAACGAGCGATTACATCGCCAAGTGCATATGCCTCTGCGTGGCCCATATGGAGATCACCTGAGGGATAAGGAAACATATCGAGTACATATTTCTTAGGGCGCACATCATCGACTCGACCAGATTTAAATGGTTCGAGCTTGTCCCAAATCGGCAGCCACTTCTCTTGCACGTATGCAAAGTCGTATGCCGCGTGTTCGCGTTCTGTACTCACGTGGAGATAAGGGGAATCGAACCCCTAACCTCTTCCATGCCATGGAAGCGCGCTACCAATTGCGCCATATCCCCAATTTCACTTCAAGGATTTCAGATGGCCTTCGCCATTGAAATCCTCACTCTAAATTGCCTTCTCACTCGGAATGTTCTTTCCGAAGTGCGTACTTTAGCGCACGGAGTCAGGTACTACTGCGCCCGATTCTTCACCGTAGACAGGCTCTGGAATAGATCCTGCATTATGTTCGACCAATAACCACCCCTTTGGTGATTCTTCAAGAATCGACCACTGTGCATTTGAAAGTCCGCCGATACGTGACCACAGCGGAATGGGAAGCTCTAAATAAGAACCAATCACTGTCCGCGCAGTTCCACCATGAGTTGCAACAACAATTCTCTGATTATCTTTTCCTACCAGTGCATCTGTAATTGCTGCAACGCCACGGGCCCCAACTTCGCTTCGACGTTCTCCGATTCCACCAGCAGGGTTATCACCGCCCATAGACCATTGACGCAAATTATCGAGATCGACTTTACGAATCTCATCACCGGTAAGGCCTTCCCAATTTCCGCAATTGGTTTCCCGAAGACGTTCATCTGTGAATACCTCAAGGCCCGTCAACTTCACTAATTCGTGCGCAGTTGCTTGGGCGCGACCCAAGTCGCTTGCAATAATCATTGTGGGATTCATCGCTGCAATCATGGGGGCTGCATGCGATGCCTGAAACTTTCCGACTTCATTTAACGGAATATCTGTGTGGCCCTGAAACTTATTTGCAACATTCCATTCAGTCTGACCATGACGCCAGAGAATGATTTGGTTACCCACGAGCTGCTTCTTCACGAACAATGTCCAGATCAATCTTTGGACAGTCATTCCATAAGCGATCGAGCATGTAGTAACGGCGAAGTTCAGAAGATTGAATATGAACAACAAGATCTGAGTAATCGAGCAGCACCCATTCAGCGCTGCTTTCGCGGCGAATTGGTTTATCTCCCACTAAACGAAGTTGTTCTTCAACTTCATCTGCAATGGCATCAATCATCTTCGCATTCGATGCGGTGATAATAAGGAAGACTTCGCTAAGAACGCTCTGATCGGAGAGATCGAGCGCAACGAGTTCGGTACCGAACTTATCGACTGCAGCGCGAGCTGCAATCTGTGTGCGTTCAACGCAGGCGTTAGTTGCTGGCATAGAGGTTGTGCTCCTTTATAAAGGCCGCAACTTCTGCGGGTACTGCGTCAGAGATATGTGCGCGGATATCGGTCGCAGAGACTGCAATCGCATCAACGCTTGTGTTGTGCTTGCCAGGAAAACCCGGCCTATCGATAACGACAAATTCAACTAACTTCTTTAGTTCGTCAGCGCGATGCCACTGGTCAATCTTCTCGTATGCATCGGTGCCCACA
>CAIMXQ010000114.1 GCA_903845465.1 uncultured Actinomycetes bacterium
ATCCAGAAGAGGTTTTCATAGAGCCAACCGCTTCCACCATTTGCTGTGTCATAGAAAGATGTTCCGAGCGCGCGATCCATCGCCGACAAAATTTGCGAAAGAAAGAAGACTGGGAATGCAGGTAGTGCAAGAGCCACAGATGCCACAACACCATAGATAAAGATTGGTGTGCGATTCCATGTCATTCCCTTTGCGCGCATGCGAACAACTGTCGTGGTGATATTTGCACCGGCAACCATTGTTGAAAGAGCGAAGATACAGATGAACATGATGTAGCCATCCATGCCAAGCGGTGCTTGTCCTGCAAGTGGGTTATAGGCAGACCACCCTGTTGAAATTCCGCCGAGGAATTGACCCCAGATCAATGGAATTGCAGCGGCAACGATGAGCCAGAAGCTCAGTGCATTAAGTCGTGGGAAAGCCATATCTCGAGCACCAATCATGATTGGCATGATGTAGTTACCGAAAGGTCCTGTAACCATAATGATTGTTCCGACAATCATTATGATTCCATGTGTACCAACAATTGAGTTATATGCCTGAGGATGAATCCAACCGCCGCCTGCTTTACCAAGATTTGCGCGGATGAGCATTGCAAGAATTCCACCGATGCCAAAAATTGTCATCGTGATAATGAGATATTGAATTCCCACGACTTTATGGTCAGTTGTATAACGGAAATAACGCTTTGCGCCCATATCTTTTCCAGCGAGGTACATATTCTCTTCGTGTGAGAGATCTTTACCCATCAGCCAACGGAAAGGCCCAACAAGTGCTCCGATGCCAGTCATAAATCCAACAAACCAACCGACCATAGAGAGCAACGCAATTTTATCTTCGCGTGTATGCATGACAGCTGTATCTGCATTTTGAGGTAGGTAGGCAAGTGCTAATCGCCAGACAACAAACGCTGTAATTATTCCAAGTGCAAAGGCTGTAAAGACGTTGAGGTATCTGATTATTCCAACCTTAGGAGTGTCTCCTGATGTTGGCGCTGTATGAGTCATTGTTGTAGTCATTAGGCGGCAGCTCCTGGTTTCGTCCATGTACTTACAGTGGAATTCGGTTGACTAGCAAGCCACGCATCGTAATCTTGCTGGCTCTGCACAATTACCTTATTTTGCATATATGCATGCAGCAAGCCACAAAGTTCAGCGCATCGAATATCGAAGGTGCCGATCTTATTTGGAGTAACAGAAGTTTCGGTGCTCTCGCCAGGGTTTGCATCGATCTTGATACCCATCTGCACAATCCAGAATGAGTGCTTCACATCTTTACTTGTTACGTGGAAGACAACTGGTTGATTCACGGGAAGATGGAGTACTTGAGAACGAACTCCGCCGCCTCCTGGGTAATCAAAGTTCCAGACCCACTGTTGACCTGTTACATCAACCTGTATTGCTTTGGGATCTAGAAGTGATGCATTATCTTTTTGAAGAGCAACCATTCCCACAACAAGTGCAAATAAGCACAAGAGTGCAGAGCTGACCATCCATACCGCAATCGATTTCGGTGATGTCTCAATAACATCTTCAGAATCAGGTGGAGGCGTATCTCCGTGATGGCGCTTACCCAGTAGTGCAACTATCGCCATTGCGGCAACAAATGCTGCAACGGGAGCAGCTGCCCAGGTAAAGAGGCGCATCAAGTGTTCGGTCGTTGCCATAACCTCTGACGCTGGTGCGCCCATTGCGCCCACTTGGATTTCAGAGCAGAAGTAACCAATGATTGGCGTAAGGATCAGCCATAAAACGGCGGTGCGTTGAAAATCCTTACGCTTCCACCAAGGACCTGCGAAATATCGAGTCGTAGTGCTTGCCATTTATTTATGCCCCCACTGTGAAATGTCCGGACATGTAGCTCATGGTTGACATCGCTGCACCGAATCGGGCGATAGTTCCGTCACCACATGGGAACTCGCAGTTCCATACATACTCACCAGCATCGCCAGTGATAAATGTGAATGTTGTCTTTGTTGGGAATTGTGTATAGCCGCCCTTA
>CAIMXQ010000115.1 GCA_903845465.1 uncultured Actinomycetes bacterium
CCACGACCGATTGCTGTCATTGCATCGATTGCCTTGATACCTGTTGCCATTGGCTCCTTAACAGGTTGACGCTGTACTACTGAGGGAGCCTGAAGTTCTAGTGCACGACGTGCATCTGGGGTGATGTCGCCCTTGCCATCGATTGGTCGACCAAGTGGGTCAACAACGCGGCCGAGGAATCCGTCGCCGACAGGAACAGAGAGAACTTCACCTGTACGACGTACAGATGTTCCTTCTTCAATGCCTGCGTAATCGCCCAAGATAACAACACCGATTTCGCGCACGTCGAGGTTCAGTGCGAGTCCGAGTGTTCCGTTCTCGAATTGAAGTAGCTCGTTAGCCATTGTTGAAGGAAGTCCTTCAACGCGAGCGATTCCATCGCCTGCCTGGCTTACTGTTCCGACTTCATCACGAGCCGCGGTGCCTGGATCGTATGACTTAACGAAGTTCGCTAAGGCATCCCGAATTTCATTCGGTTGGATCTTGAGCTCTGCCATGAGTTTCCCCTTTATTCCTGTTATTTATTTCCAGCTAGTGCGCGTCCGGCGCTAGCAAGTCGATGTGAAACGCTTCCATCTACAAGTTCATCTGCAAATCGCACTGATACTCCACCGAGAATTGCTGGTTCGATCTCGATGTTGACGCGAATTGGCTGACCAACCTGTTTTTCAATTGCTGTTGCAAGACGTGATTTCTGAGCATCTGTAATGCTTGATGCAACGCGGACTACCGCGATCAAACGATTACGACGATTTGCAAGACCAAAGAGATAGTCAGCAAATGCTGCTTCGATACTGCGGCCTCGAAGGCTTGTGACAAGCGCAGCTGCAAGTCGAACCGTTGAAGGTGATGCCTTCTTTGAAAGTACTTCAGTAATTAGCGCTGATTTTGCTTCAGGAGTTCCAGTTCCTACAAGCGCTTTACGCAATTCGAAGTTATCGACGACGAGCTGTGATGTCTCGAAGAGTTCATCTTCTACGCGATCGAGTTCATTATTGATATTTGCAGCAGAAGCTTCAGCCTCAATCGCGAGTTGCTCGAGAACGTGTACTAGGTCTCCTGCAGCTGACCAACGAAGAGTTGATACAGATGTGAGTATTTCTAGGGCAGGTGCTGCGAGAGTCTTTGCGAAGAGATCCTTGACGAGAGCGCCCTTTGAGGCGGCATCACGTGATGGATCTGCAAATGCGCGACGAATTGAAGTGTTCTTAGAGAGAACATCTGCTGCAAAGAAGAGTTGAGACGAGAGCTCGGAGGCGTTAGCAGCTGTAGCGCCTTTAACGGCAGCATCGAGCTTGCCGCGTGCAGTCACGAGTGACTGGCGGCTACTTCCTCCGAGATGGATTCTCATTCTCTTCTTTCTTTACTTTACTACTTGGACTTTTCGAGATCTTCGATGAAGCGTTCCACGATCCGTGATTGACGGGCCTGGTCATCTAGAGCTTCCCCGACAATCTTTGATGCGAGTTCGACTGCAAGTGCACCGACTTCGTTGCGAAGTGATGTGATCGCCTGCTGACGTTCTGCCTCAATAGATGCGTGTGCAGTCGCAGTGATGCGCGCTGCTTCTTCCTGCGCCTTAGTGCGAAGCTCTTCGAGAATAGTTGCGCCTTGAATGCGTGCTTCTTCACGAAGTTTTGATGCTTCACCTTGGGCTGATGAAAGTTGTTCGTTGTACTGAACGAGAGCGCGCTGTGCTTCTAGCTGCGCCTTCTCAGCACGTTCGATGCCGCCTTCAATTGCTTCGGTGCGAGCTGTGAATGCCTTTTCAAACATTGGCACAACTGCCTTACGAAGCACGAGGAATAGAAGGGTGAATGCAATCGCACCAACCACTAATTCAGCAGTATGCGGAATAAGTGGATTGACCTTCTCTGCCTCAGCAGCGAAATTAAATGAGCGCATTGTGATCTCTAATTATTTTCTATTAATTAGAGTACGAATGCGAGAACGAGACCGAAGAGTGCGAGAGCTTCAGCGAGCGCGAATCCAAGGAACGCGATTGGCTGGAGAACGCTACGTGCTTCTGGCTGACGAGCTACGCCGTTGATGTATGCAGCGAAGATCATTCCTGTTGCAATTGCTGGACCAATTGCTGATAGGCCAAAACCGACCAGGTTGAGTGTGCCTGTCATTTTTTCTTACCTTTCGTTTGATGATGCATTAGTTGTGCTGTTAGTGCTCGTCGGCAAGGGCGCCGGCGATGTAGAGAGCTGTGAGCAGAGTAAAGATGTACGCCTGCAGGCATTGCACCATAAATTCAAAGAATGTAAGGGCAATACCAAATGCAAATGAGAATGGGCTAAATAACTTCATGATCAGATGTGAATCGTGCATCATGTAATCACCGCCCATAATGAAGACGAGCAACAACAAGTGGCCCGCGAACATATTTGCAAAGAGACGTAATGAGAGCGTCAATGGACGCACGATGAAGAAGGTCGCAAGCTCAATTGGTGTCAGCAAGATATAGACAGGCAGCGGAACACCTGGCATAAATGCGATTTCTTTGAGGTACTTGCCAAGACCTTGCTTGCGAATTCCAACGTAGTGGAAGACAAGGAAGGAGAAGATTGCTAAAACGTATGGGAACCCAACGTGCGACATTGCAGGAAATTGCAGCAGTGGCACGATTCCGAAGATGTTATTGGTAAGTACAAAGGTAAAGAGGGTGAAGAGATATGGCACAAAGCGCATAAAGTCATGGCCGATGACATCGCGAGCTAAGTCATTACGCACAAATGCATAAACGCTCTCGCCAGCAAATTGCAATCTTGATGGGACAACTGCTGCCTTACGTGATGACAGCACGAAGAATGTTGATACAACTATGACTGAGAGAAATACGAGTAATACAGGCTTTGTAAGCCATGCGACTGAATCAGAAATTGGTGGGAGGTTGAAGTCGTTGGTGCTCGGTGGGACGAATCCAGCACCTGCTGCGTGTAAGTTAGCTAACGCGCGCACACACACTCCTCAAGAAATCATGGGTTATAGACCAAACGCTGGGGAAGCGCTCAAAGCAGGGCAACCTTATGTGGAAAAGCGGCTACCTGTGAAATCCAAGTGAGGTGTCCAGCGGGTGGGTCTGGTCACTTCCCCCAGAGACGTTTTACTCTCGGCCGAACCTTAGCCAGACGAGATAGAGCGCCCCGCCCATGCCGACCAGCAGGCCGACCAAGGTGAAGTACTTGTGGTGGAGGAAGTGGTCTGCTGCCCAGCCGACTCCGCCCCAGAAGAGCAATCCTGATACGAGATAGCCAAAGATCGACCAGAGCGCATTCTCTTCGCGGCGGTTACTTGGTTCTTGGGTCATGAGGTAATGGTAGATGAGTTTTCAACTTTAGATAACTAGCTATCTCCCCGCCTAACCAGGCAAAGGTAAGAGCGATAGCACTCACGCCAAAGCTGGTGCGATCGATTGAGGTGCGCGAGGTGTATTTCGTCAACGCCCAGAGGAAGGCACCCAATAGTAAAAATTTTGCGAAGTATGAAAACATCGCAAGCGCCATTGTGCTCATCGGATCGAGATTGCGTGAAATTTTTGAGATAAAGATATGAACAAGAAAATAAATAAGCACAACAACTTGTGCAAGTAGCGCACCGCTAAGACCTGAAAGACCCTTAAGAAATCCAAATACTCCTATCGCAATGATCCCCACGATAAAGGTGGGCACCAGTGCTCCTCGTAGAAGTTGTTCTTCGTTACTTGATTGCTTTGTCATCAGTATGAACACCATTCCGTGAGAAGAAGATTGTGCCCGCGAGCATAACGCCTGCCGTCATTGCCGCAGCCCATAGCGGTGCAAATGCCGAGACTACTACTGGAAATGCAATCGTGGCTGTCCAGGCATACATGATCAACGTTGTTCGAAGATATGTATTTCCTGCACGAAGAATTCTGTGGTGCATATGTTCTTTATCTGAACTAAATGGAGATTGTCCAGCGCGTATACGTCGAAATATTGCAGAGAATAAATCAATGAGCGGAATTGCAAGCACCGCAAAGGGAAGCGCCAGGGGAAGTAGTGTCGGCCCCAACTTTTCAGCAGAGATTGCATTGGGATCGATCTGGCCAGTCAGCGTGATTGCAGATGCCGCCAGCAATAAACCTAAGAACATCGAACCTGAATCCCCCATAAAGATCTTTGCAGGGTGGACGTTATGTGGCAGAAAGCCAATACAGACACCGATAATTACAGCAGTAATAAGCGAAGGTGCACCTGCGCGGTTGAAGCCGTAAATCACTGCTAATAAATATGCGAAGGCGAAGAAGGCAGCTCCTGAGATAGCAACAATTCCCGCGGCTAATCCATCCAGTCCATCTATAAAGTTCACGGCGTTGATTGTGACGAGCACAATCATGACGGTGACAAGCTGACCGATACTTGGCGGCAAGGTGATGACTCCATTAATAGGTAGCCAGAGGACTTGAATACCAAAGAGCAAGAGAATTCCTGCAGCCAGTGCTTGACCTGCAAGTTTTGTCAGAGCATCAAGTTCGAAGCGATCGTCAATGAGCCCCATCGCGACAAGAAGTGTTGCCGCAAGAAATATGCCGAGCGATTCACGACCAAATGATTTTCCGACAAGTGATAAGTGGTTGACGATTGCAAAGGTCAACGCCATCGCAATCCACATCGCAAGACCTCCCCAACGTGGAGTTGGGGTTGTGTGGATATCACGAGTACGAATCTGCGCAACCGCGCCGAATTTAAGCGCCCATGTACGGACAAGTGGGGTCACGAGATAACAGAGCGCTGCCGCCAAGAGCAACGTGACTAAGTACTCGCGCATCTAAGAGATGTCTTCGTTACGCCTGATAGATAGGAAAGCGCGCGGTAAGCGCATGAACTTCAGATTTAATCGCGGCATGTTTACTCGCATCATCAGTCTTAATCGCGCGAGCAATAAGAGATGCAATTGTTCCCATCTCAGGAATTCCCATACCTTGTGTTGTCGTCGCCGGAGTTCCAACGCGAATACCCGAAGTTACAGATGGAGCTTCTGGATCGTAAGGAATTGAGTTCTTATTGAGAACTATTCCCGCGGCCCCACAACGCTCGTCAGCGACTTTGCCATTAACGCCTGTTGAGCGAATATCAATAAGTGCTAAGTGGGTTTGAGTTCCACCAGATACAGCGCGCATTCCTTCGGCCTCAAGTGCGTCAGCAAGTGTCTGAGCATTGACGATTACATCCTTTGCATACTGTTGATATGCAGGCGTTGCACACTCTGCGAGTGCGATTGCCTTACCTGCAACAGCAGACATGATCGGTCCGCCCTGCATTCCCGGAAATACTGCTTTATCAATCGCTGCTGCATGTTCTGCCTTAGACAAGATCATGCCACCACGAGGTCCGCGTAAAACTTTATGCGTTGTAAATGAGACAACATCAGCATACGGAACTGGTGAAGGAATCGCTTTACCTGCAACTAAACCGATGAAGTGTGCTGCATCGACCCACATAATTGCACCGACTTCATCGCAGATAGCGCGAACCTTTTCGAAATCAATCAGCGATGGATATGCCGTCGCACCTGAGCAGATCATCTTTGGCTTGTTGGCGATCGCAAGGTCGCGTAGCTCGTCATAATCAATGAGCTCGTTATCTTGGCGAACACCATAGGAAACAATGTTGAACCACTTACCTGAAAAGTTGACTTTGGAACCGTGCGTTAAGTGGCCACCATGTGGGAGTGACATTGCAAGGACGGTATCTCCTGGCTTAGTAAATGCTTGGTAGACAGCAACATTTGCACTGGCACCTGAGTGGGGCTGCACATTGGCATGCTCTGCGCCAAAGAGAGATTTCGCGCGGTCAATTGCAATGGTCTCGGCCTTATCAACTTCTTCACATCCGCCGTAGTAACGCTTGCCTGGATAACCTTCAGCATATTTATTCGAAAGCGTTGAACCTAGCGCTGCAAGTACTGCGCGAGATGTGAAGTTCTCAGATGCAATCAGCTGCAGATTTGTCTGCTGGCGCTTGAGTTCTGAGAGTAAGACCGCTGCAATATCTGGGTCTTGCTTCGAGAGAAGGTTGAAATCTGGGCCATAGAAAGTTTCGGACATGGCGTCAGCCTAATAGTTAGGCCATTGAAATGTCGGGTGCGACCTTTTCCATCTCACGCACTGAAATAGCGCCTTCGCGGATTACACGCACGCCCAGAGCATCGGCCTCAATAATTGTTGAGCGCGGGCCATCTTTCAGAGCACCGCCATCGAAGACCACAGCAACATCCCACTCTTTCAGCTGTGTTCGGTCAATCTTGAGCATTGGCTGCGCTCCGACTGTTGACGCACTTGCAACTGCGAGTGGTCCCGACTCTTTCAATAGCGCGCGAACAAATCTAGATTTAGGGACACGCACGTTAAACCAGTC
>CAIMXQ010000116.1 GCA_903845465.1 uncultured Actinomycetes bacterium
ATATCCAGGCTGCAGAATCTTTGATGCAGTTGGAATTGCAACATCGGCAGATGTGTCATGCAATAACGCTTCATGAATCTGTGGGTCGAAGGCGTCGCCTTCGGTTCCATACTTCTCGAGGCCAAAACGATTGGTAATTGTTGCCATTTGATCTGCAACTGCTTTAAATCCACCGGTGAGCTCGTTATGTTCTGCTGCGCGGTCGATATCGTCGAGAATTGCAAGAAGTTCGGTAAGTACTGAACCGATAGCCATTTCATGTGCAACTGCGCGATCGCGTTCTACACGCTTTCGGTAGTTGGCATACTCTGCCTGAAGTCGTTGTAAATCAGCTGTCAGTGTTGCCTCAGTCTGGGCTGCAACCGGGTCAGTCTCCTGAACCGGTGCAGCCTCGACAACTGGACTTATTTCCGTTAAAGCATCAGAGCTTTCTGTTGTATCCAAGTTTTCAGAAGTCACTTAGTTACGACCAATTTCTAATGCTCGACACTTTTGTGTCTCACCTGTCATTAGTTACTTTCCTCGGCGTCGATTACTTCAGCATCCTCAACATGATCTTCAGATCCCGCTGCAGCGCCTTCAGTCTGTGCTGATGCATTTGCATACATCATCGCACCGAGTGCGTGTGAGATAGTCGAAACCTTTTCAGTATTTGATTTAATTGATTCAAAGTTTGCGCCATTGAGATCTGTCTTCAATAGAGCAAGTGCTTCATCAAGTTCAGCCTTCTTTGTTGCAGCTTCACCTTCGGTGAATTTGTCTGCATTGTCAGTCAAGAACTTTTCAGTCTGGTAGACAAGTGAATCTCCAGTGTTACGAATCTCTGCTTCTTCGCGACGCTGCTTATCTTCATTAGCGTGTGCTTCAGCATCAGCCATCATCTGTGCGATCTCATCCTTGGAAAGAGCAGAGCCACCAGTGATGGTCATACCTTGCTCTTTACCAGTTGCAAGATCTTTCGCAGATACATGAACGATTCCGTTTGCATCGATATCGAATGTCACTTCAACCTGAGGGACTCCGCGTGGAGCTGGTGCAATTCCAGTTAGTTCGAACATACCGAGCTTCTTGTTATATGCAGCCATTTCGCGCTCACCTTGGTAGGCCTGAATCTGAACAGCTGGTTGATTATCATCAGCAGTTGTGAAGATTTCAGAACGCTTTGTAGGAATAGTTGTGTTGCGCTCGATGAGTTTTGTCATAACCCCACCCTTGGTTTCGATACCAAGAGAAAGTGGTGTGACATCGAGAAGCAACACATCCTTGACTTCGCCCTTAAGAACACCTGCTTGAAGTGATGCACCGACTGCAACAACTTCATCAGGGTTTACGCCCTTATTTGGCTCTTTTCCGCCTGTAAGTTCGCGAACTAAGTCAACGACAGCAGGCATGCGGGTTGATCCACCAACAAGAACAACTGATTGAATCTTGTTGATAGGAATTCCAGCATCTTTGAGAACTGCTTGGAATGGCTTTTTGCATCGCTCGAGTAGATCTGCAGTCAATGACTGGAACTGTGCGCGAGTAATTGTTTCGTCGAGGAACAATGGGTTCTTCTCAGAATCAACTGTGATGTATGGAAGGTTGATTGTTGCTGATTGTGATGATGAGAGTTCGATCTTCGCCTTTTCAGCAGCTTCGCGGATACGTTGCATCGCCATCTTATCTTTTGTGAGATCGATGCCATTTGCAGATCCAAATGTCTTAACTAGGTGATCAACAAGTGATTGATCCCAGTCATCTCCACCGAGGTTATTGTCACCATTGGTTGCTTTAACTTCTACAACACCGTCGCCGATTTCAAGGAGTGAAACGTCGAATGTTCCGCCACCAAGGTCGAATACAAGAATTGTCTGTTCTTGATCTGCTTTATCGAGACCGTATGCAAGTGCTGCAGCGGTTGGCTCGTTGATAATACGAAGAACATTGAGACCGGCGATTTCGCCTGCTTCTTTTGTTGCTTGACGTTGTGCATCATTGAAGTAAGCAGGAACGGTAATAACTGCATCCGTTACTGTCTCGCCGAGATACGC
>CAIMXQ010000117.1 GCA_903845465.1 uncultured Actinomycetes bacterium
GTAAGTCAGTGGATGTGGATGCAACCCATTCATGTTCCTTGGTGTACTGCAACTCTGCTGGAATATGTGACATGGTCTGCTCCTGCTACCCCTCGATGATGTGTGAACGAACTGTAATGGTCGCAAGCGCCGTACGGAAATACCCGATAGCAGTCCCGACATAGAGCGTCACTCCCCAGACGGCGAAGGCCCATCCGAGGATAAATGCCGCAGTTCCAAACCAACTGTCGCTCAGTGCAAGTAGAAGAAATGGGAATGCATAGAGGAGATTGAAGGTGGCAGCTTTACCAAGAAAGGTCACTGTCAGTGGCGGATAGCCCTTGAGCTGAAGAACGAGAGCGACAATCGCCATGAAGATATCGCGTGCGAGAAGGATTGCAATCAACCACAATGGAATCGCATGCCGGATGTAGAGAACAATAAGAACTGCAACGATATAGAGTCGATCAATTGTTGGATCTGCAATCTCGCCAAAACGTGACTCCTGATTTAGTGCCCGTGCCAACTTCCCGTCGAAATAATCGGTAGCTCCCCCGACTACCAAGGTAGCTATTGCCCATCCGTCGGCATGTTTACTTAAAGCGAGATAGATAAAGAGCGGGATTCCGAGAAATCGCAGAAAGGTTAAGGCATTAGGAATAGTCAGCACCTACTGCTCCTTATCTCGTTCCTTCACACGAATTGCGACCTGAACCGGAGTTCCGGGGAATTTGAACTCTTCGCGAAGTCGTCGTTCGATAAATCTACGATACGAGGCTTCAATCCAGCCTGATGAGAAGACAACAAACTTTGGTGGCGCAATGCCAGCCTGTGTTGCGTAGTACACCTTTGGCTGTTTGCCGCCACGAACTGGCGGTGGAGTTGCCCCGATGAGCGCTCCAAGGAATGAGTTGAGCTTTGATGTTGGAACGCGTCGCTCCCACGAATCGATAGCGGTGCGAAGAGCCGGTGCCAGACGATCACGGTGCCAGCCGGTCATAGCCGCAACATTAACAATCTGTGCCCACTCGACCTGATCAAGGTGGCGCTCGATCTCTTTATCAAGTTGTGTGCGGCGATCTTCATCGACCAAATCCCACTTATTCATGACGATGACCATCGCCTTGCCAGCTTCTTCCACCATCGTGATGACGCGAAGGTCTTGCTCAGAAATTGGAACCGATGCATCGAGAACAACAACTGCGCATTCGCAGCGTTCGAGGGCGGTCTGTGTGCGCAAGGTTGCGTAGTAATCGGTACCACTTGCCTGATTGGCGCGCTTCTTCAGCCCGGCTGTATCTACAAAGCGCCAGATGCTCCCACCAAATTCAATGAGTTCATCCACTGGATCGCGCGTTGTTCCAGCAACTGAATCCACGATGGCTCGGCTTTCACCAGCTAGCGCATTGAGCAAGCTTGATTTTCCAACATTGGGACGACCAATCAAGGCAATGCGACGATATCCATCTTGTACCTGCGCAGCCCCTACTTCTGGAAGTTCGCTGACGATTGCATCGAGTAAATCTCCGCTGCCACGTCCGTGCAGAGCTGAAACAAAGTGAGGTTCGCCTAATCCAATATTCCACAACGCGTGCGCATCAGATTCATCGTTATCGCCATCGACCTTATTGGCAACGAGAATTGTTGGCTTCTTTGCTTTGCGAAGCTCTTGTACAAGAATGTCATCTTCATCGAGTGCACCAACTTGTGCATCGACAACAAAGCACAAGACATCCGCCTCGCCCATTGCAAGTTCTGCGCTGGCACTGACTTGAATGGAAATTCCATCAGGTTTGGATTCCCATCCGCCTGTATCCATAATGATGAAGCGGCGACCGCCCCATTCGCATTCATATTGCACACGATCGCGTGTAACACCAGGTGTATCTTCAACGATTGCTTCGCGACGGCCGATAAAACGGTTGATCAGAGTTGATTTACCCACATTAGGTCGGCCAAGGATTGCAACAATCGGTAAACCTAAAAGCGATCTCTGTGAAAGAAGTTCCCAGATGCGATCGGTCGTCTCTTCAAGAGTTAGCTCAGTTGAATCAATGGGCACAGCATCAAATGCCATAGCAAGTGGTGAGATTGCACGTGTTGAATCGATTTCATCGCGAGATGCAAGTGATTGCGCAACTGCCTCGGTTCCATGCGAGTCATCGGCTAGCTCTGCGTCTCGTCGTGTGGCACGGGCCGAAATATCAGCTGTGAGATATATCTTCAGCGCTGCATCAGGACAAACAACTGTTCCGATATCGCGACCTTCGACGACGATTCCGCGATCGGCTTTGGCAATGATTGAACGTTGCAGAGAAAGGAGCTCAGCGCGGATTTCAGGCAGTGCGCTGATGACAGATACTTTCTCTGTTACTTCGTGGGAGCGAATCTCAGTTGAAATATCTTTTCCACCAAGGAAAACTTTGGGATCACGTGGATTTGAATTGAATGTAATTGGTGAATCAATGACCGCAGAAATAATATCTTGTGGATTTTCACTCTTTATCGATAAAGCAAGAAATGTCATTGCGCGATAGAGAGCACCAGTATCGAGATAGTTCCATCCTGCACGAATCGCAATACCTTTAGAGGTGCTGGATTTGCCAGAGCCGCTTGGGCCATCTAGCGCAACAACAATCATCTTCACAGCCCATCTTTAGGTGGTTAATTCTATTGCTTAATCCTTTTCACAATTACCTAGCATCTATCGCATACTCCTACTGACGAGGTGAGTGAACGCTCCACCCATGTGATTTCAGATGTTCAGATAGTTTTGCAGCATCAATGTCAGAGAGCGCGAGGGTGATCAAACCCGTGAATTGACCCGGACTATGTTCAATCGATAAATCTTCAACGTTTACAGATGCGCTCGCACATTCATCAAAGAGTGCAGCCAATTGACCCGGCTTATCCTCGATCACAATCGGAAGATATGTGTACTCGCGAGCCTTGCCACCATGCTTACCCGGAATGCGAGCACGACCTTCTTGGCCATCTTCAATCAATTTCGCGATAGAGCTTTCATCATCGAGGGAGCTAATGAGGGTTCCCAAGTCACTATGAAGTGACTTCAAGAGTGGTTCTAACGCGCTTCGATTTGCGGCGATGATCTCTCGCCAGAGCTTGGAATCAGAGGCGGCAATGCGCGTGGTATCTCGCAAGCCAGCGCCGGCTAGTTCGAGCCAACTGGCTTCTCCCCCGATGAGCTGCTTGGCCAGAAGGGATGAGACCAATTGCGGAAGATGAGATATGAGAGCTACGGCCTTGTCATGCTCTGAGGA
>CAIMXQ010000118.1 GCA_903845465.1 uncultured Actinomycetes bacterium
TGGAAGATTGATCCCAAGGCTTTTGAAGAGGTTTAGCAACTGAATTTTACTCTCTAGAAACTTTTGCACCGAGCGCAACTAACTGCTCGGCGAAGGTTGGATAACCACGATCGATATGGAATGCCCCATCGACTGTTGTTTCACCGTCGGAAACGAGAGCCGCCAATACAAGACCTGCACCTGCACGGATATCGGTTGCTTCGACAGGGGCTCCAGATAGCTGTGGAATACCGTCGATAGAGGCGTGGTGGCCGTCTACGGTGATTTGAGCGCCTAATCGCATGAGTTCGTTGACGAACATAAAGCGTGATTCAAAGACATTTTCAGTGACAATTGAATGACCTTCAGCGATTGCATTCATGCCGATGATGAATGGAAGTAAGTCGGTAGCAAATCCTGGATAGGGAAGTGTTGCTACATCAATAGCGCGTGGACGTTGATTCATCTGAACGCGAATTCCATCTTGAGTTGAAGTGACGATGGCGCCGGCATGGGTAAGTTTTTCGAGCATGACTTCCATGTGGTCTGCACGTCCGCCATGGATAGTGATGTCACCTTGTGTCATTGCTGCGGCAAAGGCCCATGTGCCAGCGATGATGCGATCGGTGATGGTGGTGTGATCAGTTGGCTTGAGTTCTTTAACGCCCGTGATGGTTATTGTTGGAGAGCCTAGGCCTTCAATTTGTGCGCCCATGCCGATGAGGAATTCGCCGAGGTCTACTAGATCAGGTTCGCGAGCTGCGTTATCGATGGTGGTGACGCCCTTAGCAAGAACTGCAGCGGTCATCAAGTTTTCTGTCGCGCCCACTGATGGGAAATCTAAATCGATTGATGTTCCTGTTAAACCGTTGGGTGCTTTAGCGATGACATAACCATGTTCGACATGGGCTTTTGCACCGAGTGATTCGAGGCCCTTGATGTGGAAATCTAAACCGCGAGAACCGATGGCATCTCCACCAGGGAGTGCAACTTCTGCTTTTCCAACGCGTGCAACGAGTGGGCCGAGAACATTGATAGATGCGCGCATCTTGCGAACGAGATCGTAATCAGCGCGATGCGAAGGAGCGGCAGGCACATCAATAGTGACGACTGATCCTTCATGTTTGACCGTGCAACCAAGACGTGTGAGCAGGTCGGCCATGATGTCAACGTCGGCGATATCCGGAACGTTGCGGATTGTTGTGGTGCCGACCGCCAAAAGGGATGCAGCCATCAATTTGAGGACAGAATTCTTAGCGCCTGTAACTGAAACTTCGCCCTCAAGGCGGCAGCCACCGGTGATCCGGAAGCGGTCGTTCGACGAAGATGCCATATCCGAATACTACTTATAGGCTAGGGACATGGTTAATTTAACGCGTATTTACACAAAGACAGGCGATGACGGAACTACATCTCTCGGAGATATGAGCCGTACTTCAAAGAATGACCCTCGTCTTGAAGCATATGCAACCGTTGATGAAGCAAACTCAACTATCGGTGTTGTGCTTGCAACTGATGAATTAGCCGACGATGTTCGCGCACTATTAGTTCGTATTCAAAATGATATGTTCGATGTGGGCGCAGATCTCTGTACCCCGGTTGTTGATTCACCAGCCTTCGAACCATTGCGTGTTCTTGAATCACAGATTGTTTATCTAGAAGAACAAATCGACAAATACAACGCAGATCTAGAAGCGCTACGTTCATTCGTACTTCCGTCAGGCACACCAGCTGCTGCGCATCTTCATGTTGCTCGCACAGTTGTGCGACGTGCAGAGCGTTGCACGTGGGCTGCAATTCACGCATTTGGTGGGGGAGTAAATCCACTCACGGCAAAATATCTCAACCGCTGTTCAGATCTCCTCTTCGTCCTTGCGCGCCATGCAAATAAGAAGATCGGCGATCAGCTGTGGGTCCCTGGCGCTAACCGCTAGAAAGTATTGAGATGAGCGCGAGCTGCGCTCTCCTCTTTAGGAAATACAAAGATTCGTGGACCATCTTTAGTGTGGGTGAGCGTTGCCTTAATCCCTACTGCGACCAACTTTTGACGAACAATTTCACCTTCGATGTGATTGAGCGGTGCAGCAACTGGAATAAGTGATCCGTATTCGCTTTCACTTCCAGTTTTTGGTGTGCGCTCGATAACAGATTTTCCTCGGGCAGAAGTCCAGCGCAACATGAAGATAAGAAAGAGAACTGCAGGAAATCCAGCAAGGCTCATAAAGAAGAGCTTGTTATCAACTCCGCCAAGCATCTATTAACCCACCTTTGTAAAAGTTGTTGCCTGCAAGCCATCTGGGCGCACTTCTTGGTGGCATACAACATCGATACTGTCGACGTATTCTAAACTTTCAAGTGCTTCGGGAGTGATTAGAAGAATCGTCTTTACTTCATGTGCGTTGCTTCCATTAGAAATGCTCTGGAGAGTGCCCAACAGCTCTTTATTCTGGGCATAGACCTTGGAATCAATTTCCCACCAGAGACATCCTTGCTCTGCAGCTACCTGCACTGCGCCACATACAAACTTTGTGCAAGCTGCAACCTGAGTCGCAAGGTTTCCCTTAGCTGAAATAACTCCCACCAACTCTTTACTATTTGGGACTTTGGCATAGATACCACTTACAGGAGGTGGAAAACCTGCAGGGGGCCAGGCAGGTTTTGGTGAAGGCGATACCGAGATTTTTTTACGTGGTCGTGGCTTTGGTCGTGGTTTTGGTTTGACAGTTGGCTTCACTGTTGCTTTGGCAGTTGTCTTTGCAGTTGTCTTCACTGTTGGAGTAGGTGACGGCGTTGGCTTCTTAGTTGCAGCCTCAGCGCTACTTCCTGATATCGCAAGTGCGAATATAAGGAATAGTGCAACTTTCTTCAATCGCGCTCCCACTTGAAGCTGCGAATCGACCAGAAGAGACCTATAACGAGCCATGCACCAATAATGGCAAAGGTGCGACCAGTTTCCCAATTACCAGCAACTTCACGCGTAGCAAATGAGTCGGGAAGGAATACAGATCGCGCACCTTGTGTCATCCACTTCAGAGGAAATATCGCTGCAACTTGTTGCATCCAGTGTGGAAGTTGCGTGAAGACAAAGAAAACGCCGCTAAAGAATTGCAAGACAATCACGACTGGTGAGACAACAGCTGATGCGCCTCGACCGCTCTTTGGAACATTAGAGAATGCGATTCCTAATACTGTCGAACAGGCACTACCAAGAATAAGAAGTGCGAGTAAAAGTAGCCACTTGTGGGCAGATGTTGGAAGGTTAACTCCAAAGAAAATTACTCCAGCGGCAAGCAGCAAGATAACTTGAATGAGCATACTTAAGGTGACCAAGATTGCCTTGCCGATGAAGTAACTGCTGGCTGGCATCGGAGTACCACGTAAGCGTTTGAGAGTTCCGAAATCGCGCTCCATGGGAATCATGATGGCAAGTTGCTGAAAACCGGTGTTAACCATTCCCGATGCAATCATTCCTGCGACGAAGTACTGGCTAAAGGTCACTCCCTTGGCAATGGAGTTGGAGAAGACAGATCCAAAAATTGCGAGCAAAATCAGTGGAAAGAGCATTGTGAAAACAACTGACTCGCGCTGGCGCATAAATTGTTTGACTTCAAGGCGTCCACGTTGGATACCAATGGAAAGCGCTGTTGGCTTACTCATCTACGCCGCCAATCATTTCGAGATAGATATCTTCAAGGGAAGCTCTGCGAACATTGAGTTCTGGAATTTCTCCACCAAATTGTTGGGCTAGTTGTGAAACCAAGGCTGTTGGGTTTGCAGATTTCTCTTCGCGAAGTTCAACACCATCTCGCCATGAGACTGTTGCAAGAGAAGTCGCACGTCCACCTAATTGATCAGGGGTTGAGACCTCAATAATCTTTCCGCGATTGATGACCGCCACGCGATCAGCCAGCGCTTCTGCCTCATCAAGGTAATGCGTAGTCAGCAAGATTGTTGCTCCTTCATCACGGAGCTTGCGAATCAGCGACCAGAATGCGCGGCGTGCTTCAGGATCAAAGCCCGTTGTTGGTTCGTCGAGAAAGATCAATTCGGGATTGCCAATAATTCCGAGCGCCACATCGAGTCTGCGACGTTGGCCGCCAGACAAGGTGCGTCCGAGCGCATCTGATTTCTCGGTAAGTCCAACAAGTTCAATAACTTCGCGCGCATCTTTAGGATTTTCATAATATGTCGCAAAGTGTGAGACTGATTCATAGACAGTAAGGTCGCCTGCATCTTGTGTTGATTGCAGAACGATTCCGATTCGATCGCGCCATTGTTGGCCCGCGTTACCCTTTGCCGAAGGATCAAAGTCGAGTACTCGAACTTCTCCAGAGTCACGGTCACGGAAGCCTTCTAGAATCTCGACAGTGGTGGTCTTTCCGGCACCGTTGGGACCTAAGAGCGCAAAGATTTCCCCTTGCTCAATCTCTAGGTCGAGGCCATCGACTGCCCTATTCGAGCCATAGCTCTTGCGTAGCCCCGCAACGCTGATGACCTTACTCATATGGTCATCTTGTCACTTACTGTGAAAAAGTGCGAGAAACTAGTGTCATGAGCCCGCGTAAGAACTATCCTAAAAATCGCAGGCCTAAAGATAATGATGAGGAGCGATCACTCAATCCTTCGAATCAAAGTTTTGAAGAAGATGAGAATGGCGTATGGATTGTTCGTAAGTTAACTGGGTCAGCTGCAAATAAACCGTATCGCTGTCCTGGTTGCGATCAA
>CAIMXQ010000119.1 GCA_903845465.1 uncultured Actinomycetes bacterium
CCGAATGTCGGGAAGTCGACCCTTTTTAATGCTCTGACCAAGAACAATGTCTTGGCCGCTAACTATCCCTTCGCCACCATCGAGCCCAATGTCGGCGTCGTAGGCGTTCCGGATGAGCGCTTAGCCAAGCTCGCCACAATCTTCGGCTCCGAAAAGCTTCTTCCTGCCGCGCTTTCGTTCGTCGATATCGCGGGCATCGTCAAGGGTGCATCTGAAGGCGCTGGCCTTGGAAATAAGTTCCTCGCAAATATTCGCGAGACCGATGCAATCTGTCAGGTTATCCGCGTCTTCACAGATGGCGATGTTGTTCACGTCGATGGTCGCATCGATCCATCCAGTGATATCGAGACCATCAATATGGAACTCGCGCTCGCAGATTTACAGACAATTGAGAAGGCAATCCCGCGTCTTGAGAAAGAGGCGCGCGTTGCTAAAGAGAAGGCGCCAATTTTAGAGGCGGTCAAGGAAGCCAATGAGTGGTTGCAATCCGGAAAGCCACTTTCGCAATCAAAGATTGATCGCGAACTTCTGCACGAATTACATTTACTGACTGCAAAACCATTCCTGTATGTATTTAACGTCGATGCTGCAGAACTTGCAGATAGTGATTTGCGCGCCAAGTTATCTGCATTGGTCGCACCAGCCGAGGCGATCTTCTTGGATGCAAAGACTGAAGCAGAACTTGCCGAGCTATCTGATGAAGATGCTCTCGAACTTCTGCAAGAGATTGGTTTGACCGAACCGGGCCTTGCAACTCTTGCACGCGTTGGCTTTGACACACTTGGTCTTCAAACATATTTAACTGCTGGTCCAAAAGAGGCACGTGCTTGGACCATTCATCAAGGCGACACAGCACCCATGGCTGCCGGTGTCATTCACACAGATTTCCAAAAGGGTTTCATCAAAGCTGAAATCGTTTCTTTTGCCGACTTGGTAGAAGCAGGCTCGATGGTCGATGCGAAAGCAAAGGGCAAAGTGCGTATGGAAGGCAAGGAATACATCATGCAAGACGGAGACGTAGTGGAGTTCAGATTCAATGTCTAATAATTCATCGCTAAATACAGCCCGAGCACGACTCAATCAGGCACACCTAAAGGATCTTCCACGGAAGACTCGCGACAACCTTCGCAACGTAGCGATCATCGCTCACGTTGACCACGGAAAGACAACTCTCGTTGATGCGATGTTGTGGCAATCCGGAGCCTTCGCTGCTTATAAGAAGCAAGAAGAAGGCCAAGACCGCATGATGGATTCGATGGACCTTGAACGCGAAAAGGGAATCACCATTCTTGCGAAGAACACATCTGTTCGTCGCGGTGACACTGTCATCAACATTATTGATACACCAGGCCACGCAGATTTCGGCGGCGAAGTTGAACGCGGACTCGAAATGGTCGATGGCGTTATCTTGTTAGTTGATGCATCAGAAGGCCCACTGCCACAGACACGTTTCGTATTGCGTAAAGCGCTACAGAAGAATCTTCCAGTTATTCTTCTTATTAATAAGGTAGACCGTTCTGACTCACGTATCGCAGAAGTTGTCGATGAAGCGTATGCACTCTTCCTCGATCTCGATGCCAATGAAGAGCAGATCGAATTTCCAGTTGTCTACGCATCAGCTAAAGCTGGTCGCGCATCCCTTACTCGTCCCGCAGATGGTGGAATGCCAGAAGAAGAGAACCTCGATGTTCTATTCGACACCATCTTCTCTGCAATTCCAGCACCTGTGTATCACGAAGGTGCACCACTGCAAGCACACGTCACCAACCTTGACTCTTCACCATTCCTAGGACGCCTTGCACTCTGCCGCGTTCACGAAGGTGTAATCAAGAAGGGCCAGACAGTTTCATGGATTAAGACTGATGGAACAACAGAGCGCGTAAAGGTTTCAGAACTTCTGATGACTGAAGCTCTCGAGCGAGTTCCAGCACTTGAGGCAGGACCTGGCGACATCATCGCAGTTGCTGGTATCGAGACAATTACATTGGGTGAAACCCTTGCAGATCTCGAAAATTCACATGCTCTGCCACTTATTACAGTGGATGAGCCATCTATTTCGATGACAATCGGTATCAATACATCGCCCCTTGCTGGCAAGAGCGGCAAGATGCTTACTGCACGTCAAGTAAAAGATCGCCTTGATAAAGAGCTCGTCGGTAACGTTTCACTTCGCGTACTGAACACTGAACGTCCAGACACATGGGAAGTTCAAGGTCGTGGTGAACTTCAGCTCGCAGTTCTCGTTGAAATCATGAAGCGCGAAAGTTTCGAACTTACAGTTGGTAAGCCACAAGTGGTTACCAAAATGATTGATGGAAAACTCAACGAACCAATGGAACACCTGACTATTGATGCACCTGAAGAATATCTCGGTGTACTTACTCAGTTGATGGCACTTCGTAAGGGCCGTATGGAACAGATGGTGAATCACGGAACCGGTTGGATC
>CAIMXQ010000120.1 GCA_903845465.1 uncultured Actinomycetes bacterium
CAATACCTGCCGAAGATTGAATTGCGACCGTAACGGTGTAATCAATCATCAGAGCAACTGCAGCCAGCTGAGAGAAAATTGGACCTAAATTATCTCTAGATACAACGTATGCACCACCAGATTTTGTATATACCTGAACAACTTCACGGTATGAAATTGTCACAATGACCAGCACGAGTAGAACAACCACGGTCATCGGCATCAAAATATTAAACGCAGCTAAACCAAATGCAGGAAGTAGTGCAAGAAGAATCTGTTCTGAACCATATGCAGACGATGAAATACAGTCTGATGAAAGAATTCCAAGAGCAAATTTCTTGCTGAGCCGTTGATGAGAAAGAGAGTGACGGTTAAGTGGTTCGCCTAAAAATCTTTTCTTAACGCGGTATGAGAACGAATCCTTGAGGTGGGCGTGATCCTGAAGTGCGTGAGGTACAGGCGCGTTATCGCTCCAAGTATTAGGCACTACCACTCCCTCTGATGTCGCATCCAGGCGTTGCAGGTAATGCATCACCGCTGCGCAGGTAACCATTTTAGGTGACCCATCGATATTCCGTAAGTATGCTTATCTTATGCGCACACAGTTATATATAGATGGTCAATGGCTCGATGGCACCGGAACTTTAGACGTTATTGATCCCAGCGATGGCTCGGTTATCGCCAAAGTAGCCACTTCGAGTGATGAACAGAACCTCGCAGCTGTCGATGCCGCCGACCGCGCCGCCGCTTCGTGGGCAAAGACTGCGCCTCGTGTACGCAGCGAAATATTGCGCAAAGCATTTGAGATGATGATTTCTGAAGCAGATTATTTGGCCGAACTCATCTCGAAAGAGAACGGAAAGGCACTTCCTGATGCAAAGGCCGAAGTAAATTATGCAGCAGAATTCTTCCGCTGGTTTGCTGAAGAGACAGTTCGAATCTCTGGCGATTTCCGAATGGCTCCATCAGGGGATAAGCGCATTCTGGTAACCCATCAACCTATTGGTGTCTCACTTCTTATTACGCCTTGGAACTTCCCTGCTGGTATGGCAACGCGAAAGATTGGTCCAGCAATTGCAGCGGGTTGCACAATGATTCTGAAGCCTGCCGGTGAAACTCCACTTACTGCGCTCGCCATCGTTGACATTCTCGAACGTTGCGGATTACCAAAGGGAGTTCTCAACGTCATTCTTCCTGCGCAGACAGGTCCTGCAATTAGCAAAGTTCTTCACGATTCTCGTGTAAAGAATCTCTCATTCACAGGATCAACTCTCGTCGGAAAAATACTTCTTAAAGAAGCTGCTGACCAAGTAATTCGCTGTTCGATGGAGCTCGGTGGCAACGCACCATTTGTGGTTCTCGATGATGCAAATATCGAAGAGGCCGTTAAAGGTTTGATGATGGCAAAAATGCGCAATGGTGGCGCTGCATGCACAGCAGCAAATCGTATTTATGTTGCACGTTCCATCGGCGATAAATTCATTGCAGAGTTTACGAAGGCAATGGGCGCGCTAAAGATGGGCGTTGGCCGCGAAGCTGGAAATCAACTCGGAGCAAGCGTTTCCATGAAGGAACGAAATAAGATTGCAGAGTTAGTCGATGCAGCTAAAAATCGCGGCGCAAAAGTTCTACTCGGTGGAACAACACCCGAAGGAAGTGGCGCCTTTTATCCAGCAACGGTTCTTGAAGTTTCAAAGGATGATGAAATTCTCGCCAATGAAGTCTTTGGACCTGTTGCTCCTGTAGTTCTCTTTGATACCGATGAAGAGGCGCTGACGCTTGCTAATGACACCGAGTATGGACTTATTAGTTATGTGTATTCGGAAGATCTTAAACGCGCCATTCGTTTCGCCGAAGGAATAGAAGCAGGCATGGTCGGCATCAATCGCGGCCTTCTCTCGGACCCTGCTGCGCCATTCGGTGGCGTAAAGCAATCAGGACTTGGCCGCGAAGGTGGCTTCGATGGTGTTCACGAGTTCTTGCAGACCAAATACATTGGTGTAGAAATTTAATTGAGGGATAGCACCACTCTTTTGTATTTTTGATCTTTAGTATCGCGCGTACCCTGAAGCAAAAGTCAGGAGAGCGCAATGTATTTGGCAGCAATTTTCAACCTCGATCACCCAGCTCATTATTTTTCAGTAGGTCCATTTTCTATTTCGGCAGGTAACGCAACAATCATTCTGGTGATGGTCGCGATTTTTACTCTCGCCCTGTTTCTCCCATTTCCACATGGAAAAGGAGATAAGAAATGAGCACATCGTGGACAACGCGTGTTCGCAAAGCGACCCTCGAAAGTTATAAGCCAGAGGATTTACTTCCCGATACACAACCTGCCTATGTAGCAAGTTGGATCTATATATTTGGCGTGGCAACAATTGCGGCTTTTGTTATGTTGATTGCAACAGGTTTATGGCTCACTCTTGAAGGACCCGCATGGTGGCATGGTTCTGGTGTTGGACATTTTGCCAACTCGATGCACCTCTGGAGCGTTGAACTCTTCTTCGTATTTATGGTCGTGCATCTATGGGGCAAGTTCTGGATGGCGGCATGGCGTGGACGGCGCATTGCAACGTGGGTATCTGGTGTTGTCGCTTTTATGGCCTCACTTGTCACCGCATTTACCGGTTACCTGATTCAAACAAACTTCGATTCACAGTGGATAGCAACTGAAGCGAAAGATGGATTTAACTCGATTGGTGTAGGTGCTTTCTTTAACGCACTCAATACAGGCCAAGCGATACTTCTGCACGTAGCTCTTTTACCCCTTGTACTTGGAGGAATTGTTGTCTGGCACATAATTTTGATTCGCCGAAAGGGAGTTGTCCCTCCGATTGATAACGACGCAACTCTGGAAGGAAGTAAATAACATGACCATGAAAGTTGATCCTTCAGTCAAATGGTCAGGACCTACGCGTCCATACGACCTCATTAAAGAGTTGGCAGTTGCAGTTCTTGTGATCGGTTTGCTTGCTGCGGGACTCTCTTTCCTCTTTAGCTCTCCCGATGAGAAAGCAGTAACACTCAAGAGTTGGGCGCAAACCAACCCAGTTGATTTTGCACAAACAGCAACCGGCGAATTAGCCGGAACAACGACATCTGCAAGTTACGGCCCTCCTTATAACAAGGCAGCTTCCGGTCAGCACTTTGGAATTTTGAAGCTACAAGATTGGTCGGGAGTTCGTATTCCTATCAATCCAGCGAAATCATTTGTGCTTAATCCGCTTGCAAGTTATAACGATGTCGCTGGTCAAGATGCAGTAGTAACTTGGAACGCAGCAACAGCAGACCAACAAACCGCTTGGGCAACTGGATACGCAGATGCACTTGGAAAAGCAAAAGATGCAACTGCAGTTGCCGATCCAAGTAATTTATATGGACCTGTTCCAACTCTTATTACCTCGTTGCTCAATATGGCAAAGGGTGGCGCACTAGATGGTTCGCTCTTAACAAGTGATTCAACACTTCCAACTAACTTCACAAAGCCACTCTTATTTCTTGCAGATAGCGAAGGCTATTTCGCTGCAAAGGCAGAGGAGCAACATCTTGGTGGCGGTCAGTGGGGCGTTATGAATGAAACCGGTTCATGGCCTGGGCAATCATGGTTATGGCTCTTCTCATTCTGGTACCAAGTCGATCCATTTAAATCATCCGATAATGCTGACACTCTTGTCATGTTGTTAATGGGACTATTCACACTTTTATTGGCACTCGTGCCAGTCTTGCCAGTTATTCGTAAGATCCCTTACAAGATTCCAATCCATCGTTTGATTTGGAAAGACTGGTACAACAAGAAGCTGTAACCAACTATTTACCGAACATTCACTCACAACTCACGAGTAGCACACGGCTTAGGCGGATTATTTAACTGCTTCCCCAGCCGATTACTTGCAGTAGGAAGGGGTTGCTATGTCACAAATCAATGATCTACCAGAATGTTTCTTATGTCGTTCTCAAGACCTCGAACTCGTTATGAATACAGAAAACGGTCCAATGGTTCTCTGCGATGAGTGCGGGTATTCAAGCTTGATGTCTAATAAGCATCTCACGCTGCCAACTATTACAAACATCGCTTCGTAGAGGTTATAGCTTCTTTCGCTTTAAGAATTCGTCTACAGTGTTTATCCAGGCTGCAGGTTCTTCCACCCAAGAAAGGTGTGAAGAATATGGGAGACAGACCCACTCGGCGCCTTTAATCTTCTTCACGAGACGCTTTTGAGTCTTTGGAGTTACCTCATCGAACTTTCCATTGATAAGGAGCGTCGGAACCTTAATGTTCTTAAGTTGATCTTCAACATCCCAAGTGCGTAGTGAGCCGATCGGTGCGAATTCAACCGGTCCCCACATCGCTTCATAGACTGTTGGATTCACTGCAAGTTCTCCAAATGCCTCAGCCACATCTGTTGTCATAGGAACACGAACTAAATGCCGCAAGGTGAAGTAATCATTTGCAGCTTGGAATTCGGGGGAGGTGTAGACACCCTCCTTAATTCCTTTATGCACTGCTTTGCGGTGAACTGAAGGTAATTCAGTAACAAGTCTCTCAATTTCAGGCAACCATTTAGGAATCGATGCAAGTGAATTAGCAATGACAAGACCTTTAAGCCCCTTTGGCTTCTCTACTGCGTGAGCAAAAGAGAGAACTCCACCCCAAGATTGACCAACGAGAAGGTATTTCTTTGAAATCTTCAACTCTTTGAGAAGCAGATTTAGCTCGGTTTTAAATAGTTCTACCGTCCAAAAATCACTTGGCTTTTCGCTCAAACGTGTTGATTGACCACACCCAATTTGGTCATAGACAATTACTGGACGTCCTGTCATTGCAATAAGATGAACAATTCCGAGTACATAGTTATGTGGAGCGCCAGGACCACCGTGAATCACAACTGCGGGAGTTTGCTTGGATTTCAAATCACCAATTACGCGATACCAAGTATTGCCGTGTTCCCACTTCATTGTTCCGGTGTAATCAG
>CAIMXQ010000121.1 GCA_903845465.1 uncultured Actinomycetes bacterium
GGCCGCTTCGGCTAAGAGAACTGGTGAAGTCTCGGTTCTGAGGCTTCACTCAGTGTTTACTGACTGTTTACCTTAGTTACCCCTTTAGGTTAACTCTTTCGGAGAATGTTGCGCCCACGAACGCGTTCTAACTCTACGAAAGGCAGACAATGCGTATTTCTTCAATCTCAAAGGTAGCAATTCTTGCTACTGCAGCTGTTATGGCAATTGCGCCATCAGCTGTTGCTTATGATCTAACAGGGCAAGGCTCTTCAGCAGTAGGTAACTACATTGAAAAGTGCAAGGTCGCATACCAGAATTCTTCAAAGGATACATTCACATACGCAGCTACTGGTTCTGGCGATGGTCGCACAGCGATCAACACAGGAACAAAAGATATTGGTTACTCAGATGGTGTTAACACAACTGCACCAGCAGGCGTATTTCACATCCCAGCAGCAGTATGGCCAATCGGAGTTGTCTACAACCTAAACAATTCAGCATCAAAGCCACTTCAGCTTTCAGTAACAACAGTTGCAGGAATCTTCTCTGGTTCAATTACACGTTGGAACGATCCAGCAATTATCGCTGATACACAGCGTGCTCGTAAGATTGCTGTATTCAAGGTATCAAAGGGCAAGACTGTTCTTGATGCAAATGGATCACCAGTTGTTGATCACTACCGCACACTTACAATCCCAATGACAATGCCAGATAAGCCAATTACAGTTCTCTACCGCACAGGTTCATCAGGAACAACAGAGAACTTCACAAAGGCACTTGCAGGAGCTGCTCCATCAGTGTGGACTAAGGCTGGTAACGGAACATTCGCGACAGCAAATCCACTCGATATCTCAACTCGCCCAGCATCATTCCAGGGCTTTGCAAACTCAGCTGCAATCGCTGCAGGTGCTGCTGCAAACAAGTACTCAATCACATACGTTGAGCCAAGCTACGCAACTCAGTTCCCAGCACTTAAGGTTGCATCAATCCTTAACAACGTTGGAAACTCAACAGCTCCAGATGTTGCTGGCGCACAGGCAATGTTCGCAGCATCATCTCTCGATGATGCCAGCGGAATCATCACTTGGGCATACACAACAAAGGCACCAGCTGCTTATCTCTTCACAGCAACAACATATGCAATGGTGAAGTCAAACTACGCTAACGCTGACAAGTCAGCTGCAGTTAAGCGCCAAGTTGATTTCATGGCATTTGGTTGTGCTGATACTGTAAAAGATGAGCCAATGATTCCTATCTCAAGAACTTCAGATCTTGGTAAGGCGATCATTAAGCTCGAAGCAAAGATTGCATAACGCATCTAGCTACATTCTCCAAGTAAAAGAGCCCGGGCCAGCAATGGTCCGGGCTCTTTGCTGTGTAGAGGATTTTTTGTGTGCCCGGCTGGAATCGAACCAGCGACCTACCGCTTAGAAGGCGGTTGCTCTATCCGACTGAGCTACGGGCACATGTGTGGTGCATCTTGCGATTGCGGAGTAAGTCTACCGAAGCATTGACGGGTAGAGTCTCGCCTTATGGCTGAGTTCATTTACACGATGAAGAAGGCGCGTAAGGCGCATGGTGAGAAGGTAATTCTCGACGACGTAACTTTGATGTTCTTGCCCGGCGCAAAGATCGGCGTTGTCGGACCTAACGGTGCAGGTAAATCAACAGTCCTTCAGATTATGGCTGGTTTGCAACAGCCTTCTAATGGTGAGGCTTATCTATCACCTGGATACACAGTCGGAATTCTTTTGCAGGAACCACATCTCAATGAAGAGAAGACAGTTCTTGAGAATGTGCAAGAAGGTGTGGCTGAAACCATGGAGATGGTGCGCCGCTTTAATGAAATATCAGAGGAAATGGCAAACCCTGATGCTGATTACGACAAGTTGTTATCTGAAATGGGCGAGCTGCAAGAACAACTCGATCACCGCAATGCATGGGAACTCGATTCGCAGTTAGAACAAGCGATGGATGCACTGCGCTGCCCACCAGGAGATGCCGATGTAAAGGTCTTATCTGGCGGAGAAAAGCGTCGCGTCGCCTTATGTAAGTTGCTTCTTGAAGCACCTGATCTATTACTTCTCGATGAACCAACGAACCACTTGGATGCTGAATCAGTTTTGTGGCTAGAACAACACCTCAGTAAGTATCCAGGCACTGTCGTTGCGATTACGCACGATAGATACTTCTTGGACAACGTTGCGCAATGGATTCTTGAACTCGATCGCGGTCGTGCATATCCATACGAAGGAAATTACTCAACATATCTTGAGACAAAGGCTGCCCGTTTAAAGGTTGAAGGTCAGAAAGATGCCAAGCGCGCAAAGCGTCTATCTGAAGAACTCGATTGGGTTAGGCAGAATGCAAAGGGTCGCCAGACAAAGTCAAAGGCACGTCTTGCTCGCTATGAAGAGATGGCAGCTGAAGCAGACAAGATGCGTAAGTTGGACTTTGATGAAATTCAGATTCCACCTGGCCCACGCCTTGGAAATGTTGTTGTGGAAGTCGAACATCTTGTAAAAGGTTTTGGCGATCGCGTGCTTATCGATGATCTCTCATTTACCTTGCCACGCAATGGAATTATCGGAGTCATCGGGCCTAACGGCGCCGGTAAGACAACTCTCTTTAAGACAATTTTAGGTATGGAGACTCCTGATTCTGGAACCGTGAAGATCGGTGAAACCGTAAAGATTTCCTATGTCGATCAGTCACGCGGTGGCATCGATCCAAAGAAGTCTCTCTTTGAAGTTGTCTCTGATGGTCTTGATTTTATGAAGGTCGGACAAGTAGAAATGCCATCGCGTGCATACGTTGCAGCATTTGGTTTTAAGGGTCCAGATCAACAGAAGCCTGCAGGAGTTCTCTCTGGTGGAGAACGTAACCGTTTGAACTTGGCGCTGACGTTGAAGCAAGGTGGAAACTTGTTGCTTCTTGATGAGCCAACAAACGATCTTGATGTTGAAACCCTAGGTTCTCTAGAAAATGCTTTACTCGAATTTCCTGGTTGTGCCGTTGTGATCTCCCACGATCGCTGGTTTCTTGACCGCGTGACGACACATATCTTGGCCTACGAAGGTGATTCCAAGTGGTTCTGGTTTGAAGGAAACTTTGAATCATACGAAGAGAACAAGATTGCTCGTCTTGGTGCAGATGCAGCTCGTCCGCATCGCGCAACGTATCGAAAGCTGACACGCTAATGATCTTTACAGATAAGCAATTTGTTCGGTGGGATGACCTTGATGCAATGGGCCATGTCAACAATGCGAGGTATCTGACCTATATTCAAGAGTCGCGATTCTTATGGTTTCCAACTGCCGAAATGGTTGTGGCTCGCGCAGAGGTAGATTTCCTCGAACCGATTTATGAAGGCGGTCGTTACTTCAACGTTTCGCTCTGGGTCGAATCAATTGGTAACTCTTCATTCGCACTTGCCTATGAGGTCAGCGGTGATGACGGCGTAGTTCACGCAAGAGTAAAGACTGTGCAGGTTGCAGTAGCGATGGATTCCAGAAAGTCTCGGCCACTTACTGATGCAGAACGCGAGTTCCTCAACAAATATCTCAAGGCGTAATTAGTGGTCAAGCAGAAGATTCACCCAGGCTGGATTGCAGTAACAGTTACCTTCTTTACCTTGATGGCCTCTGCTGGATATCGCTCTGCACCATCCGTACTTATCGTTCCTCTTGAAGATGCATTTGGTTGGTCACGTTCTCAGATTTCTCTAGCAGTGTCCATCAATGTTCTTCTCTTTGGATTGGTAGCCCCATTTGCTGCAGCGCTGATGGAGCGATTCACAGTCCGTAAGGTTGTGATGTCAGCTCTTGCACTTGTTTCACTGAGTGCAACGTCGACAATATTTATGACTCAGCCATGGCACTTGTGGCTTTTGTGGGGGCTAGGTGTGGGTGTTGGGTCTGGCTCAATGGCCCTTGTATTCGCAGCAACAATCGCAAACCGTTGGTTTATCGCGCGTAAAGGAATTGTTGTTGGAGCCCTAACGGCTGCAACTGCAAGCGGTCAACTTGTATTTCTTCCCTTGCTCTCGCACTTCGCTGTGACATATGGATGGAAGAGCGTCTCATTAACCGTAGGTGGCGCATCTGCGCTGATCATTCCTTTCATTTTCCTCTTCCTTAAAGAAAAACCTGAGCTACTTGGACTTGCACCATACGGTGCACCAGAAGGTTGGCAGCCTCCACCACCAAATGAAATGTCTGCGGGAAAGATTGCAATTGACACTTTATCGAAGTCATCGAAGTCGAAAGATTTCTGGATTCTCTTCGGCACATTCTTTGTATGCGGACTTTCAACAAACGGTTTAATTGGCACACACTTCATTCCTGCAGCACATGATCATGGAATGGGCGAAACTGTTGCGGCAGGGTTACTTGCTATGGTTGGAGTCTTTGACGTTGTCGGAACAATATTCTCTGGCTGGCTTACAGACCGCATGGATCCACGTAAATTGCTCTTCATTTATTATGGGCTTCGAGGGCTATCACTCTTTCTCTTACCTTCAATTCTCTTTAGCACTCTGCACCCGTCAACACTTGTATTCATTATTTTCTATGGACTCGACTGGGTAGCAACAGTTCCGCCGACAATCATGCTCTGCCGCGCAATTCTTGGCCCACAACGAGCCACTGTCGTCTATGGATGGGTCTTTGTAGGGCACCAGATCGGAGCATCTGTTGCTGCAATTGGAGCTGCGCTGCTTCGAGTCAAATTAGGCAATTACGCACTTGCGTTCTATATCTCAGCAACTATGTGCCTCGTTGCATCTATCGCAGTGCTACAAATAGCTAAGGGAAAGACAACCGCAGAAGTTCGAGGTTAATGTGGAGCGCGATACAACCAATTACTACGAACTCTTTGGGGGAGAAGCATTCTTCGCTGATCTGGTTTCACAGTTTTATGCCCACGTTGCCACCAATGAAATCTTGCGCCCCATGTATCCCGAATCAGATATGAAAGGGGCAGCGCACCGCCTGCAGATGTTTCTTGAACAATATTGGGGAGGGCCAACTACCTATCAAGAAGAGCGAGGACATCCACGACTACGTATGCGCCATGCAGGCTTTCATATCAATCCCGCAGCTAAAGAGGCGTGGCTATCCTGCATGAAGGCAGCAGTGGATGGAGTTGAGATGGATGATGCCAATAGAGAGAAGTTGTGGCGTTATTTAGAAGGCGCAGCTCTGCACCTAGTTAACCAACTGGATTAACGCTTCTGAGATTTATTTCCAACAACGAGAATTTCACCGTTGCGGATATACCAAAGCACACTCTTCTTATCTCTGATTTGGGTTATTCGAAGACCCACGCGTTCAACTTTGCCTTCAACTTCTTGTACTTTTACATCATCGCCTACGCCGTATTGATCTTCAATCAACATAAAGATTCCTGAAAGAATATCGCGCACCATTGTCTGCGCACCTAAGCCCAGTGCAACGCCGATCACACCAGCTGAGGCGATAACTGGCCCAAGATTGAAACCGAATTCACCCAAGATCATTCCGATTGCAATGATCCAGACAACTGCGTTAAATGTTGAACTAAAGACTGTTCCAATAGTGCGCGCACGTTCTGCTTGGCGTTTGGCAGTTCCAGGGCCTGGTTTTAAGTCGGCATTCGCAAGTCGCACGATGGCGCGATCAATTGCGCGATGGCCCACCAGATGGCTTATAAGAGCCGCTAAGAAGATGACTAGGACCCTGAGAGGGCTTCCGTTAAACCATTCCCAGATTGCCCGTGTATGTTCGCTCATAGGTCTTAAGGGTAGTGAAATCTTTATCTAAATTTCACTATGAAATACCCCTCAAGGGCGTGGATTTGAGGCAATATATGCCAATCAACGCGAGCCACGCGTTGGAACCGAGGTAATGATGAACCGGACGCTGGTGCTCAACGCCACTTATGAACCGCTGGGTGTTGTCACAGATCGTCGCGCGCTTATTTTAGTTCTCAACAACCGGGCAACAATGATTGAGTCATCAGGCACAGTACTTCACTTTGCTACAGGCCAACTCGATCTACCTTCAATTATTCGGCTCAATAAATTTGTCAAGATTCCGTATCGCCATGCGGTTCCACTTTCACGTCGCGCAATCTTTGCTCGCGACGGTGGACGATGTGTCTACTGCAATGCAACGGCAACTTCTATCGACCATGTGATCCCACGTTCTCGTGGTGGCGGTCACAATTGGGAGAATGTCGTCAGCGCATGTCACAAGTGCAATCATGTGAAAGCTGATAAACCACTGAAAGAACTTGGATGGCGTTTACGTTCGCTTCCTCGCGAACCTGTTGGCGCAGCATGGAGAATTCTTGGAACAGGTCGCACCGAATCTCGATGGTTGCCATACCTCGAGCCATTTGGCGTCGCCGCAGCGACTGCATAGACTGCGCTCATGATCAAGCACGCAATCCAATTAATTAATCAGGAACCTGGAGCACATCCAGGTTTGGGTCTTACTGCACTTCAGACTTTTACATACTTTGTTGCAGCACCTGTTGGGTTATTTCTGATCATTTCAATCACCGTTTGGGCTTTCACAGGTAAGAAGAAGAGCGCAAGCTCTGCCTCAGTAATTACAACTATCGAATAATTACTTATCGGCTGCGCGTGCTTTGAGAGCACGAGACATAGCATCGCGGCCTTCAGTCACTGAACGACGAAGTGCATGTGACGCATCCTTGCCTGTGACATCTAGCCAGTGCTGAGCCTTCTTCACAGTTTCATCGCTGATTACCCATGAAGGAAATGCCAGCGTTGCTGTTGTCTCGGCGATTTCGAAGCCCTTTGTATGCCAGACCTTGAGAAGTGCATCAAAATACTGATCGACAAAGTCAGCAAGGATTTCATGATGGATATTCTCATTAAATCCACGACACATATATGAGTGAATCGTGTTGGATAAGTTATCTGCCGTAATTGAAGCAAATGCTTTCACCTTTGCTTCTTTTGTCGGAATCGCTGCATAGGCGTAAGCGTTGTACTGCTTGCCATGTGCAGTCTTATCGTTAGCTGACTCTGTTTCAATTTCGGCCGGGCCAAATATTCCGCGCTTAACGCCGCAGAGGAATAGGTACCAGCGCTGATCGGCATCTAGAACGAGACCGTTTTCTGAACCATTGAGCATCGCCTTAATCTTTTCAAAATGCGCTGGAGTAACTGCATTGTTTGCAAATGCACGTGCAAATTGTAGTTGGTGATCGCTACCTGGGGCAGCAGCTGCAAGCATGATTGCAGCTGCATCTGCAACCTTCGAACGAAGCGCATCACGCTTTGCGGGGTTGGCATATGCCCAGAGCGCAGTTTCAAACTGAATAAACGTTGCTGCAACAATGGAGATATCTGATTCGGTCTTGAGTGCATTTAGGGCAATGGTGATGTAATCAGATGTTGCAAGTTCGCCATCGCGACATGAATCCCAGAGCGATGCCCAGATAAGCCCGCGTGCAAGCGGTTCATCGAGATCGGGCAGATGGCTTTTCATCGTTGTGATTGAGCGATCATCAAAGCGCAGCTTCGCGTACGTCTGATCCTTATCGTTTACAAGGACGAGATCTGCAACCTTCTGTCCCGCAAGATCTGATACCTCTGTCAGAGCGCCATCAATATCGAGTTCAACACTTGTGCGGCGCACTAGTTTGTCACCCTTGATATCAAAGAGGCCAACATGAAGACGATGTGGGCGAAGTTCTTTAGAACCAACCGGCATCGTAGGAGCTTCCTGTTTAATGGAGATCGACTTGTATGAGTCGCCATCGATTTCTAAAACAGGGCGAAGGGTATTGACGCCTGCTGTGCGAAGCCACGTTGAGACCCAAGGATTGAGATCGCGACCAGATGCGGCTTCGAGTTGATCAATAAGATCTTTGAGCGTTGTATTTCCATATTGGTGTTTTGCAAAGTAGAGGCGAAGTCCCTTAATAAAGTTATCGCGACCCACATGTGCAACTAGTTGTTGCAAGACAGATGCGCCCTTTGCGTAAGAGATTCCGTCGAAGTTCGTGCGCACTGCATCGAGATCTTCCATCTCAGTTGCGATTGGGTGAGTAGTGGTCAACTGATCTGCGCGATATGCCCAGTTCTTTCGCAATGAGTTGAATTCTGTCCACGCATTCTTATATTGAGTTGATTCAGAGACAGATTGATAAGAAGCCCATTCAGCAAATGATTCATTGAGCCACAAATCTTCCCACCACTTCATGGTGACCAAGTCGCCGAACCACATATGTGCCATCTCGTGGTGGATGGTTGTTGCGCGGCTTACATAGTTGCGCTCGGTGACCTTAGAGCGGAAGATCAAAACATCTTCATGGAAAGTTACGCAGCCAACGTTCTCCATTGCGCCCCAGTTGTATTCAGCAACTGCAATCTGGTCATACTTTCCGAATGGGTAAGCAAGGCCGAAAGTCTTCTCGAAGTAGGCAAAGCCTTGCTTGGTAACTTCAAAGATCTTGTCGGCATCGACATATTTGAAGAATGATTTACGAGCATAGATTCCGAGCGGAATTGTCTTTTCGCCCTTGTATTCATCGTGAACAGATGAATACGCGCCAGCGACGATTGCAGTGACATATGTCGAGATGATCTGAGATTGAGCAAATTGCGTGAACTTGCGGTCACCATCGAGATCCTTGGTGGATTCAATGCCGTAGTTAGAGATAACTTCCCAGTGCTTGGGAGTAATTGTGCTGATTGAAAATGTTGCCTTCTGATCAGGTTGATCAAAGCATGCATACATGCGGCGGGCATCGCCTGTTTCGAACTGTGTATAGAGGTAGACCTCGTTATCTGCTGGGTCTACAAAACGGTGAAGGCCCTCGCCTGAGTTTGAATACACGCCATCGTGTTCGATCTCGAGCACATTCTCGGCAGCAAGTGCTGGAAGATAAATTGTTTCTCCATCGAACTTCGGATCAAATTCTGTGCCATTGAGTTTTGCGCTAATGACTTTGGTTCCCACGCAATCGATAAATGTTGTTGCACCAGGCTTGAGGCCAGCAAACTTCACGACAGTCTTCACACGAAAATTTTCTGCGCCAGTTGTAAGGTCGAGGTCAATTGAGTAGCTAGAAACTTTAATCAGCTTTGAACGTTCTGCTGCTTCTACTTGCTTGATATTTGTGCCTGGCACGAGAACTCCTCGGTTATTAGTCTTCTTGAGACGTAGGTGGGTCAACCGCCCTATCCAACCATCACTTGCGATATTCGGCACGGGTTAGGATTGGGTGATGGAACAGGACTCGGTTCGCACATATCGCTTACGTGGATCTCGTATCACTGGACCGCAACAGAGCGCTCTCGATAAGTACTGGGGCCTTTACGGAATCGAATATTCCTACGATTTTCTCGATATCCCTGCGCTCTTTCCAAACTCGAAGCAAGTCATTCTCGAAATTGGATTTGGAATGGGAGAGGCAACTGCGCTTCTTGGCAGAGACTTTCCTGAGACCGGATTTCTTGCCGTTGAAGTACATAAGCCGGGAATTGGAAAGTTGATGGCTCGCATTGAAGAGCTAGCACTTTCCAATATTCGCATCATCGAAGGAGATGTGCACCCGATCATTAAGACGATGATTCCTGATGCATCTGTCGATGGTGTGCACTTATTCTTTCCAGATCCATGGCCCAAGAAGCGCCATCACAAACGTCGCATCGTCAATGCAGAGTTCTTAAAGCTCATCCATGCCAAGATCAAAGACGGTGGCTTCTTTCATATCGCAACCGATTGGGTTCCATATGCCGAACAGATCCAAGAAGTACTAGCTGCAAGCCCACTATTTACTGGGGGCGTCATCGAACGCCCAGAATGGCGACCGCTGACTCGATTTGAAGGACAGGGCATTACGAAAGATCATCAAGTTAATGATCTGCGATACCTTAAAGTTTAGAGATCGCCGGTAATTTCGTAGTTAGAAATCTTTTGGATTCGGCGGGCATGACGTTCATCGCCTGTATATGGCGTAGCAATAAAGGTATCGATCAGTAACTTCACGAAATCTGCTTCGTGCATGCGCCCACCAACAGCGATGACATTGGCATTGTTATGTTCGCGCGCAAGCTTTGCGGTGTCGATGCTCCAGACAAGCGCTGCGCGTATTCCCTTGACCTTATTTGCCGCCATTTGTTCGCCATTTCCTGAACCACCAAGAACAATGCCAAGCGATGTTATGTCCTTAGCGACAGCCTCAGCGGCAGGAATACAGAAATCTGGGTAATCATCGAGGGCGTCGTATTCGTATGGACCGTGATCTGTAACGTCGTGGCCATTCATTACCAAGTGAGTGATGAGCTCATTCTTGAAATCAAGGCCGGCATGATCGCTACCGATATGAATGCGCATGCGCAATTTAATCACGCAAACCATTTGAGAAACGGAAAGCCCGCCACACTTTCGCGTGGCGGGCTTTCCTACCCAAGGAGGAACTACGAAATCGAAGTTCTTATGCTGTTGGTGTTGCTGGAAGTGTCATTGTTGGTGAGCCAGCTGGTCCACCCATTGCACCTCTGCCACCATGACCGCGTCCACCCATTCCGCCACCCATTGGTCCTGCTGGACGTGTTGAGTTAACTTCATTAGTGACATTTGCAATCAATGTTGACTTCATTGTTGTTGCTTGTGCTGCAGTGAGCTTTCCAGCTGTTACTGCTGCATCGATGCGCTTTGTCTCTTCAGCAACAAGTGCTGCAATAAGTGCATCTTTCTTAGCGCCCGCGATTGCACCAAGAGATTCTCCCGCTGCAAGACGCTTCTGAATTGTTGCTGCATCGAGACCAATTGTTGATGTGATTACTGCGAGCTCGGCAGATGGATTAGCAAAGCCGCCACCCATTGGTCCACTCATTGGGCCTGCTTGTGGGCGATTGGCTTGCTCTGCTGTTTCTGCTGCAGCAAGTGCAGTGGTGATTGCATCAGCCTGTGCCTGAGTGATTGTTCCCTTAGTTACAAGACCTGCTAGAACTGATGCAACTTCTGCGCCATGTCCCTGTGCCATTGCATTTGCACCAATTGAAGTACGTGAAGTACTTACTCGAGTAATTGATGCCTTTGTTGTCTTTGATGCTGCTGATGAAATTCCAACAGTTCCTGCTGTAAGAGCAACTGTTGTAATGACGATAGCAGCGACCTTTTTCTTCGTTGACATTTTCATGTCTCCTGTCCCGTGCTTCTTGTCGAGACCCTCGTATCGACTTGTGAGTAATAAACCGCTCTATGCTCAGAAAGGTATTCCTTTTCTCTGTGAAGGACTTGCGAGTTTTTGAGTCAACCCTGTGAATCTCACGCGTAGCCACCCACTAACCCTGCGAGAAATCTGGGGGATTGCCCGATTTCACGAGTCTGTTCGTTTCTTCAGACTGGTTACATACCTACGACCTGGAGGTCACCAGTGAAGCGCAGCTATCAATCTATCCTTTTCGCTACGGCCATTTTCTTAACAACGTTCTCAACTACTCCTGCACATGCTGCAGGAAGAACTGCATCGTCCATTCCCAATACGATCTTGAATGGAAAAGGTGCGCCATCAAATAGTGATGGCATCAATGGTGATTTCTATATTGACACACGTAGCCTTCTAATTTTCGGACCTAAAACAAATGGGAAATGGCCAGCTCCGCAGAATCTTCAGGGACCAATTGGAGCAACTGGTGCGGCGGGATCGAATGGAAGTGATGGAAAGAATGGAGCAGATGGGAAAACAATTTCAAATGCATCTGCAACTGCAGGTGCAGTAGGTCCTGCTGGTCCTCAAGGAGAGAGAGGTTTACCAGGAGCAACTGGTCCCGCGGGTCCCGCAGGTCCGGCAGGTCCTACTGGTGCAACAGGACCGCAAGGTGCGACGGGTGCAACAGGTGCATCGGGCTCCGGTGGTGGAACACCGGGACCAACAGGACCGCAAGGTGCGACGGGTGCAACAGGATTAACAGGGCCTGCAGGCCCGCAAGGTTTAACAGGAGCGACAGGTCTTCAAGGAGAAATTGGTTTAACTGGTGCAACAGGTCCTGCTGGTCCTACTGGACTTACTGGTGCAACAGGAGCAACTGGTCCCGCAGGTGCAACAGGAGCAACAGGAGCAACAGGTCCCGCAGGACCTACAGGTGCAACAGGGGCAACTGGTCCCGCAGGAACTAATGGCGCAATTAAAGCAATTGCAGGAACATTTACAATCAATGATTTGAGTGGTGGAACGGGTACTTCACAAGCTGGATCAATCACAGGTTTTAAAGCAGGAAAGAATTATGTAGTCAGGGTAAAAATCTTTGCGTATCAACCAAATGACAATTCTGAGTATTTACTGCCACTTTCCGTGGCAACTTCAGCAATCAGCGGAACACCAAACTTCACTTCAAAGTATCTTCTTAGCCATTCATACTCATACAGAATTGGATCAATTAGGTATGAAAATTCAATAGATATTGATTTAACTTTGGATGGTTCGGCGGTTGCGACTGATTACGGAGTCACATTTACTGTGACTGCAGGTAGAGGAACCGCGGGTACCGAATTAGTGAAGTTTGATGCGTCATTCGTTGCGATGGAAGTCCAGACGATTTCATCGACTTTTTAAATAACTGGAGCGGGTGACCGGGATCGAACCGGCATGGCCAGCTTGGAAGGCTGGGGCTCTACCATTGAGCTACACCCGCAAGTGGTGCGGAGGTTGAGCGTACAGGGTGTGTAAGCGAGAGTAAAAAATTACTCTAGACTTCCGTCTGCGCCTCGGGGCGTAGCGTAGTGGCTAGCGCGCCTGCTTTGGGAGCAGGAGATCGGGAGTTCGAATCTCCCCGCCCCGACCAGATTTATTTAGAGCTTTAGCTATATCAATGCAAACTACAAGGAGCACTTCGTGAAGAGCACTCTCGAGACACTGTCGCCAACTCGCGTCCGTTTAGATGTCAATGTTCCTTATGCAGAGCTTGGTCAGTATGTAGATGCGGCATATAAGAAGGTTGCATCAACCGTATCAATCCCAGGATTTCGCAAGGGCAAAGTTCCTAATGCGATGATCGATCAGCGCGTTGGTCGCGGAACCGTTATGGATGAGGCAATTAACGTTGCAATCCAAGATTTCTATGTTGCTGCAGCTCGCGAGAACGATGTTTTGGTCGTTGGTCGTCCCACTGTTGATGCGATTGATTATGTTGATAATGAGAAGCTTTCATTCTCAGTCGAAGTAAATGTGCGTCCAGATGTCACACTTCCAGATTTCTCAAAGATCACCATTACAGTCGAAGATGTTGCAGTCTCCGATAAGGATATTGACGAGCAGATTGACGAACTCCGCGCTCGCTTTGGAACGCTCAATTCTGTCGAGCGTGCAGCAGCTAACGGCGATTTCGTCACTATCGATCTCACTGCCCGTATTGATGGCGCTGAAGTAGATGGCGGTAAGGCCAATGAAATTTCATATGAAGTCGGCTCAAATAAGATGATTGATAATCTCGATGATGCACTTATCGGCATGAGCGCCGGAGATACAAAGACATTTACTTCTCAGCTCGTAGGTCAAAAAGATGGCGAGACCGGTGATATCGATATCGTCGTCAAGGCTGTCAAAGAGCGCGAACTTCCAACTCTCGATGATTCATTTGCCAAGCTTGCCTCTGAGTTCGACACAGTTGCCGAACTCCGTGCAGATTTCACTGAACGTTTAAGCCGCGTCAAGAAGATGGAACAAGGGGCTGAAGCGCGCGATCTTCTCGTTGAAAAATTACTTGCAGATCTAGATATTCCAGTGCCAGATGACATCGTTCTAGAAGAAGTCAACGATCATCTTCAAGGTGAAGGTCGCATGGAAGATGCAGAGCACCGCGCTGAAGTCGATAGCCAGGTTCGTTCGTCCATTAAATCTGATTTCCTCTTTGATTCAATCGTCAAGGCCGAAGATGTTCAAGTTAATGAAATTGAATTAACTGAGTACCTCATCCGCATGTCACAGCGTTACGGAATGGGACCAGAACAATTTGCACAAGAACTTCAGAAGGCGGGACAGATTAGCCAGGTCGTTGCAGAAGTAACGCGCGCCAAGGCACTTGCATCTGTACTTGCTCGCATCTCAGTTGTCGATAAATCAGGCAATAAGGTCGAACTCGAAGCCCTCCGTCCGCAAGAGGCTTCAACTGAAGATGCAGTTTCTGCACCTTCAGCCGAGTAACTTCTTTAGCCGTAAGCGAACATCGCCTCTTTCGGAGGCAAAGTGACCAATTTGGGAAGCATTTTGCGTCGGCAATTGTTAAGGTCAATACAAGTAAAACAATCGGAAGGATGACTCGTGGATTTCAATAACCCACAGGACAACACAACAGTTGCCCGCTCAGTTGGTTCAGAACTTATGGGACTAGGTGATCAGATTTATAGCCGTTTGCTCCGCGAACGCATCATCTTTCTAGCAGGTGAAGTTCGCGATGAGATGGCTAACGCAATCTGTGCGCAGATGCTCCTTCTCGCCGCTGAAGATCCTGAAAAAGATATCTACCTTTACATCAACTCACCTGGTGGATCTGTCACAGCAGGTATGGCGATCTACGACACGATGCATTACATCAAGAACGATGTAGCAACAGTTGCAATGGGAATGGCTGCCTCTATGGGCCAGTTCTTACTTACAGCTGGTGCTCCCGGCAAGCGTTACGCAACTCCAAATGCACGCATCTTGATGCACCAACCACTCGGTGGCATCGGTGGTACAGCTACTGATATTCGTATTCAGGCAGAACAGATGGCAATCACAAAGCAGACAATGTCTGAACTCAATGCAAAGCACACTGGACAGCCACTTGAAAAGATCATCGCTGATTCAGATCGTGACAATTGGTTCAACGCTAAAGATGCGCTTGCATATGGATTTATCGATCACGTTGCAACAAATGAAGCCAATATTGCGGGAGGTAAGAAGTAATGAAGCACATTCAAGAAATTACAAACCGCTACGTTCTTCCAACTATTGAAGAGAAGACCGCATACGGCTACAAGCGCCTTGATCCTTACACAAAGCTATTTGAAGAGCGCATCATCTTCTTGGGTCAAGCAATCGATGACACCGTTGCAAACGATGTTATGGCACAGCTTCTGACACTCGAATCCATGGATCCAGATCGCGATATCTCGATCTACATCAACTCACCTGGTGGGTCATTCACAGCGCTGACTGCTATCTACGACACGATGCAATTTGTTCGCCCAGACATCACAACAATCTGTCTTGGACAGGCAGCATCAGCTGCAGCGATCATTCTTGCGGGCGGAACCAAGGGCAAGCGCTACGGACTCGAACATTCACGAATCCTTATCCACCAACCTTCATCCGAAGGTGGGGGACAGGCATCGGATATCGAAATCCAAGCACGCGAAATCATGCGTATGCGTGGCTTGCTCGAGACAATGCTTGCAAAGCATTCAAATAAAACTGTCGAAGAGATTGAAAAAGATATCGAACGCGACAAAATTCTTACTGCAGTTGAAGCAGTTGAATACGGAATTATCGATAAGGTTATGGCATCACGAAAGGCTAAGCCTGTCGCATAATTAATATTTACTAAAGGGGCGTCGGTCGAGAAATGTTGAAGAAATATTTCGAACCCGGCGCTCTTTTCTCATATAAGGGCTATAGACGCTTCTTCATATCTGGCCTGATATTTGTTTTGGGCGCTTCAGCATTTCCTATCGCACTTGCAGTAACAGTTCTAGATAAGGGTGGTAGCGCCTCAGCACTCGGTTTAATTCTTGCAGCGCGAGTAGCGGCAGGAACTATCTTCATGTTGATTGGTGGAGTCTGGGCCGATCGCTTGCCTCGCAAATGGATCATGATTAGCGCAGATACATTCCGTGCGGCTCTCTGCATTATTTTGGTTTTCGTCTCTGCAACGAATCTGCCTCTTTGGGCAATTGGATTACTCGTATTTCTTATGGGCTTAGGCGATTCATTCGGAGCACCAGCTGGATCTGCCATTGTTCCCAGTTTGCTCCCTGATCACTTACTTCCAGCAGGCAATGTTGCAAAGGGAATTGTTGCGAAGGTCGGAAACATTATTGGTCCCGGGCTTGGTGGTTTAGCGATAGCAACAATCGGGGCTGATTTAACTTTCGCCTTCATTGGCGCTTCATTTCTTATCGCGACATCGCTTATATTCAAGATTAAAGAACCTCCACGCCAAGACAATCCTGAGATTAAACCAACGTTCTTATTTGAACTTCGCGAAGGCTTTAAATTAGTATGGGAAATCAAGTGGATCGCGGCATCCATTGCGATGGCTTCATTTCAGTTAATGGTCATTGTTGCTGCTGAATCCGTTCTACTTCCTGTTATTACGCGCCGCGAATTCCACACCAATTCTGTCTTTGCAATCTCGGCAGCGATGTTTAGCCTGGGTGGTGGTCTCAGCGCAATCGCGGCAATTAAATTTAAGACAGAGAAACCTGGCTTGGTTGCAATCTCGCTGTGGGGACTCTTTGCCATTGCACCACTGGTGCTTGCATTTCCGATTAACGAAACTTTTGTCATCGCCGGTTATTTCATTGCGGGTCTTTCAATTGGCGGGTGGGAGGCCTACTGGGTTACAGCGGTGCAACGGGAAATTCCACAAGAGATGCAGGGCAGAGTTTTTAGTATCGACATGGTTGGTTCAGGTGGGTTGATGCCAATTGGAATGGCACTTGTTGGCCCAGCAGTTCTGCTTATGGGCGAGAAAAACTTTCTCTTATCGGCAATCTTCTTCCACGTGCTGATCTGCTATTTGGTACTTCTTGTGCCAGGAGTAAAAGAGTTGCGCGACCCACGTCGCGGTATTTCACCTATAAGCGAACAGGGTTAAGCCTGATTCAGCCCTCATAATTGGGTTGGAAAAACTACTCTTATCCCATGTCCACACGTATCGGCGAAGCAAACGATCTACTCAAATGTTCTTTCTGCGGAAAGACTCAGAAGCAGGTCAAGAAACTTATTGCAGGCCCTGGTGTTTATATCTGCGACGAATGTATTGAACTTTGTAACGAAATTATCGTTGAAGAACTTTCTGAAGCAACATCTCTTGGGTTAAGCGAACTTCCTAAACCACAAGCAATCTTCGAATTTCTCGATCAATATGTCATCGGTCAAGATCGTGCAAAGAAATCACTTTCTGTTGCCGTCTACAACCATTACAAGCGCGTTCAGTCTGGCGACTCTCGCAACGAAGATGGAATCGAACTCGCAAAGTCAAACATCCTTCTCCTCGGTCCAACCGGATGCGGCAAAACTCTGATGGCTCAAACACTTGCTCGCATGCTCAATGTTCCATTTGCAATCGCAGATGCAACTGCGCTAACTGAAGCAGGTTACGTTGGCGAGGATGTTGAAAATATTCTCCTCAAGCTTTTGCAAGCAGCAGATTACGATGTCAAGAAGGCTGAAACCGGAATCATCTATATCGATGAGATCGATAAGGTTGCCCGTAAATCTGAGAACCCATCTATCACCCGCGATGTATCTGGCGAAGGCGTTCAGCAAGCGCTCCTAAAGATTCTCGAGGGAACTGTTGCATCAGTTCCACCTCAGGGTGGTCGTAAGCACCCACATCAAGAATTTATTCAGATCGATACAACCAATGTTCTCTTCATCGTGGGTGGAGCATTTGCAGGTCTAGAAAAGATTATCGAAGCTCGCAGCGGTTCATCAGGAGTTGGATTCGGTGCAGAACTACAAACTGCTGAAGATAAGAATCGTCGCGATATCTTCGCCGACGTCATGCCAGAAGATTTACTAAAGTTTGGAATGATCCCTGAATTTATTGGTCGCCTTCCAGTTTTAACAAGCGTTGAAAATCTTGATAAGCCTGCCTTGATGCAGATACTTACCGAACCTAAGAACGCATTGGTTAAGCAGTACCAGAAGCTCTTTGATCTCGATGATGTAGAACTCGAATTTGCACCCGATGCCCTCGATGCGATTGCAGATCTTGCACTCAATCGCGGCACTGGCGCACGTGGACTTCGCGCAATCATGGAGTCTGCACTCCTTGGTGTGATGTACGACGTCCCAAGCCGCGCTGATATTGCAAAGGTAATTATCGAAAAGGCATGCATCGAAACTCATGCAGCACCAACGTTGATACCTCGTACGGGCGATATTCCTAAGCGAGCATCACGACGCGAGAAGACTTCTGAGGAGAAGAGCGCTTAAAGTTTGAACTAGACTGGGCTCCATGTCCTCCGAAAAGCGCGAACTTGCGTCGTCATTTGTTCCTGGCGATATCGAAGGCCCTCTCTATACAAAGTGGATCGATGCGGGTTACTTCACCGCAGATGCCAACTCATCTAAAGAACCATTCACGATTGTTATTCCGCCTCCCAACGTAACCGGCAACCTTCATATCGGCCACGCACTCGATCAGACACTTCAAGATTGTTTAACTCGCATGAAACGTATGCAAGGTTTTGAAGCCCTCTGGCTTCCAGGAATGGACCATGCAGGTATCGCAACCCAGAATGTTGTAGAAAAACAATTAGCCACCCAGGGTTTAAGTCGACACGATTTAGGTCGCGAAGCATTTGTTAAGAAAGTGTGGGAATGGAAGGCCGAATCAGGCGGACAGATTCTTGGACAGATGAAGCGTCTCGGAGATTCAGTTGACTGGTCTCGCGAAGCATTTACGATGGATGACAATCTTTCGCAAGCTGTTCTTACAATCTTTAAAAAGTTATTTGATCAGGGGCTTATCTATCGCGCCGAACGCATCATCAACTGGTGCCCACGTTGCCTCACTGCGCTTTCAGATATTGAAGTAGAACACCAAGATGATGCAGGCGAATTTGTTCAGGTTCGTTATGGCGATGGTGACCAAAGTATCGTTGTCGCAACAACTCGCGCCGAGACAATGATGGGCGATGGCGCAGTTGCCGTGCACCCAGATGATCCTCGCTATAAGCATATGGTTGGCACTGAAGTACTTCTGCCGCTTGTTAACCGCATGATCCCGGTCATTGCCGATGAACTTGTAGATCCTGATTTCGGAACAGGTGCGGTCAAAGTAACTGCAGCTCACGATCCAAACGACTTTGAAATGGCAGTTCGCCACAATATTCCGTTCGTTGTCATTATGAACGAGCACGGGGTTATGGCGGGAACGGACACTGAATTCGATGGCATGGATCGCTTCGATGCTCGCGTTGCTGTTGTTGCAAAGTTGAAAGAGATGGGGCGCATCGTTGCCGAGAAGCGTCCATATATTCACGCAGTCGGACATTGCTCGCGTTGCGATACAACTGTCGAGCCACGCCTTTCAAAGCAATGGTTCGTCAAAGTTGCACCACTTGCAAAAGCCGCAGGAGATGCTGTTCGCGATGGTCGCGTAAAGATTGAACCTGCAGAACTTGCACCACGTTACTTCGAGTGGGTCGATAACATGCACGACTGGTGTATCTCTCGCCAATTGTGGTGGGGACATCGAATTCCAGTTTGGTATGGACCAAAAGACGAAGTCATCGTTGTTGGTCCTGGCGAAAGTGCACCAGCTGGCTACACGCAAGATCCCGATGTTCTGGACACTTGGTTCTCATCTGCGCTCTGGCCCTTCTCGACTTTGGGATGGCCTAATAACACCGCAGATGTAAAGAAGTTCTATCCAACCAGCGTTCTTGTAACTGGCTATGACATCTTGTTCTTCTGGGTTGCGCGCATGATGCTCTTTGGTCTCTTTGCAATGGATGGAGTCCCACCGTTTCACACAATCGTTCTGCATGGCTTGGTACGTGACCAATTCGGTAAGAAGATGTCGAAATCTCGTGGAAATGTTGTAGATCCACTTGAATTTATCGATAAGTATGGTGCCGATGCTCTTCGCTTCACGTTGGCACGTGGTTCCAACCCAGGCAAAGATCAGGCGCTAGCTGAAGATTGGATTGCAGGTTCGCGAAACTTTGCGACCAAACTCTGGAACGCGACTCGCTTTGCAATGATGAACGGTGCGACTATCGAAGGTCCGCTTCCTGCAGTTGAAACGCTGTCTGATATTGATAAATGGGTTCTTTCCCGCCTTGCACAAACGACAACCGAATTCACCTCCCTCATCGAAGGCTACGAATTCGCACGTGCATGCGAGGCTATCTATCACTTTGCATGGGATGACCTCTGCGATTGGTATCTCGAACTTTCTAAAGAGACATTTGCATCAGGCAACGCTGCGGCTTCTCAGCGTGTATTAGGCCATGTACTCGACACTCTTTTCCGTTTACTTCATCCAGTGATGCCTTTTATTACTGAAACTCTTTGGACAACTCTGACCGGGGGAGA
>CAIMXQ010000122.1 GCA_903845465.1 uncultured Actinomycetes bacterium
CGCTTCATGAGGCGTTGCACTTCAGCTTCTACGCCACCTTCGGGTGTGATTCCCTGAATCTCAAAGGCTGCACCGATCAAGGTACCGACTGTGTGGCGTGGGTTTAAGGATGCGAAGGGATCTTGGAAGATCATCTGCATCTGCGAACGAAGTGGCTTCATCTCTTTAGGAGAAAGTTTGGTGATGTCGCGCCCTTCAAAAGTGATTGTGCCATCAGTTGGCTCGTATAACTTCAAAATGGTGCGACCTGCAGTTGTCTTGCCACACCCAGATTCGCCCACCAGCCCAATTGTCTGGCCAGGATAAATCTCAAGGTCGATACCATCGACAGCCTTAACGGTTGCCTTTGATTTAGAGAAGGCGCCACCGGCAGTAGTTGCGAAGTGTTTCTTCAGCCCTTCAATTTTTAGAACTGGCTGTGTCATTAGTTGCCACCAATTTCTGTGCGGGCTTTCACGAGTTCTGCCTCTGACAAGTGACAGCGTGAGAAGTGATCTGAACTTTTCTGATCAAGAGTTGGAGCAGTAGTTGCACAGAGGTTATTAGCGACGTGATCTGCAAAGGCGCAACGAGCTCGGAAAGAACAGCCTTGCGGAAGATTAATCAGCGATGGTGGCTGTCCTGGGATAGCAACCAGGCGCTTTGATTCGAGCTCGCCAATCTTTGGAATCGAGTTGAGAAGACCGATTGCGTAAGGATGGTCAGGGCGATAATAAATATCTTCAGCGCTGCCACTTTCGACAATCTTGCCCGCATACATAACGTTGACGCGATCTGCGACTTCAGCAACAACACCTAAATCATGGGTAATCAAGATAAGAGCCATATTGAACTCTTTCTGCATATCTCGGATGAGCTGCAAAATCTGAGATTGCACAGTTACATCAAGGGCAGTTGTTGGTTCGTCGGCAATCAAGAGTGATGGGTTGTTGATTAGAGCCATTGCAATCATCACGCGTTGGCGCATTCCGCCCGAGAATTGGTGTGGATACTCATCAACGCGCTTTGCAGCATCTGGAATACCGACAAGATCCAACATCTCTATAGCGCGCTTCTTGCCCGCTTTCTTGTCGCCTTCGTTGTAGAGCGACCATGCTTCTATCAATTGGTTACCAATTGAATAGTAAGGATGTAGAGCTGACATCGGATCTTGGAAGATCATCGACATCGCTTTACCGCGAAGTTTGCGAACCACTTCTTCATCAGCAGAAATTACATCGACTGGACCTGTTTCGAGGTTGAGGAATGCCTGACCACTAATCTGCGTGCGCTTACGATCATGAAGACCCATCACTGCAAGTGATGTTACAGACTTTCCTGAGCCTGATTCACCCACGACTGCGAGGGTTTCACCACGCGCTACGGTAAATGAGATGTCATTTGAGGCCTGCACTAAACCATCACCAGTTGGGAATGCAACGTTGAGGTTCTTTACCTCGAGAAAAGGTTTATTTGTCATTATGCAACTCGCACTCGTGGGTCGAGATATGCGTACGCAATATCTACAAGAAGATTGGCTACAACAACAAATGTTGCTGCAAGAATTGTCGTCGCAAGGATGGTTGGAAGATCGTAATCTTGCAGAACTGCACGAAGAGATAGTCGACCTAATCCAGGTAAGTTGAAGATACTCTCGGTGATAATTGCTCCACCTAGTAGCCCAGCAAAATCGAGGCCAGCTAGCGTTATGATTGGAGCGAGTGCGGCACGCAAGGTGTGCTTACGCAAGATATCGCTCTCAGGAAGACCTTTGGCACGAGCTGTGCGAATGTAATCTTCAGACGAAGTTTCAATGACATTGGAACGAGTAAAACGGGTGTAGGTCGCAGCATAAAGAAGCGCCAAAGTAATCCAAGGGAAGATAAAGTTTCTAAACCAGCGAACTGGATCTTCGTAAGGTGAAACCCATCTACCCATCTCAAGTGGATTGATGAGATTGAATTTAAGTGCGACAAATATAAGAATCAAAATTCCTGAAATAAAAGTAGGAAGCGATGTTCCAACTAAAACAAATGCCGTAGCCAGTCGGTCCTGCCATTCATTCTTCTTTCGGGCTGCCAAAATTCCAAGGCCAACACCGACTGAAATCCAAAGAATAAAGGCGCCTATCGCAAGAGATAAGGTGACTGGAAAAGCTTCGCCGACGAGTTGAGTGACACATTCGTGGCGGTTAAATGAATAGCCGAAAGCTGGCGCTGGGCAGTGAAATGCCGCAGCACCATCGCCGTAATCGCGGCCGGCAAATAAACCCTTAACAAAACGACCATATTGAACTTGCACTGGGACATCGAGTCCAAGACGGTGGCGGTTTCCTTCGATGACCGCTGGTGAACATGCCTTGCCGCATGTCAACGCTGCAGGATCCATTGGCAATACTGCAAAGATGCCAAAGACTGACATGCTGACGAGAGTCAACACCAATAAGGTGGCACTCAATCGCCTAGCTAAGTACTTCAACATTCTCTATATCTCCTTAAATTTACAGATAAAACTTCATTTCGTGAAGTTGCGGGCGGCTCCATTGCTGAAACCGCCCGCAACCATTACGAGCTTTTAATTCTCATGTAATTAAATTAATGAGAATTAAATGGTGCTACTTAGTTCTTTACGTAGAGGCCACCGAAACCGAAGGTTCCCTGTGGTTCCCAGTAATAAACTCCGCCAACCTTTGAGCCCCATTCATCTTGGGCCTTGTTAAAGATTGGGCGGATGATCCAGTAGTTATCCATAACTACCTGAGACAAGTCCTGCCACATCTTTGCTTGCTTTGTGCGATCTGTCTCGTTAAGAGCAGCATCGGACTTCGCAGCAAAGGCAGCATAAGCAGGATCGTTCCAGTTCTGTGTCAAGTTAAATCCGTGGCCCTTAATAAAGAGCTCAGGAATTACTGTTGACGCATTTGCCCAGTCAGCACCCCAACCAGCAGTTGAAATATCATTCTGCTTTGCGTTGTTCTGAACTGTTGAGTAGTACTGGCCACCTGGGATGAAGTTAAACTTCACAACAATGCCAGCTGCCTTCAGTGCATCTGTAATCAATACAGAAGCCTTCTGGTTTGTCGCTGACTGTGCGATATCCCAAACGATTCCCTTATCAGGGTTTGTCGCCTTGTCATATGTTGCAGGACATGAAGTCTTTGCTTTTGCAATGTATGAAGCTGCGTATGTAGGTGCACCGTTGATGCTCCAGCTTGGATCGTGGATATTTCCGGTTGTCTTCTTGTAGTCAAGACCTAGAACTGGCTTGATTGGGCTATCTCCTGGATCTCCGTAGTACTCGCGTCCACCTGAAAGGTCGATAAGAGCCTGTGTGTTGATCGCAAAGAAGACTGCCTTACGTACGTCGAGGCAATCCATGTGGCCAG
>CAIMXQ010000123.1 GCA_903845465.1 uncultured Actinomycetes bacterium
AAAGAAAGAGATTGCAGATATCAAGTCATTTATCTCTTTAAAGCCAGATCTAGTCATAAGCACTGGTGATTTCTTGGCACATAAGAACGCTGTTCCTGTAGCACTTGATGCTTTAGATGGATTGCTCAATATCCCTGGACTCTTTGTCTTTGGATCAAATGATTACTACGAGCCAATTCCTAAAAATCCATTGAAATATCTCCTTCCCAACCACGGCAAACGTAAACACGGCCCTGAACTTAATTGGCAAGAATTGGACACAGGTTTGCAAGCACGCGGATGGAAGAACATCAATACTTCGCGCACCACAATAACAATTAAGAAGACTGTAATCGAAGCACGTGGAACAGATGATGCTCACCTTGAATTCGATGATTACTCAATCGTTGCAGGAGAAGCAGGTAAGTGCCACATCGCAATCGGTGTAACTCATGCGCCCTATCTACGCATCATCGAAGGTATGGCAAAAGATAATCTCGACGCGATATTTGCAGGTCACACGCACGGTGGCCAAGTTCGATTGCCATGGCCCGGTGGATCAAAGGCTTTAACAACTAATTGCGATCTACCGAATTGGCGTGCTCGAGGATTAACAGTTGTTAAAGGCGAACCACTCTTAAATGTATCTGCAGGAATGGGAACAGGACCGTTCTCGCGAATCAGAGTTGCAAGTCCACCAGAAGTTTCACTGGTGACTTTGACTGCAGCTTTTTAAATTACTTCTTCAACGCCTCGATATCGGCATCGACCATAAGTTCTGCAAGCTCTTTCCAGTGGGTTGTGGCTTTCCAGTTGAGCGCTTTCGCAGCCTTTGATGGATCGCCAATGAGCGCATCAACTTCTGTTGGACGGATGTATTTCTTATCTGTCTCAACATGGTCTGCCCAATTAAGTCCTGCACGTGAAAATGCAGCTTCTGCAAAGTCTTTTACTGTTGCTCCGACACCAGTGGCAACAACATAATCTGATGGCTTATCTTGCTGAAGCATCAGCCACATTGATTCGACATACTCTTTTGCATAACCCCAGTCGCGCACAGCATCGAGGTTTCCGAGGAATACCTTCTCTTGCTTGCCAGCTTTAATTGCTGCCACTGCGCGAGTAATTTTGCGAGTTACAAATGTTTCGCCACGACGTGGAGATTCGTGATTGAACAAGATTCCGTTTGTGGCATGGAGCCCATAACCATCGCGGTAATTGACCGTGCACCAGTAGGCCATCAACTTTGCGGCCGCATATGGTGATTGTGGGCGGAATACTGAATTCTCATTTTGTGGTGGTGGAGTTGAACCAAAGAGTTCTGACGTTGATGCTTGGTAGAAACGAATATCAAGATCTGCAGAGCGGATTGCTTCAAGAAGTCCAACAGCACCGACAGCATCAACTTGCCCTGTGTATTGAGGCATTGTAAAAGAGACCTGAACATGTGATTGCGCACCGAGGTTATAGACCTCTGTTGGCTTGATTTCGCGAATCAAGTTGGTAAGTCCAACGCCATCGATCAAATCTCCATAGTGCAAGAAGAGCTTTGGATTTGTATCGTGCGGATCTTGGTAGATGTGATCGATACGTGAAGTATTAAAAGTTGATGAACGACGAATCAGGCCGTGTACTTCGTATCCCTTTGCGAGCAAGAACTCTGCAAGGTATGAACCATCTTGGCCGGTAACACCAGTTATTAGTGCAACTTTTCTACTCATCGTCTCGCTACTCCTTTTGCAGATGCATCCTTATACCAAGCGATAGTTGATGCAATTCCATCGCGGAGAGAAATCTTCGGTGCCCAACCTAGCGATTGCGCCTTCGAAACATCAAGAACCTTGCGTGGAGTTCCATCAGGTTTTGATGAATCCCATGCGATTGCGCCCTCAAAGCCTGCTAATTCGGCGACAAGCTCTGCAAGTTCCTTAATAGTCAGATCTTCACCAGTGCCAATATTTAGGTGCTGGGAAGAGTTATAGCTCGAACCAAGATGCACAACTGCTGCGGCTAAATCATCAACATGGAGAAATTCTCGCTTTGGCGAACCAGTCCCCCACAAAGTTTCGGTCGCAACTTTATTCTGCGCAGCATCAACAAAGCGACGAATAAATGCAGGCAGAACGTGTGAACCTTGTAATTCAAAATTGTCATTTGGTCCGTAGAGATTTGTCGGCATCAATGAAATCCAAGTACGGCCATACTCTTTGCGGAAAGATTTAATAAGTTCGATTCCGGCTATCTTTGCAATTGCATATGCAGAGTTGGTCTCTTCAAGTGGACCAGTTAATAAATACTCCTCTTTAATTGGCTGCGCACAATCTCGTGGATAGATGCAGCTCGAACCTAGGAAGATAAATTTTTCGACATCGGCAGCATGCGCTGCCTCCATGAGGTTGCTCTGAATACGCACGTTGTCAGAAAGGAATTCGACAGGAAATGCGTTATTGGCACCAATTCCGCCAACCTTGGCAGCTGCATCGACAACCAGTGTTGGTTTTGTTTTCTTCAAGAAAGCAGTCGTTGCATCGCGATTAAGCAGGTCTACTACTTTGCGATTAACCGCAATGACCTCGGCGCCAGTTTCCTGGTAGGCGCGCACGATTGCTGAGCCCGCAAGACCAGTTCCGCCTGCGACAACGATTGTCATGTCGTCAGTCTAGTTGCGATTACTTGTTGAACTCTGCAGCAACGAGTTCTGCAATTTGTGCAGTATTTAACGCTGCACCCTTGCGTAAGTTATCTCCGCATACAAAGAGGTCGATAGCCTTTGGATTATCTAAAGACTGACGAACGCGGCCAACCCATGTTGGATCGCTTCCGACCACATCGGCAGGTGTTGGAAATTCCATCTTTTCGGGATTGTCATAGAGGAGTACTCCCTCTGCCTTTTTGAGTGCAGATTGAGCTGCTTTACGTGTGACAACCTTCGAGAAGGTCGCGTGCACTGTAAGTGAATGAGTCGTAATAACTGGAACACGAACACATGTTGCGGAAACTTTCAGCTTTGGCATACCAAGAATCTTCCGTGATTCATTGCGAACTTTGAGTTCTTCAGATGAATAACCGGCTTCTTTTAGCGAACCTGCCCATGGAACAACATTCATTGCAAGTGGTGCCGGGAATGGACCTAAATCAGTAATTACTCCACGCAGATCTTTTCCAACTGATCCAAGGTCTTTTCCGGCGACCTTTGAAATCTGATCATGCAACGCATCGATACCTGGTTGTCCCGCACCTGATGCTGCTTGGTAAGAAGAGACAACGAGTTCCTTAAGTCCGAACTTCTTATCGAGCGCTCCCATTGCAACGATCATAGAAAGAGTTGTGCAATTTGGGTTTGAGATAATTCCTTTAGGGCGTTTCTTGATGTCCTTTGGATTTACTTCAGGAACAACCAAAGGAACTTTCTTATCCATGCGAAATGCACCTGAGTTATCAACAACAACGGCTCCGCGCTTTGCAGCAATCGGTGCCCACTCTGCAGAAATCTCATCTGGACCGTCGAACATTGCAATATCAATTCCATCGAATGCCTCGGGTGAAAGTGCAACAACTGTGAGTTCCTCACCGCGGCACATCAACTTCTTGCCCGCGCTGCGAGCAGATGCAATCAATCGAATTTCACCATAGACATTTTTGCGCTTGCTCAAGATATCGAGCATTACTGTTCCGACAGCGCCGGTTGCACCGACTACTGCTAGTGATGGAAGTTTCTTTACAGATTTTGCTTTCTTTGTAGTCATCGACCTGTTCCTCCATATACAACTGCCTCGATCTGATCAGCATCAAGGCCAAATGCAGTGTGTGCAGCCTTTGCCGCGCGTTCGAGATCAGCCTCGCGAACAATGACAGAGATGCGAATTTCTGAGGTTGAAATCATTTCAATATTCACGCCAGCATCGGCCATGGAAGCAAAGAACGTAGCTGTCACACCAGGGTGTGAACGCATCCCTGCGCCAACTAATGAGAGCTTTCCGATGGTGTCATCGTAGATAAGCGATACAAATCCGACTTCGCCTTGGATGCGCTTGAGAACATCTGTCGCCTTCTGTCCTTCAGTCTTTGAGACAGTAAATGAAATATCGGTAAGGCCGGTAGCTGCCGCAGATACGTTCTGCACAATCATATCGACGTTGATGTCGTTATCAGCAATTGCTTGGAAGATACGCGCTGCAATACCAGTGCGGTCTGGAACGCCAACGATCGTGACCTTTGCCTCTGACTTATCGTGCGCTACGCCAGAGATGATTGCTTGCTCCATGGTGCCTCCCTCGGGATGGTTTTCAACCACCCATGTTCCTTCGTTAGGTGAAAATGATGAGCGGACGTGAATAGGTAAGTTGTAACGGCGTGCATATTCGACGCAGCGCAGGTGGAGAACTTTTGCACCGGCTGCTGCAAGTTCGAGCATCTCTTCATATGTAACAGTCTTTAATTTGCGAGCAGATGGCACAACGCGTGGATCTGCAGAAAAAACTCCATCAACATCTGTATAGATTTCGCATACATCTGCATCTAGCGCAGCTGCGAGCGCGACTGCAGTTGTATCGGATCCACCACGACCAAGAGTTGTGATGTCTTTTGTATCTTGCGAAATTCCTTGGAAGCCAGCCACAATTGCAATTGCACCGCTATCGATTGCTTCGCGGATTCGTCCAGGAGTCACATCGATGATGCGCGCCTTTCCGTGAACTGAATCTGTAATAACTCCAGCTTGCGATCCCGTAAATGACAGCGCTTCAAAACCTAAATTGTTAATTGCCATTGCAAGCACTGCCATCGAAATTCGCTCGCCCGCTGTAAGCAGCATGTCGAGTTCGCGTCCCTGAGGAATTGGAGTCACGGCATTTGCGAGTTCAATTAATTCATCAGTGGTATCGCCCATTGCGCTGACCACGACGACGACCTGATTGCCCGCCTTTTTGGTCGCAACGATGCGTGCGGCAACGCGCTTCATGCCTTCGGCATCAGCGACGGATGAACCACCAAACTTCTGAACGATCAGACCCATGGCTCAATAGTGAGGCACGAGAAAAGATGGCGCTACCCAATTATCGGAAAATCCTAATATATGAGACAGTGTACCGACCATATAGTGAGACTAAAGGGTGGTGCGCCCCTCAAAGGCTCGTCCGAGCGTAACTTCATCGGCATATTCGAGATCTCCGCCAACAGGCAGACCTGATGCAAGGCGCGAGACGTTGATACCCATCGGCTTTATGAGGCGAGCTAAATAGGTAGCTGTCGCCTCGCCTTCGAGGTTGGGATCTGTGGCCAAGATGATTTCAGTAATCGTTGAATCAGCAAGGCGCTGCATGAGTTCGCGAATGCGCAATTGATCTGGACCAATTCCATCGATAGGACTGATGGCTCCACCGAGCACGTGATACTTGCCGCGGAATTCGCGCGTGCGCTCGATTGCAATCACATCTTTACTCTCTTCAACAACACAAATCTTTGTTCCATCGCGACGTGGATCGCGACAGATGCGACATTCAGTCTCTTCAGAGACGTTGCCACACTGGGTGCAGAACTTCACGCGCTCTTTTACTGTGCGCACTGCTTCAACCAAGTTAGCTGCGATTTCAGAATCTGATTGCAGAATATGAAATGCGATGCGCTGTGCCGACTTTGGTCCGATTCCAGGCAGACGTCCTAAAGCATCAATCAGATCTTGAATCGCGCCTTCATACATTCCGGTAGACATCAGTCGTGGTTCTTTTCGCTAATAACTGTTGCGCCAAGTTCGGCTGCAAGAAGTGCTGCACCTGAAAGTTGCGTGGCATCACTTGGCGCCTCGGATGTGCGCACTGCACGTGCCTCGGGAGTCGAAGTCGTATCGATACTTGGATCAACTGTGCATTCGATTCTGCGATCAAGGCCAACAACTTCAATAAAAGCTTGGCGCAGAATCTCTTCGGATTCACTTCGAATAAATGAATCACGAGCACCAGCGTTAACGATTCCAATCGTGATTATCTTTTCGTCGACACCGAGAATCTGCGCACTGGCAGAAAGTAGCGACCAGGTTAAGCGACGTCGCTTCTTCACATTCTCAATTACATCCGGCCAGAGCCTCCTTAAACCAGCTACATCCATGGTTCGCTCAGAAGCTTGCGGCGCCTCAGAAGTCTGACTTGCAAAGCCCCTCGCTTCGCTCACAGCCTTTGCGCCGTCAGCTTCTTTCGGCTCTTTAGCTGTTTTTGGCGAAGCAGGAACTTCCCGTTTCGCTTCAGCGGTT
>CAIMXQ010000124.1 GCA_903845465.1 uncultured Actinomycetes bacterium
AGGTCTTGAGGCAGAGCGGATAGAACATTTGTGTCATTGCAATTTGCTGGTGGTTGAAAAGCAGGTGTAGCAGTTGGTGTTTTGGTCGCAGTGCCACATCCTGCAAGAAGAATTGCAAGTGAGGCAAATACTGCCAATTTCTTAAACATAATTACAACTGCACTCGATATTGACGCTTGCCAGATTCAAGAACATAGGTGTCATAGAGCTTGCGGGCTGTCGCATTATCTTCATCGGTATTCCATTAGAGCCGTGAACACTTATTTTCCAGAGCAAATGCTTTGACAAAATCAATGAGCGCGCGTCCTGCTCCAGTTCCACGAACTTCAGGCGTCACAAAGAGATCTTCAAGATAGCAATGTCCGTTGGGAGACCATGTTGAATTCTGAAGGTTGTAGGTTGTAAAACCCACGACAGCGCCATCGTTTACGGCAACAGCACATTTCATATTGAATTCTGGATCCATAATGCGATTCCACGTGCGCTCTGTCTGCTCTGCAGCTACAGAGGTCTTATAGAAATCAAGATACCCCTGCCATAGAACTAACCAGCGATCTTTATCGCCATCCTGTATCGGGCGTACGGTTGTAGACATTAGAGCGAGAAGGATGGGTACTTGTCTGTAACAAGCACGCACGCGTATCCGTTGACGCGATTCCAGTATTTGACGGTTCCGTAGACAAACTTTCCAGCCCACTTTGGATATTTGCCTGTGGCCGAAGTGATGACCCATGCAACGAGTGTCATGCCGAGAGAAATGAGAGAGTAGACGATTCCCACAATGACAAGAGGAATTGCCAAGAACCACTTCACGAGTGGAAGCCATCGATTGAGCGATTTTCCACCTTTGATTTCAGGAAAAGTGACTTCAATATTCTTATTGCGCTCGATCGATGGATAGTCATCGGTGAGCAAGAGAGAGTAGGCAACAACACGAGTCTGCAATTCGATAAATGAGTGGTTAAAGGTTAATAGGTAGCTTGGGTAGACCTCACGGAAAACAAGTGCCAAGAGGGTTGGCACGATGATGAATCCAGCGGCGAAGCCTGCATTACTTTGAACGGCAAAGGAACAGATAAATACTGCAGTCGGGAAGACAAGAATCCCGCGCCAAAAAACGGTTTTTCTGTTGCGTTTCTTGTAGTCAATTTCGATATTAGTCTTTATCTGTTTGCTCATAGATTTATTCTAGTCTTCACATATACCCTTGCCCAATGAGCACACGTGAATATGCCGTAATTACTGGAGCAAGCAGTGGAATTGGTGCTGCCACTTCAGCTTTATTGGCAGAAAATGGATATCACGTAATTGCTGGGGCACGCCGCAAAGATCGACTTGATGCTCTTGCTTCGTCACATCAGAATATTGAGGCAGTGGAACTCGACGTAACTGACCAAACTAGCGTTGATGCCCTTGCAGCCCATTTACAGGGGAAGCCAGTTGCTGTACTAATTAATTGTGCCGGTGGCGCATTTGATGCAGCGTCTGTTGCAGAAGCTGATCCTGAGATTTGGAAGAAGACGTTCGATGTCAACGTTGTTGGCTCAGTGCGAATGGTCAAGGCAATAACGCCACTGATGAGCACACATGGCCGCGGACATATTGTGATTATCTCTTCGACTGCAGGTCACCGTTCTTATGAAAATGGCGGAAGCTATGTTGCTGCGAAATTTGCAGAGACTTCATTGGTTGAGACTCTTCGCTTAGAACTCAATGGCCAACCAATTCGCGTTACTGAAATTGCTCCAGGAATGGTCAAGACAGATGAATTTGCGAAGGTTAGATTTAACGGCGATGCCGATCGCGCTGCAAAAGTCTATGAAGGCGTTACGCGCCCATTGACTGCAGACGATGTCGCAGAGTCAATTCGTTGGACTGTCATGCTTCCTGATCACTTCAATGTTGATTCGATGACTATTCGCCCCATTGCCCAAGCGGCGCAACATAAGGTCTATCGCCAGCCTTTATAAATTATTTAACGACGCGGTAGTGCTCAAGCGTTGCATCGGTTGCATATGCGATTCGAACTCCAGCAGAGCGTGATGCGCTCAATCCTTCAACAATTTGCTGTGTGAGCACTTCACCTGGCGCAACGACTGCAACTCCTGGCGGATAAGGAGCGATCAAATCTGCAGAAATACGACCGATTGCTTTATCTGCGCTGACCAATTCAGTCTCAGCAAAGTAGGCATCTCGCATCGATGTTGCTCGTTGTGGAACGACAGACCAACTGAGAGCTGCTGCACTTTCGCGGCGCTGTTCTTGGCGCTTTTTTAAGATCGGAATAAGTGCATCTGCAAGGAGATCAAAATCAGCTTGGGTATCTGCAATGGTGCCGAGGAAAACGATAGTGTCGCGATCGGCCATTTCAACGCGTATTCCCTTGGCCTGTAGGTCGAGTTCGATATCTACACCCGATGCGCCAAGCTGTTGAACGCGCAGCACTATTTTCGAAGGATCAAAGCGACCTGCAGGAAAATCAGTTGGATAGAGGAATATGGGAAGTGGAAATTCAGCTTGGACCATCTCTTTAAAGCGATGGATGTTATCGAGCAATCTACCGATTAACTCTTCTCCGCGAGTTTGTAGAAGTGCACGGACGCCATCGATTGATGCAAGAGGTGCTCCTGCAGGAGAAGTTGTGTGGGTTGTTTCAAAGCTTTGTTCTAATCGCTCTGCGCTCAGCAATGTGGTGCGAGCAAGTAAAAGCGCAGATGCGCTATAGCCAGGCAACGCTTTATGGGTACTAGTAATCAGTGCATCGGCACCTACTTGGAATGCATGGCGCGGTAGATCTGGATGAAAACCAAAGTGTCCACCCCATGCGGCATCGAGAATGACAGGAACATCGACTGCATGTGCTGCTGTGATCAGGGCAGGAAGATCTGAGATTGTTCCGAGATAACCAGGTTCGGTTAGCAGCACTGCAATTGGTTTTTCATGAAGCGCACGTTGTAATTCACCAACTGCGATTCCGGTGGGAACTCCAGTTGCACCATCAATCTCCGGTGACATCCAGATGGGTTCAAGTCCTGCAAGGACAAGAGCGCTTAAAACCGAGCGATGAGCAGTACGAGAGATCGCAACTTTGTCACCAGGTTTTCCAAGAGCAAAGATGATTGCTTGGTTTGCATGAGTAGATCCACCAGTTGAAAAGCGCGCGTAATCTGCGCCCCACAACTGCGCTGCAAGAGCTTCCGCTTTCCTGAGAGTTTGATTAGTTAATTTAATTTCATCGAGTCCGCCATATAACGGAGTATCTGAGTCGACGACAGCGCCAAGCCCAGCATCGAGTGCGCTCGTCTTCTGCTTGTGACCTGGAATCGTGAAAGGAGTTCGGGAGCTTTCAAAGTAGGAGAGGTAGGCATCAAGAAGCGGTGCACTGTCTCTGAGATTGCTCATGTGGCAAGCCTAACTTGTATCCAGGAGTACTTGGGCTCGCGGATGAAATTGATGGGCTTAGACTTTATCCATGACATCAAAGGACCCCCTCCCGCAATCACGCCATCTGGCAACTGAAATTCCAGGGCCGCTATCAACTGCTGCAATGCAGCGACGTAACGAGGCTGTATCTGGGGGACTAGGAACTGCAATGCCGGTAATTGTTAGCCGTGCGCAGGATGCAATTATTGAAGATATCGACGGCAATCGAATCATCGATATGGGTTCGGGTATTGGTGTTGTTAGCGTCGGAAACTCAGCGCCACGCGTTGTGAAGGCAGTCCAAGAAGCTGTTGCAAACTTTACGCATACAAACTTCACCACAGTTCCTTACATGGGTTACATCGAAGTATGCGAAGCGCTCAATCGTTTAACACCAGGAAAGTTTAAGAAGAAGTCGATTTTGCAGAATTCAGGTGCAGAAGCAGTTGAAAATGCAATCAAGATTGCTCGCCATTACACAAAGCGTCCAGCAATCGTTGTCTTTGAACACGCCTATCACGGTCGTACAAATCTAACGATGGCACTTACTGCCAAGAACATTCCGTATAAGGATGGCTTTGGACCATTTGCAAACGAGATCTATCGCATGCCGATGCCTTACTCATATCGCTACGAAGGCAACCTTGTGACTATTGCAGAAGATTCACTTGCGCATGTGATTTCAAAGATCGAGAAAGAGATTGGTGCACATAACGTTGCGGCAATCCTTATCGAACCTGTTGTCGGTGAAGGCGGATTTATCGTTCCACCGGTTGGATTTATGCCAGGCCTTCAGAAGTTTGCAACAGAAAATAAGATTGTATTTATCGCTGATGAAGTTCAATCAGGCTTTGCCCGTACTGGCAAGATGTTTGCCGTCGAGCATGAAAATATGGAACCAGACATGATTATTTCTGCAAAGGGAATCGCGGGTGGATTGCCACTTGCCGCTGTTACAGCTCGCGCAGAAATTATGGATTCATCTCACGTGGGTGGCCTCGGTGGAACATATGGTGGAAATCCTGTTGTCTGCGCAGCGGCACTTGCTGTTATCGAAACCATTGAAGAAGAGAAGCTTGTAGATCGCGCCGCACATATCGGAACAGTTCTATTTGAAGCTCTCAATGCGTTGAAGGCGAAGTATCCGATCATCGGTGAAGTCCGTGGTCGCGGTGCCATGGTTGCAATCGAATTGGTTCATGCCGGTACAAAGAATCCAAACCCTGAAGCGATGGCTAAGGTCATCAAGTATTGCCAGAGCCAAGGTGTCCTCATCTTGACTGCAGGCACCTACGGAAACGTCATTCGTTTCTTGCCACCACTTGTCATCACTGACGAACTTCTCAAGGATGCTCTCGGCGTTCTTGCAGAAGGTTTTGCTTCTCTCTAAAGTCCCGCGCCATGTGGGAACCAGTCATTACTACTCCACGCCTAGAACTTCACCATATTTCTCCACAGGGAATTATTGATCTTCTTGAGAATAAAGATGACACAGCTGCAGTAGCAGGACGATCGTTCACAAATCCACATCACGTCTTGGTAGAAAATTCAGGACCACTTGCTTGGCGAGTGCCGCAGGTAAAGGAAAATCCTGCAGTCAATAAATGGTTTGTGCGATTTATAGTTCTTTCAAGTTCACATGAAATCATCGGAAGTACAAGCTTTCATGGCGCTCCAGATGCTAATGGCATGATGGAAATTGGCCTTGGAATTGAAGAGCAGTACCGCGGTCAGGGTTATGCGAAGGAAGCACTAGCCGGTATGTGGAGATGGGTTTCTGCATTCCCAGAAGTGAAAACCTTGAGATACACAGTGAGCCCAGATAACCTCTCATCAATAGCTGTGATTAAATACTTCGGATTTGATTACATGGGCCAGCAGATGGATGAGATTGATGGTCCTGAAAATATCTATGAGATGTCGACAGCAGAATTTATGCAGAAGTGGGGGAACGATGATGAGCGATAACTTCGATGAATTGATTGGCGATATCGGCGACGAACTCGATCTCACACTGTATGCAGATGCTGCAGAGCTTGCTGAAGAGGTAACTGTTCAAATCCTTGCTGCAATTGAGAAAGGGCTCAAACTCAAAAGCCAATTCCATTTGGTGCTCACAGGTGGAACCCTCGGCGTTCAGATATCTGAGGCGCTTGTGAATGAATTTAATGCTGACCTTGATGCTTTTAAAGGTTTACATATCTGGTGGAGCGATGAACGATTTGTTCAATCAGAAAGCGTTGAACGAAATGCCTTTCCCTTTCACAAGGCAGTTGCAAATAAGAACATTTTTATTCATGAAGGATTGGCTAGCGAAGTTGCGGCAAATATTGAAGAAGCGGTGGCTGATTACGCACTTGCACTTGAAAATGTTGATATCGATCTTAATATTTTAGGTCTTGGCCCCGATGGCCATGTGGCATCGCTATTTCCAGGTGTTGCAGATATCGATGACAGGCGTTCTATCTTTGCAATTACCGATTCACCCAAGCCACCTGCTGCACGTATTTCATTTACTATGAAGACAATTAATAGCGCAGCAGAAGTATGGATAGTTGCAGCTGGTGAAAGTAAAGCCGATGCTGTGACAAAGGTGATTGAAGGAGATCTCTCAATTCCTGCAAGTTATGTTCGAGGCAATTCTCATACTCGACTGATTGTGGATACTGAAGCCTTTTTTTCTGAATAAATTCACGTAAAATTCGCCTGAATTCGCAAGCACTCCAGCACACGCGGTAGACTTACATCCTCAACGTTGAGTGTTTTCTACAACGGATAGGCGTAATGATGACAACAACTAATTTCGGGATGATCGGCCTTGGCCGCATGGGTGCAAATATTGTCCGCCGCCTCCATCGCCACAACATCACATCTGCCGTCTATGACGTCAGCGCCGATGCAGTTGCTGCCCTTGCTAAAGAAGGCTCAATCGGCGCAACCGATATGGCGCACCTTGCTTCTCAACTTTCCACACCACGCACCGTCTGGATCATGGTTCCGGCATCGGTTACCGATTCAACAATTGCAGCAATGGCCGAGCACCTATCTGCGGGCGACACCATCATCGATGG
>CAIMXQ010000125.1 GCA_903845465.1 uncultured Actinomycetes bacterium
ACAGCAAATGCCCCCACGATGAAATAACCAGCTGAATTCAAGTTAAATGCCTTGCAATAATCCCAGAAACCACCATTGAGATTGAGTTGATTTGCAATTACTTGAAGAATTTCAAGGCCGCCAACAAAGAGAGCAACAGCTACAGATAATCCAGTGATGATGATGTTGTAGTAGACCTTACGAACTGGCTTAGAGAATGCCCATCCATAGGCAAAGTTCATAAATGATCCATCGATAGTGTCGAGCAAACTCATGCCACCTGCAAAGAAGAGTGGCAGGGAAATAATTGCCCACCACGGTAGACCTGCGATGACAGATGAACCGGCAAGGACGAGAAGTCCAATCTCTGTTGCGGTATCAAAACCAAGGCCAAAGAGAATGCCGAGTGGATACATCTTCCAACTTGCATCAATGCGGCGAGCAATGGGTCCGAAGAAGCGCATTAAGAACCCACGAGAGTTGAGATGCTTCTCTAACTCTTCTTCGTTATAGGTGCCCTTACGCATCTGTAGGAATACTCCGACAATAGATACGAGAATCATCAAGTTGAGAATTGCAATCAACATTAAGAATGTTCCAGAAACTGTTGTACCGACTAATCCTGTGTAATGGTGAAGGGAAGAATTTTTATCTTTGAGCTGAGTTCCAACTGCCTTAATTCCAAAGTTGAGCAAGATTGCAAGGGTTGCAACAACTGATGAATGGCCAAGTGAGAAGAAGAAACCAACGGCAAGAGGGCGCTTACCTTCGGCCATTAACTTTCGAGTGGTGTTATCGATTGCGCTGATGTGATCGGCATCGAACGCATGTCGCATACCTAATGTGTACGCGAGGGCTGCTGTGCCCCAACCAAAGAGTGAACCGTCAGCGAGTTTGTAACCGCCCGTAGTTGCCTTCCACATGAGAAGGGCACCAGCGATATGCAGGAAGGCGATAAAGCCAAACATCAACCCCATGCGGCGCCACTCATCGCGTGTTAGGCGCTGGCGCATAGGGATTCTGGGCGCGGAACGGACTACCTCATTCATCAGGGGCCCCTCCGGACTAAATGCAAATGGTTTGCAAGAAGATAAGGTTAACCGAGAATTTACGCGCAAGCGAGTTGAAATAGCCGCGCCCACCTTGGCGTTGGGTCTACAGTGCGGGAATCTGCTGATGGTTCGGGAGGTCACATATGGGCGACGATTACGGTCAAGATGAGCTCGTTACCGAAGAAATGCTTTGGGATCGAATCCCCGAGGTCCAAGGTGAAGAACGTGCAAATACGTTCTACGAACTCTCTGCACGAATCTTTGCTCGTGGTCAATATGACGAAGCGCTGGCGCTCGCAGAAACTGCTCGAGATATCTTTTCTGAACTTGGCACGTCTGAACAAAGTGAAGGTTTGGCTCAGGCCTACTCAGCAATCGGTTACAACCTCAATCAATTAAAGCGGATGGATGAAGCAGCAACTGCGATGAGCAAAGCTGTATCAATATTGCGCGAGAACAAATCTCCGATTGCGCTTGAACTTGCCTGCACCCTTGGCGAGTGGTGGTACGCATCTAAGAATTATGAAAAAGTTATTGAAACTATGTACGAATGTTCGCAGGAACATTTAGTTGATGACAACACGATTGGTGCAGCAAATGATATGCACTTGATTGGGTGCGCTCAACGGGAACTAAAGAATTATGCTGAAGCGATTATCTGCTTTCAGGAAGCGCGCAAGATGTTTAAGATGGAGAAAGAAGTAATTCACATTGCACGTTGCGATCAGAAGATTGCTTCCTGCTACAACGAAATCGGTGACGGAGAAAAGGCAATCGATGCCGCACGTAAAGCAATAGATGTATTTGAAACCGCTCACGATCATGTCCGTGAAACTTTTGCCCTCTTCGAATTTGGAAAAGCAGAAATCCTGCTTGGAAAGTTTGAAGATGGATTATCCACACTCGATAACGTTCTTCTGATCATCGCCGAGGATGAACCGAAAGATTTTGAATTCATTCTCGATATCGAGACTCGTATGGTCGCGGTGATGCGCCAACTTGGCCGCATGGAAGAAGCTGATGAAGTCGAGCGTCGATTGGCCTCGGTGAAAGAGGCGCTCGAGCAAGATCCAGCCCCAACGGAAGATGGTTTCTAGAAGTCTGGCATTAAGCACAAATTTCATCTCTGTTCACGTGCTTTTTGCTATCCCTCAATGAACGGTGCCTAACTTTTCTCCCACGATACGTCTGTATCTGTTACATCATTATTAGGGGAGTCATCTTGAAAATATCTCGCACATTGACACTGGGGTCACTCGCAATTGCGATGATTCTCGGTGGCTCAGTCGCTCCATCAGCACATGCAGCCGATGCGCTACAGCTCTACGCAGCACTTGATTATTCAACAGATGTTGCAACCGCTTTCACGGCAAAGACTGGAATTCCAGTAAACGTTACAGCTCTTTCAACCGGACCACTTCTTGCGAAGATTACTGCCGAGAAGAACAACCCGCAGTGGGGTGCATATTGGGCAGATGGTGCAGAACCATGTGCAGCATTCGACCTCGATAAGCAACTATTGCACTACAAGCCAAAGGGCGCACACCTCAATGCAATTGGACAAAAGTTAGCTCCAAAGAGCGGTGCATACCAAGTTCCAGGTTTTACGGAGATGGTTGGAGTTGTATACAACTCTTCTAAGGTTCGCAAACCAACTTCATGGGATGATCTTGCATCTGCAGATTTTAAGAATCAGGTCGGAATGAATAACCCATCCGTATCTGGCCCAACATACCCATTTATCGCTGGCCTCATGGAACAACTTGGTAGCGAAGATGCAATGAAGGCGTACCTCACAAAGCTCAAAGCAAACGGTTTGCGTGCATTTGATAAGAACTCCAAGACACTTGCAGCGCTTAACACAGGCGTCATCAACGTGGGCCTTGTTCAGTCATCTGCGGCAATCACTGAAGTTGTCAACTACAAGGCAAAGCCAGTAGCTGGTCTCACACCAGAAGTTACATACCTTTCAAAGACAACGGTGCTTCCATCATGTCTTGCAATCGATGGAAAAGCATCAGCATTCCAGCAGGATGCAGCAAAGAAGTTCGCTGACTTCGTCATGACCTCAGAGGCAGTAAAGATTATGATCAAGTCAAACACCGGAGATTCACTCTTCTGGCCAACACTTCTTGGCAATAATCCAGCTGCAGCAACCACAACAATGCCTTCATTTACATCGGGCTTGATTCAGGTTGTAGATCCATACAAGTACGCACCTCTCCAGGGCGCAGTACAAGACTGGTTCACAAAGAACATCGCGTAATCGCGATATCTCACTAACCGTTTAATGCAAAAGGTAGAGCCTTCGAGAGATTCATTCTCTTCGAGGGCTCTACTTTTTGCTCGAACAAAGATTTCTCCCATGACTATCTTTTGGATGGTTATTGTGAGCATTTTAGTTCTACCAATCATCCTTTTTCTCGCCGTTGCTTTTAGTCCCAAGCTTTTAGACCAAGGCCCTGAATGGTTTACCTTCAATAGCTTTAAAGCAGCAGCAGATCCATATTTTGTGCGATCTATCTGGCACTCATTCGTTATGGGCGTTGTCTCATCCATTCTTGCTACTGCCATCGCACTTGGTGTTGCCTGGATTGTGTTACGTACAAATTCGGCTGCACGTAAAGTATGGAACCTTGCAATTTTCGCGCTTCTCTTGGCGCCGTCTTATCTCATTGCGCTCGGCTGGGAACGAATATTTGAACGTGCAGGAGTTCTTAATATTGCAGGAATAGATCTGCCGTTTGTGCGCGATTTACTTTATGGACCCGTTGGAATCGCAATGATTCTTACCTTTAAAGGGATTCCATTTGCGTATCTCGTGATTTCTAATGCAATGCGTGGCCTCGGCGAAGAGTTCGAGCAAGCAGTTCGCGTACACGGTGGCTCTCGAATCGCAGCATTCAAAATGATGGCAACTTTATTGCTTCCAGCCCTCTGGTCAGGAATTGCCATCGTCTTTGCAGAAAGTATCAGCGACTTTGGTGTTGCTTCACAACTTTCTTCGCCGGGGCGATATTCGGTTGCAACATTTACTCTCTATAAATCGGTAATGTCAATTCCGGTTTCATTCCCATTATGCGCCGCAATCTCAATCATCCTTCTCATGCTTATAGTCGTTGCTCTTCTCGCCCAATCTCGCGCGCTACGAGGTAGATCCTTCAGAGTTCTCAGCGGTAGAACTCGCCCAATCACCCGGCAGAAACTTTCCCCTTTGGGCTCTATAGCCTCGAATGTAACTATTTATGTGCTCCTCATTCTTACTCTCGGAGTCCCGGTCTTCGGCGCAATTTCAGCATCAATGATTCAAGGTCTTGGAACGGTTATTTCTAATTATCAAATCAATTTTGATAATTACATTCGAGTCATCAAGAGCCCATTACTTCGCACCCCGCTTTTATTCTCTGCAGAAGCAGCGCTCATGACCGCGACAGTGGCAGTTATCTTGGCGGCGATTTCTTCACGCATGTTGGTTTCAACTAAGAATGGTCCTGGGAAAAAGTTTCTCGACTTCTTCCTGCTTGCGGCTGTCGGCCTCCCGGGAATTGTCTTTGCAATCGGATATATCTTCGCCTACAACTTGCCACTAGCTCAAAAGTACGGATTCCATTTATACGGAACAGTTGCGCTATTGGTACTTGCTTATATTGCAACTGCTTTGCCATCTACGACACGTTCTCTTGTAGGAAATATGAATCAATTTCAAGAATCACTCTCTGAAGCGTGTCGTGTTCATGGTTCAAATGGAATTAAGACATGGCTCACAGTTGTGCTTCCACTCATCTCACGACCACTACTTGCTGCTTGGTGTCTTACGTATTGCGGAACACTCTTGGAGCTGCCAGTGAGCCAAATTCTGTATCCGCCGGGACATGCCCCGCTAGCCGTGGGAATCGATCATGCTCTGGGAAATTATGATTTCGGTGGTGGTACAGCGATGGAAGTTTTCGCAATTATTTCAGCTCTTATTGTTGTCGCAATTGCATTTGGTTTATATGAAAAATTGGCACCACTCGGTTGGAAACAGTTAGGGAGAGCGCGCTCATGAGTAATGGTCATCTAGTAAAAATTAAGGGTGCACGAAAGAATTACGGGTCGCTCGCCGCACTTGATGGCCTCTCTCTGACAATCGAACCTGGTCAATTTATGGTTCTACTTGGACCGTCAGGATCAGGTAAATCAACGTTAATCAGATCATTGGCGGGTATTGAGAAGATTGATTCTGGATCTATATTTCTTGACAATCAGGAAGTTAATCGCGGCCCTATCAATGTCGCACCCGAAAAGCGGAACCTTGCGATGGTCTTTCAAGATTATGCACTGTGGCCACATCTAAGCGCATTTGAGAATGTTGAGTATGCCCTGCAGCGTAGAAAATTAGGGAAAGATGCGTCTCGGAAGCGAGTTGAGACGGCTCTGGAGAGAGTTGGTCTTTCAACAAAAGGTAGAAATTACCCGCACGAACTTTCAGGTGGAGAACAACAGCGTGTAGCACTTGCTCGCGCGATTGTTGCAGATCCTGCACTGTTGCTCTTTGACGAACCACTTTCCAACCTTGATGCAGATTTGCGTGAGAGATTGCGGATTGAAATTTCAACACTCACGCGTGAAATTGGCGCAACCGCTCTTTACATCACTCATGATCAATCAGAAGCGTTTGCGCTTGCAGATAAAATTGGTGTCATCAATCACGGTAAACTTGAACAAGTTGATTTGCCAGAAGAAATCTATGAACGCCCCACCAATCGCTTTGTGGCAAACTTCACCGGGATTGCCGGAACTTTCACTGGAAAAGTGAAGCGAGTTTCAAAGACAAGTTGTGTTGTTTCACTTGGTGAGGATCAGTTGAAAGTGCGCCACACGGTTGGACTTGAAGTAGGCCAAGGCGTTGATATTTTAATTCGACCTGCGGCCACAAGTTTCAATAAGGACGCGACTAATAGTCTCGAAGCAACAATCACAGATATTGCATATAGAGGCCGCGGCTACGAACATGCAATCGCAACAAAATATGGCTCTCTCACTGGGGTTTTTGACACTGTATCTCACCCACGAGGTG
>CAIMXQ010000126.1 GCA_903845465.1 uncultured Actinomycetes bacterium
GTGCTCAATCAAAAGAAGTTCTCCATGAACAACTTCCTAAAGTACTCATCCACGAACCTGAGCTTGTCGCCGTAATTGTTGGCGGAAATGACTTATTGCGAAATGGATTTTCGCCTCAAGTTTTTGAAGAAAACCTCAATGAGACGTTGCACCAGATTGAAAAGGCGGGCGCAATGTCAATGTTGCTCGAGCTTCATGACCCGACCGAGATTGTTCCAATGCCGCGTCTTGTCGCACGTGTTTGTCGTCGTCGCGTTAACGCTGTGAATCAGATAACTCGCAAGATGGCGCACCGCTACAGCTCGATCCTGCTCGAGACACGATCACTCGAATCTATTTATGCCCGCGATAAGTGGCATGTAGACCGTATGCATCCAAGCCGCCACGGCCACCAATTTATCGCTGACAACTTCGCTCACCTTCTTCGCAAACGTGGCTTCGAGGTGGATTCAGTGAAATTCACTCGCGCAAATAACCGCAGTCGCAAAGATTCAATTATCTGGATGCTCAAGAACGGAACTCCATGGTTTCTCAAACGCAGCATTGACTTATTGCCGGCAATTCTCATTCTCTCTATCTATGAGTTGATTTACATGGCTCGCCATCGCAACGATGTCACAGAGCCAAATGTCTATTATCCAGATTTTGCCGCCCAGGCAGATATTCACATTAATCGACTACAAAATGAAAAGGTTTCATAATGAATATAAAAGTTATTGAAGAGATTGTTGATCAAGAGTTACGACCGACCCCCGAATTCTCAACTCCATCATCGCTTGTGATTGATGCAGCCTGGTTGACGATTCACGCCCACATAAAATAATTCTCAGCTAGATTTCCGATACATCTGGCTTGTTACTGGTTCGTAATCCCATATATTTACTGCATGCTCGCAATCATCGCTCCGGGGCAAGGATCACAAACTCCCGGAATGCTCAGCCCTTGGCTTGAAGATTCAAAGTTACGAGCAATGGCGGAAGAAATCTCCGAGGCGATTGGCCTTGATCTCATTGCCCTTGGAACAACTGGCGATGCCGATGAAATTAAAGATACCGCCAATGCACAACCGCTCATTGTTGCAGCTGGCCTCATGAGCGCACATGCACTGGGTGGCGCTGGATCTTTCTCATACGTTGCAGGCCATTCTGTTGGCGAAATTACTGCAGCAGCAATTGCAGGGGTATTGGCTCCAGTAGATGCAATGAAATTGGTGCGCACTCGTGGAGTTGAAATGGCGAAAGCTGCAGGAGTTACGCCATCAGGAATGGCTGCAGTGTTAGGCGGAGATCGCCAGATAGTTCTGCGCGCCATTGCAGATTTAGGACTTGTTGCAGCAAATGACAATGGCGGCGGACAGATTGTTGCGGCGGGAGATCTCGAATCTCTGGCGCAATTGGATCCCGAAGGCGCTCGCGTTCGTCCGCTCGCTGTCGCTGGCGCATTCCATACCTCTTATATGCAACCTGCAGTCGAACCACTTCGCGCACTTGCTGCAACGATGTCACCAACACAACCTTCAGTTGGAGTTCTCTCCAATAAAGATGGAGCAGTTATTACAGATGGCGCCGAAATTCTGGCTCGTATCGTCAATCAGATTGCAAACCCTGTTCGCTGGGATTTATGCATGGAGACTCTTGTATCTCTTGGCGTCACAGGCGTGATTGAAGTTGCTCCGGCGGGCACCTTAGTTGGACTCATCAAGCGTGCTTCACCTAGTATCGAACAGTTCGCACTGAAGAGCCCAGATGATCTCGATGCAGCACGTATATTTGTTGCTAACCACGGAGGCAAGTAATGAAGACGATTGCAACAAAGGCTGGCAGTGAGAGCCAGATTCTCTCTGTAGGCTCATATCGCCCTAAGCGCGTGGTTCTCAATGACGAAGTTGCAATCAGAATTGATTCCAGCGACGAATGGATTCAGCAACGTACCGGAATCGAAGCGCGTCGATTCGCTGATGAATCAGAGTCACTCCTTGATATGGCCACATGGGCCGCTGAAGATGCGCTGAAAAAAGCGAAGCTTTCAATTACAGATATCGACACCATCATCGTTGCAACAATTACCTTTCCTTTTCAAGCACCATCTGCTGCAACTGCAATCCTTCAGCGCCTGGGCCATCCCAAAGCTGCCGCCTTCGATATCAATGCGGCCTGCGCAGGTTTCTGTTACGGAGTCTCGATGGCTCACGATTTTATTAAAGCGGGAACATCGAAGACCGTTCTTGTCATCGGCGCTGAAAAAATTTCAGATTTCACAGATCCCAATGACCGTGCAACGGCATTTATCTTTGCCGATGGTGCAGGAGCTGTTGTCATTGGCGCATCTCAAGAGACTGGCATTGGTCCGGTCGAATGGGGATCAGATGCCGATAACCGCGATGCGATTTTGATGAATCCATCGTGGATCGATGTGCGCGATGTTGAAACTCAATTAACAAAAGCTGGCAGCAAATGGCCGAACATCACACAAGAAGGTCAGAAAGTTTTTCGTTGGGCGGTATTTTCTATGAGCAAAGCCGCAGTCAAGGCACTCGAATCTGCAGGACTTACTGTGGGCGACATCGATGCATTTATTCCGCACCAAGCAAATGTGCGCATCATTGAAACTATGGCCAAAGAGATGGATATGCCAGATTCTGTGATCATCGCCGATGACATTCGCAAAAATGGAAATACGTCGGCGGCATCAATTCCTCTGGCCATGGATGCTCTCCTTGAGAAACATCCCGAGCTCCATGGAAAATTGGCGCTTCTCATCGGATATGGCGCAGGTCTCGTTTATGCGGGCCAAGTTGTGAAATTACCGCCAAAACCGTAATTTTTCTCAGATTACCTCCCTATTTACTGGGAAGTAAGCCCCTCTTTCGTAGACAATTGCAACCTCAAGAAATGAAGTACCGGTTACATCAGATTTCAACAGAGAAGGAAAAATAATGGCGCTGTCACAAGCAGATGTACTTGCAGGAATCAAAGAGATCGTTGAAGAAGTAGCAGGCATTCCAGCTGCATCAATCGAACTCGATAAGAACTTTACAGATGACCTCGAAGTCGACTCACTCAGCATGGTTGAGGTTGTCGTTGCATGCGAAGAGCGCTTTGGCGTAAAGATTCCTGATGAGAAGGTAACTGATCTCGCTACTGTCGGCGATGCTGTTAACTTCATCGTTAACGCTGCTGCATAACTAGAAAACACCTCGTATGTCACAACGTCGCGTAGTCGTTACGGGCCTTGGTGCAACAACGCCTCTCGGTGGAGATGTCGATTCAACCTGGAAGGCGATTTTGGCCGGCCAGAGTGGTGTCAGACTTCTTACTGAAGATTGGCGTGAGCTCCTTCCCGTGCACTTCGCTGCGCGCGTTGCGACAGAACCTGCAGATCAGATGGAGCGCGTTGAAATCCGCCGCCTTGATCGCTCAGAACAATTTGCACTCGTTGCATCTCGCGAAGCCTGGAAAGATGCGGGTTCACCCGATGACATCGATAAAGAACGTCTCGGAGTTGTTATCGCATCCGGTATCGGTGGCGTCATCACACTCCTTGATCAATTTGTTAATCTCAACGAAAAAGGTGCACGTGGAGTCAGCCCCCACACTGTTCCGATGTTGATGCCTAATGGACCTGCTGCAAATGTTGGCCTTGAACTTAAAGCAAAAGCTGGCGTGCATACTCCCGTCAGCGCATGTGCATCAGGTGCCGAGGCAGTCGGATATGCCTACGAAATGATTAAGAATAATCGCGCAGATATTGTTGTCTCTGGTGGCGTCGAAGCTGCAATTCATCAATTGCCGATGGCTGGTTTTGCAGCGATGAAAGCACTTTCAACTCGTAACGATGACCCTGCACGCGCATCACGTCCCTATGATCTCGATCGCGATGGTTTCGTTCTTGGTGAAGGGGGCGGAGTACTAGTCCTTGAAGAGTACGAACACGCAAAAGCTCGCGGCGCAAAGATTTACTGTGAAATCGGCGGTCAAGGACTTTCTTCAGATGGATATCACATTGCAGCCCCAGACCCAGATGGCAGTGGAGTACAGCGTGCAATTAAATTTGCACTCGCTAATTCAGGTTTATCTACAAAGGACATCGTGCACCTCAATGCACATGCGACATCAACTCCTGCGGGAGATGTGGCTGAAGCAAATGCTCTTCGTAAAGCGCTAGGCGCAGATGCCGATCATGTTGCAGTATCTGCAACAAAGTCAATGACAGGACACCTGCTTGGTGGCGCCGGTGCTATTGAATCTGTCTTTATCGTCAAGGCACTTCAAGATCGCCTGGCTCCCCCAACAATTAATATTGAAAACTTAGACCCAGCTGTGACTGTCGACGTTGTCCGTGACACTCCGCGCCAATTACCTTCGGGCGATATCGCTGCGCTCAATGATTCCTTCGGTTTCGGCGGCCACAACGTAGTACTTGTATTTAAATCGCTCTAACCTAGACCTATGGCAACACCTAAAGATTCGCTCGACCCCGAAGCACGAATCGCCAAACTCGTAGATAAAGGTTCATACGAACTTCTCGTCCCACGTACTGATTGCGGAATGGTTGCTGCAACTGGTTTGGTTAAAGGAAATAAAGTCATCATCTTTGCATCCGATCCCACAATAAAAGGTGGCGCACTCGGAATTGAAGGATCGCAGGTAATCGTTCAGGCATATCGCTCTGCGATGGGCGCTCAAGTTCCTGTCATCGGTATCTGGCATTCAGGTGGTGCGCGATTAAGTGATGGCGTTGCATCCCTCAATGCATTCGGTGAAGTCTTTCAAGCAATGGTCACGGCAAGCGGTCGTATCCCACAGTTATCACTTGTTCTCGGACCCACAGCAGGTGGCGGTGCATATGGTCCTGCACTCACAGATGTTGTTGTCCTTGCACCCGAAGGTCGCATCTTTGTTACTGGTCCAGACGTTGTGAAATCCGTAACTGGCGATGTCGTCGATATGGCGCTGCTCGGTGGCCCTGAAGCGCATAGTAAGAACTCTGGCGTTGCACATGTCATTGCACCCTCTGAAGATATCGCTTTCCGTGAAATTCAAGATCTTGTATCTCTCTTTGCAAATCAAGGTTTGATATCAGCAAATGTCAAAGATGTGCCGCTTGCGCATCTAGTTCCTGATTCTGCAAAACGTACCTACGAAGTACATCCACTTGTCGATGCAATTCTCGATACTGATAACGAGAAGATTGAACTCCTTGATATGTGGGCTCAGAACATGACCACCGTTATTGGTCGCCTTGGTGGCCGCACGGTTGGTGTCATTGCAAATAACCCACAAGTCATTGGTGGAGTTCTCGATTCAGCAGCTGGTGAAAAAGCTGCACGATTTGTTCGAACATGTGATGCCTTTGGAATTCCGCTTATCGTCATTGCAGATGTCTCTGGCTTCTTACCTGGCATCGGACAAGAATGGGAGGGAGCCGTACGTCGCGGTGCCAAGTTGCTCCATGCCTTCGGTGAAGCTGTTGTTCCTCGCGTTACTGTCATTACTCGCAAAGCCTATGGCGGAGCATTTGTGGCGATGAATTCAAAGTCACTTGGCGCAACACGTGTATTCGCATGGCCACAAGCAGAAGTTTCAGTCATGGGCTCAGTTGCCGCTGTTCGCGTTCTGCATCGTCGTTTACTTGCAGATTTACCTGCAGATCAACGTGAGAACATGGAGCTAGAGCTTGCAGCAGAACATGAAAAAATTTCAGGTGGTGTAGCCCGAGCAATTGAAATCGGTGCCGTCGATGAGATGATCGAACCTGATAAAACTCGTAGCGCTATCGCAAAGGTACTTGCCGAAACTGATTATCGCCGTGGGTCACACGGAAATATTCCGCTGTAGCCACGCTAATGCCAGTGGTACCTGCGGAACCCAGACCTCTGAATGATGTCCACCAGATTTAAATTCTTTATAGGTAATTGCCAAATGTGGATGGTGTTTGGCAAGAAATTTTCTCGTCTCATAAATTGAATATGAATCTCCATCACTTGCAGTGATATAAAGAGGCTGAACCTTCTTAAGTAAAACTTCTGATTTAGCTAAGTCATACTGTGCATTCATCTCATTTTGAAGAGCGATGGGATCTGTGGCAGGCAGAGCAGGTATGTAATAACCGGCAATCGATGCTGATGCCGCATACAGTTCTGGATGGCGAATCGATAACATCGCAGCACACCATGCACCAGTAGAGACTCCCATGACGCCCCACTTTGTATCGTGCATTCCTAAACGCGTTGAAAGATATGAATGCATATCAGAGCTCAGCCATATCTCAGCCGCTGGTCGCTTTCCAGGTAGATTCATACATTCAAGGTCATAGTGGCCAGCGATATTTACTTGAGGAATCACCCCGATAACTTCATGCCCCACATGGCTCTGGTTGTATGTCGCTAAAACTTTATCGATAGATAGCGCCTTGACCCACATCAGTGGTTGCGAAGGAAATCCACTGAGAAATTCAACGACTCGATAGCGGTGTGGATCTAATGGAATCTTCTTCTCGATATTGGAAACCGCTGCAGCAGGTAAATCTAGGTAGACCACATTAGAAACGTGTGATTGTTTGCCAGTTATAACATCGCGCACAAGCAGAGAATTCAAAGACCGCTTATCTGCATGCGCGAGCTCCGATTTGGTAATCGTAGCCATTGAGCCAGCTGTCGTTGCTGTTTTACTATAATTTGAATTTGTTCCAAATACGTCATTCCAGCTTTCATAGAAGCCATTTGCTCTATTTACTTCAAGCCCGATGCTGATCAGGACTAGTACTTGGCAGAGAACGATAATCAATAAGCGCAATAAAAAATTGCTAAAGGTTCGACGATATATCTTCTCCCACTTTACGACAGCAAAGAGCGTGAGCCCAATTGCAGCGCATGAAAATAGAGCGAGCGTTAAACCATCAGTAAGACCCATTAGTCGACTTTCGCGGCTTTGATTTTTCGCCGCTTATTTGGCAAGAATGATTCGACGCGCAAGATGGCAATCGCTACTCGGCCTAAATGTCCAATGCTAGGGAAGAGAATGTAGCGAGGCTCCCACACTGGCTGGAACTTCGCATTAAAACGGTAGAGAGATTCCATCTGTACAAATCGAGATAATAGAATCAAAACTTTATGGTTAATGCGAGTAATTGGTCCTGCGCCTAATCGTTCGCCTTTTTCAAAGATTGATCTAAACGTTGCAAAATTGAGTGAAATTCTCTTTATTTTATGTACTCGCGAATAATCGATAGTTGCTGCAATAAGCAGTTCATTCACCCCGGAAACACTGTCACTGGATCGACGCATCAAATCAAGTGATAAACCATCAGCGCCCCACGGAACGAATTGAAGCAATCCTTTATATTCACCCTTTGCTTCTGCCCACGAAACAACAGCATCAGAATCTTGAGGATCGCAGAAGCGTCCAAGAGCCATTGAAAATCCATGTTCATCTCCACCTCGGCGCCATTCTTGAGCATGTCTTGCCAATGATCTTCGCTCATCAGGAGAGAGTTCAGAAATCTTCTTAGTGTGAGTTTCATACCCTTCTTTGCGTGCCTTATTTGATAGCTGTCTCACGCTCTTAAGTTGAGGAGTGCTTATATCGAAATCATCGACAAGCACAATAGCTTCATCGCCAATTTCGAGAGCATCGCATTCGGTCTCACGTTTCCAAATTTCTCCAGCTTTTTCTGTGCATCCGTACACCGCAGGAATCCATGCGTGACGTTCTGCTTCGTGAATAAATTCTTCGATTGCGGCGGGCCAACACTCTGGGTCGCCTAGTGGATCACCAGAGGCAACCATCGTCCCGTTGACGACTGAATATGCAATTGCCGCCTTACCGTTCTTTGCCCAGATGACATCTTTATCATCACGAAGAGCGAAATATGCAAGTGAATCTTCGGATGGATATCTAGAGATGAGTTCACTCATTGCCGCCTTATCTTCGGCGCTCATATGAGCAATCCGCTCGAGAGGACGTAGCGCTCTGAAGAGAGTTGTTACCGCAATAAGTAGTCCTAGTCCTAAGAGGAGATTTTCTACGCGCTCCTGTGTCTTCACCATCGTGAAGGCAACAGGACCAGATACTCCGATCAAACCTTTTAGCGCAGTCGCTAATACTTGCGTGAATGATAGATGGTGCACGAAACGTGATCGATCAGAGAATACGATGATTACAGCAACTAGATATGAAAGACCTGTAACTTGAAGAAAGTAATAGAAATCGCTCTTTCGAGTATGTGGATTGGCTAATGTATTGAAATCTCTGCGCCAGAGAATTAGGGCAATCAGCAACAAAATTTCGAATAGGAGATGTGTAAAACCAAGGTTTCCAAAAACTACGTGAAATCTGCGATGATGGAAAAGTAATCTGCTTCCATTATGAAAGATCTCCATAAGGAAAAGCAGCGATTGCAAAAACGTCGCTAACTGCCACGCACGCTTGCGGCGATGAAAAATGCCTCGCGCTATAAGAGCAAGGGCAACGGCAATCATGACAGCGGCAGCATCCGTCGTTTGGGTGATAGAGCTGTGTAAATCTCTACCTACAACCTGTACTAATCGTGGAAATCTGTGTGCGGAAAAGAATCCGATAATCGAAGCTGATTGAATGAGTAGAAAGATCGCGATCAGTCGAGGCGAACGAGATTTAGCCTTACCTGCCTGATTCATGCGCTTATTCTAATTCGCAGGGTTAACTCGAACTTCTTAATAAGTGTATTTTGACTAAAGTCTCAGCAGATTCGCAGTTGGGAGGAATTACTTGACTGAGAAAGTGACTGAGACTGTAGATGTCACTGTCTTTTCGATACTTGATGTGTCGTAAGCACCAGTATCTTGAGTCATAGTCGAATCTGGTGTGGTGACTTGGAATACCCCGGCCTTTACATCTTGAACCGCGCCAACTTTTCCACCTACTGCCTTTGTAATCGCCTCCGCGCGAATCTTTGCATCCTTCATCGCTGCTTCAAGTAATTTTGGACGCATCGCGGGAAGTGTGGAGATGTAGTACTGAGGGCCATAGTTATTGACAGTTACACCTTGCTGCATGATTGTGCCGATACCTTGAGAAAGTTTTGCAACTAACTGAACATCCTTGGTACGTAATACAACATCGCGTGATGCACGGTAATTCAGGATTTTGCCAGTGTTATTGCCATTGACCCACTGCTCATTCGCATAGGTTGAAACTGAACCTAGAGTAAGAGCATCTGCCGGGATACCACCGTCGGTGAGATATTTCGTAACAGCGGCAACATCGTTACCTACTTTGGTGACAGCTTCTGCAACGGTCTGGCGAGTCAGTGAAACATTGAGCGTCCATACAACATTATCTGCAGTGGCAGATGTCTTGGCAGATCCAGTAACTGTGATTCCATTTGAATTACGTGCCGCAAATCCAGCGCCAACCTTAACCAAACCACCACCAAGTGCAACAGCGAGAATTAGTGCAATGACGATATAGAGAATTGAGCGACGGCGTTCTGTTGATGTCATTGGCGCTTGTGATGTCATATAAGAATCATATCACTCAAAGTTAGATTGCTCTTAACCTTTGAACCTCTTGTAAATCGACGCCACGGAATGGTTCGAGCGCAATATCCCATTCGGAGCCGAGGGCTAGCTCTACTTCATTTCTAAAATCGTTTTCATCGAAATGAGAAAGTGCTCTGCGAAGAATATTCTCCTCCACTAAAATAGTTCCAACTGGATCAACTGTGGCTCGATGGATTCCAAGTTCCGGTGTGCAACGAAATATTTCGCCACCACTTACTGCTAATTCGCTTACTTCAAACCTTAGGTAATGCCAATTCTTTAAGGCGGTCGCAATCTTTGCAGCAGTTCCAACGGGTGCGCGAAATTCGAGTGTTGTTCGCACGGTGCCAGGTGACATGGGTTGATCGCGCCAGAAAATATTCTGTGGCGCACCAAGGAGTGAGTTCAAACCCCACTCGACATGTTGACGCAGGGCAGATGGCGCGGAATGGATTACAACCAAACCAGCGAGGTTTTTGTCGTGCATGTGGTGCTCCTAGCAAGGTGCTATTTGTGCGACCTTCCCCGATCCACAAATGCTGCCAACTGCTAGTCAATGCTCTATTTATACAACTTTCTACTGACTTTGTGAATATCGGTGAATATTGGCTGTATGTGACCTGCGATTTGAGCGTGGATTCTTTCCTTATGGATTATTGAGGAATAGGCATACGCCTAGGTAGCAGGTACCCTTTTCCCTAGTCGGACGCTTTATCAGTACCCGTTGTTAGATTTACTTCTTTACTCGGTATGGCTGTAGCAAGACGAAGACTGGAGTTCGAGGAATTCTCGAACTCCTAAAAATATCGAAGGAATAGTAAAAAATATGGCAACAGGTACAGTTAAGTGGTTCAACTCTGAAAAGGGTTTCGGTTTCATTGCAGTTGATGGTGGCGGACAAGATGTTTTCGTTCACTACTCAGCAATCCAAGGAAACGGTTACAAGTCCCTTGAAGAGGGTCAGGCAGTTTCATTCGAGGTTGTCCAGGGTCCTAAGGGTCCTCAGGCAGACGCAGTGAACGCTAACTAATTTCACTTATAAATAAGGCCCGTTTCGAGAAATCGAACGGGCCTTATTTTTTTGCCTAAATATTTATAACGTAGCTACTTCTTAGGAAGTGGCGGAACCTCGCCCACTTTTGCTTTAAAAGCGGCTACGGCCTTAACGGGAGACAAATCTTTTCCGCTCTTCCATGCATCTAAATACTTCCACGGCAGAACTTCGCCGCGACGAACCCACCATGTACCTGCCGGTGTTGGCCACGAAATTCCAAAGTGTAGATGTGACTTGGTGCCGCGAGCATCTCCAGTTGTACCAACTTTGCCTAACAATTGACCAGCTGTAACAACTACGCCAGGTTCAATACTTGCATCGATAGATCGAAGGTGAGAACCGTAGTAACGAACCCCATCGACTCCAATGACAGAGACGTACAGTCCCCCTCGATCAGCGCCAAGGTTTGTCTTTCCGCTCCACCTATCGATTCGATTTACTTCATCGATTGTGCCTGCCACTGGTGAGACAAATTTGCATCCGACAGGAGTCAAAATATCGGTCGCTGCATAGTCATGATGTGAGTGCGCATAATCAACGACGCAATCTGCGATGGGGAAAATATAATTTGGCGCTGCCTGGGCTGGTGCCATCTGCGCGAGAAAAATTGCCGCAACTATCAGCTTCTTCAACATAAATACGAGCCTACTAATGAAGTACTAATTCGTAAGAGCGGCGCGGTCGAGTTTGGCTGTGACAATCATGTGGGGAACTGTCAGCGCCCAGATTGTGACCAAGGTCAACCATAGAAATGAGTCGCTCAGATTATCTTTGGAGATTCCAGCAAGGATTACTACAAAAATCAGAGTCCCGCCGAGCACTGGTAGCCCAGGAATAATAGCGTTGAGAAATGCTTTCCCTGATTTTCCTGCTTCGTATTCAGCGCGAGATTTCGGCAGGAGTGAAGTTAACCGCGCTGTATGGCGCATTGCATGCCAACACCCAAAGTAGACCGCGAATGCCACAAGAGGTGGCGCAACAGATGCTAAAGCAGCCAAGAGTGCAATATCGAGCGCATCACGAAATCTCTTGCGAAGTAGCAATACCGAGAGTGAAAGAGCGACAATCAGAGCTACAGCGATCTGAATCTCTGATGTAAATCCATGATGCCAATTAATTAAATGCGAATTGACCTTAGTCAGCGCCTCAGTGCTTCGACTATTGACCAGCGGAATAACAACAGGAAGTAGACCACCTGCACTCGCATATGCCCAGACAGGAATTGAGGCTCCTTGTCGATTATGTAAGCGATCTAGCTCTGCGATAAATGCGCTATCTCCAATTCCAAAGTGCGTAGCGCTCATAACCACAACTGCGATAAACCCCCACACATTCCATTGAAGAATTGCCCAGATGGCGGCAAGTGCAATCGCTACATAAATGGCAATAAAAATTGCCATCACAAATGGTTTCGATTTTGGCAGCGTCACCAAATGATCGAGCGCTCCATGAGGAATACCGATTGCCAAGGCAACGACGGCAAGTGCAACCTGCCAATTAAGCGAATCCGAACCAAACCAGGATGAGAAGAGAAGTGTGAGGACAATCGTGGTTGCAACACAGATATTCGAGAATGTGCGCACATTTGAGAAAGTTCTCAACTTGGCGGTATCCATAAACCTCACAGTAGCAATTTTCTACAGGTTCTATGCGAAAATGCGACTATGAAACATTGGTCCTACATGGGTATGTTGATCTTTACCCTCATAGGATCTGGATGGCTCGAGATAGTTCTTAAGACTGGAGTTCTCCGCCGCATCAAAAGAGCGGCGTTAAGTATTCTTCCAATCAGTATTCTCTTTCTCATCTGGGATGCGTATGCGATTGCACGTGGACACTGGTTCTTCGACCGGTCTCAAATGCTTGGAATTGTGGGACCCTTTCACATTCCTCTAGAGGAATACCTCTTCTTCATCGTTGTTCCACTCGCAGCAATTCTGACAATAGAAGGTGTCACAACAGTCAAACCTCATTGGCGCAAGGGCGAGTTCGGCGAATGATTTACTCAGATATCGCTATCGCGGCTTTCAGTATTTCAGTTATGGTCGATCTATTCGTCTTCAAGAACTCAATGCTTACTCGTGCTGCATTCTGGACTTCGTACGCAATCATCTTGCCCTTCCAATTACTTACTAATTGGTGGCTGACATCGCGTAATATCGTGATGTACAACCCCGATGCAATTATTGGATTCCGCATCTGCGCAGCGCCCCTTGAAGATCTACTCTTCGGTTTTGCGCTCGTCTTAAGCGTGATGGGTATGTGGGAGTTCTGGGGTCGTCGCGGGATGCAACGCCACTAATTATTTACCGTGTGCAGTCGCAACTGCTGCGTAAACAATCTTTCCCTCGTGCACATTCAAACCCGCAGCTAAACCTGAATCATCTGCCATCGCTTGCTCCCAGCCCTTATTTGCAAGTGCAAGTGAGTACTTAAGCGTTGCATTAGAAAGCGCTGCAGTCGATGTTGCAGGAACTGCGCCAGGCATATTTGCCACGCAGTAATAAAGTGATTCATGAACTTTGAATGTTGGATCTGCGTGCGTAGTTGCATGCGATCCTTCGAAACAACCACCTTGGTCGATAGCCACATCAACTAATACCGAACCAGGCTTCATCTTTGCAACCATTGCATCCGTTACTAACTTCGGAGCAGCAGCCCCCGGAATAAGCACTCCACCAATAACGAGATCTGCTTGGGTGCAATATTCCTCAATAGCAAAGGCCGATGAAGCCACTGTCTTTACTTGGCCATGGAACATCTCATCAATTTCGACAAGGCGCTTGAGGTTGATATCAAGAAGCGTGACATCCGCGCGCAGACCAATGGCCATTGCAGCAGCTGATATACCAACGCTTCCGCCACCCAAGATAACTACCTTGCCAGGAGCAACTCCCGGAACTCCCCCGAGCAATACTCCGCGACCACCATTAGGGCGCTGCAAGGCTGCGGCACCAACTTGAATAGACATACGGCCAGCAACTTCTGACATCGGTGCGAGCAAGGGAAGAAAACGATTTACTTCAACAGTTTCGTAGGCGATAGCGGTGATACCTGATTTCACAATTGCATCTGTGCATTCGCGTGATGCTGCAAGGTGAAGGTAGGTAAAGAGAATCTGACCTTTGCGCATGCGGTGATATTCCTCGGCGACAGGCTCTTTGACCTTGATGATCATCTCGGATTTCGCCCAAACTTCATCGGCGGTATCAAGAATTGTGGCTCCTGCTTTTACATACTCAGCATCTGTAATTGAAGATCCTGTTCCGGCGCTCTTTTCAACAAAAACTGTATGGCCAGCAATGACCAGTGAGTGGACTCCTGCCGGTGTAGTGGAGACTCGGAATTCGTTATTTTTAACTTCTTTGGGGATACCGACAAGCACTTTTAACTCCTAGAAATAGTCGACGTTGACTCTTTGGACTTAACTGATGCTACTCCTAAAGAGCGCGCATATGGAACAACAAACCGGATTCAGGCTTTAGGACAGGAAGTTGTAATCCGATGTGAGCAAGCTGATCACCATTAAGTTGCAGAGTTGGCCACCAGCCTGGTGCTCGCTTTTGAATAAACTCTTGCGCGCTCAAGTTTTCAATTACGGTTACTTGATACATAGTCTCTTTATCAAGACCATCAAATGTCGTCAGTAGTGGCCCAAAGTTATCGAGTGAAGTCAGCTGCATATAGGTAAATATCGCCTCTTTCTTATCGAGTGCAACCGTTCCATACAACTGAGCATTTCCAACAATCTCATCGCTGCGAACAACTGTTCCTGAGTGCAATAAATCGCGATGTTTCTTATAGAAAGCGACATATGACTTGAGTACTTCAGTCTCTGTTGCATCTGCCTCAGTGATATCCCATTCGATACCAGCATGGCCAAAGAGCGCATTAAGTGCACGGAATGAAACTGAATGCGTGCGATTCATTTGATGTCCAATAGTTGGTCCAACATGTGTACCCAAGAACTCTGGTGGAATTACTAAACCTGTCCAACGCTGAATCTGTTGACGTTCCAGTGGATCATTTTGATCTGAAGTCCAGAACCGATCTGCATGTTCAATCATTCCCAAATCAATACGTCCACCACCGGATGAACACGATTCAATTTCAAGTCCCGGATGGCGCTTCTTAAGCTCATCAAACATGCGATAAATCGCCTCAGTCTGTTTACGAACAACTGGGCGCCCGTCGGAAATCGGATCCGTCAGATGTCGATTGTGATCCCACTTGATATAGGCAATATTAAAATCAGATAACACCGCATCAACTTGGTTAAGCACATGGTTATATGCGCCCTCTTTTGTCAGATCCAATATCTGCTGCCAACGACCTTCAATCGGTAAACGACCTGGTTCTTGCAGAATCCAATCAGGATGCGCGCGATAGAGATCTGAATCGCGATTGACCATCTCGCCCTCAAACCACAGACCAAATTCCATGCCCTTGTCGTTGATGTACTTAATAATCGGATCTAAGCCATTCGGCCATGCATCCTTCGATACAACCCAATCGCCTAAACCTGCACGATCATTACGACGAGAACCAAACCAGCCATCATCGAGAACCACCCTTTCGACTCCGATGTCAGCAGCCTTATCAACCATCTTACGAATACCTTCTTCGTTGTGATCGAAGTAGACCGCCTCCCACATATTTAGCGTCAATGGACGAGGACGAACCTTCGTAATGTGGTTCTTGCGCGCGCGAATCCATGAGTAATGGTTATTCGTTAAACCATCAAGACCGCGATCGCTAAATGATGCAATCGCGCGAGGAGCCACATAGCTCTCGCCCTTCTTCAAAATTACTTCACCAGGCAACAGGTATTCGCCCGCACCGATTGATTTATGTCCGTCGATCAAACGCTCAACGTGATGAATATTGTTTCCAGACCATGCCATCGCAAGTGACCATGCTTCGCCATCACGGAACCCAGTTGCGTGATTGAGTGCAACCTGTGTAATTGTGTAATCGTGTCCTGAGCGACCTTCAAAACCTTCGCGGGTAATAAGTCCATAATCGATTGAACGACGCTGAGGTTGGCGTTCTTTCGTCCAATGTCCATAGAAATCGAGAACTTCATTTGCTTGTTCGGCTAATGGAAGCCAATATAAGAAATGCTCAAGGAAGTATTCGCCCTCTGCAGTATTGGTTACCTTTGCATCCATCAACAAAATATCTGAAGGTGTAAGCGTGTATGTAATCTCAATTTCAATTCCAGCGATTGCATCTGCAAAGACAGCGATCATTGATTGATCTTTCTGCGTCGCACTCTTTACCGTAAATGCATTTGATGCACCTGTTCCCCCGCGATGTCCACGAAGTGCAGGATGGCCAATCCATCCACGCGAATGTTCGCGCAGAATGAGATTGCCTGATGAGACATCTAGCCCACCGTGAAACTTTGGTTTGGAAAGCGCTGATTTAATCGAAGCAGCTGACTTCTCGTTGATTTCACCTAACTTCTTGCCCCAGTAAAGAACTGCAAGTGAATCCCCGTCGTGCTCGAAGATTATGGATGAGCACGACTGGCTGAGATGAATCATGGCGTTATCCTAATGAGCCACCCCGTAAGATTGCCCACGACGAGGCGGTAGCTCAGTTGGTTAGAGCCCCGAACTCATAATTCGGTCGTCGTCGGTTCGAGCCCGACCCGCCTCACAATTCCAGCACCCGTTCATAGACCGATTACCTATTATTCACACTTCTGCGCCAAGATTAGACAGTGAAAAATCAGATTGCGAGCTTCCAAGACCGAGAACTGACTTGGCTCGACTTTGATACGCGAGTCCTCGAGCTCACCGAAGATCCCACAATCCCACTTCTTGAGCGAGTGCGATTTCTAGCAATATTCTCTTCAAACCTCGATGAATTTTTTATGGTTCGTGTTGCATCTCTCAAAGCCAAGATAGAACGAGGAGTAACAACTCCCAATAGCGCCGGATATACACCTAAAGAATTGTTGAAGATTGTCCTGAAGCGCACACAAGAACTTGTGCAGATCCAAGCTGAACGCTTTAGAGATGACATCATCCCTGAGTTAGCCCAACACGGAATTGAATTTCTCAAGATTGGTGAACTCACACAAGATGAACGTGACCATCTCAAGGATTACTACAACAAGCGCATCTTCCCAGTATTGACTCCCCTCGTTGTTGATCCATCACACCCTTTCCCATATATCTCTGGGCTTTCACTGAACGTTGGAATCAATATCGCATCAAGTGAAGATTTTGATATCAGCTTTGCTAGAGTAAAAGTTCCAACAAACTTACCGCGATTTATCCGAACATCCGACACAGCTAAATTTAGATTTGTCCTGATTGACGAATTGATTGCTGAACACCTGGCAGAGCTCTTCCCAGGAGTGACTCTCAAGGATCACTTCTTTTTCCGCGTTACCCGAAATCAGGATCTTGATCTCGATGAAGAAGAGACTGATGACATCCTTGAAACAATGGAGAAGGAGCTCACACGTCGTCGCTTTGGGCCACCTGTCCGCCTTGAGGTAGATAAAGTAATTAATACCCAGGTTCTCAACGAGCTCATGGACGAACTCCAGATCGAGCCACACGATGTCATCAAATATGAGAGTCCCTTAGATTTACGAAGCCTCAATCAAATTGCCGATCTCGATTTTCCTGAATTGAAGTACAAACCCTTCAGAAGCGAGACCGCGCCCGAACTTCGCGATGTCGATCCAAACTCAACGGATACTTACTTTGCAGCCCTGCGCAAAGGTGAAATTCTTCTGCACCACCCATACCAATCCTTTACCTCTTCTGTCGTAAAGTTTCTAGAGAATGCGGCGCAAGATCCTCACGTTTTAGCGATAAAGCAGACTCTCTATCGCACATCAGGTGATTCACCGATTGTGGAAGCTTTGATTGAAGCAGCTGAGGCAGGAAAGCAAGTCTTAGCAGTTATCGAAATTCGTGCGCGCTTTGATGAAATGGCGAATGTGCGCTGGGGAAGAAAACTGGAAGAGGTTGGTGTCCACGTAGTTTATGGTTTGATGGGTTTGAAAACTCACGCCAAATTATCCCTGGTGGTTCGCGAAGAAGGTGAAACTCTTCGGCGTTACTCGCACGTTGGTACAGGAAATTACAACCCCAAGACCGCCCGCTTCTACGATGACCTTGGTCTTCTCAGTGCAGATCCTGTTCTTGGTGAGGACCTCTCTCGGCTATTTAATGAACTCTCTGGGCACTCAACTAAACACGAATATTCACGTTTACTGGTTGCGCCTCATAGTTTGCGTAAGAGCCTCTTAATGCGCATAAAGCGCGAAACTCGTCATCATCTCGATGGCAAGCCAGCCTGGATTCGTTTAAAACTCAATTCACTCTTGGATGAAGAGGTGGTTGGTGCGATTTATGAAGCAGCAGACGCCGGCGTAAAGGTTGAAATCATCGTCCGCGGTATTTGCTCCCTTCAACTAAATACTCCAGCTCGTCGCGAAAATATCAAGGTTCGCTCAATTCTTGGTCGCTTCCTCGAGCATTCACGTATCTACTACTTCCGTAATAACGGAGCAGAGGATTACTTCATCGGAAGCGCAGATATGATGCAGCGAAACCTCGATCGCCGCGTTGAATCTTTAGTAAGTATTGAATCAGAGAAACATAAGGACCGATTACGTGGAATTCTGGATGATTCTGTTTCTGACGATTACTCGACATGGAAACTCGATGATGAAAATCAATGGGTCCGAAATATCAAAGATGTGGATGGCAACTACCTCGTTAACTTCCAAGATCACTTTATTGAGAAGCATAACCGCGCATGATTAGAGCAGCAGGCGCTCTTCTATGGCGTGAAAATCACGATCGCACAATCGACATTGCGCTGATTCACCGCCAAAAATATGACGATTGGACGCTACCTAAGGGAAAGATTGAAGAGGGAGAGACGGCGCTGCAATGCGCATATCGCGAACTCATAGAAGAGACTGGAATTAAAGCAAACTTCACCAGACAACTTGGCTCTGTTGAATATGAAGAGAATGGCGAACGTAAGCGAGTAATTTTCTGGGCAGCTCATTGCGGACTCGATGCAAGTACCTTTGTGGCTAATGAAGAGGTAGATCAGCTTCGCTGGCTTTCCTTTGAAGAATCGATAGAGCTTGCTACGTATCAGTCCGATAGAGAGATGATCGCCAATTTCCAATCACAAGAACAACGCACTGATACCTTGATTATTCTCCGCCACACAAAAGCGCTCGAGCGTGGCGACTGGGATGAGCCTGATTCACAGCGCACGCTTAACGAACTTGGTTTTGATCAAGCACAATTATTGATAAAACATCTTGAGCCATTTGCCATCGAAGAGCTCTACACATCTGACTACACCCGATGTGTTCAGACTGTGACTCCGCTGGCACATGCACGCGGCCTATCGATTACCGCAGTTCCGAGTTTGAATGAAGAGACTTTTGAGCAAGACCCGATGCGCGCTGTTGCCTTTGCCAATGCTCTAAAACAAGATGAGAAGAACATTCTTATCTGTAGCCATAACCCCGTGATCCCAACAATGCTTCGCGGGATTCTCAATACAAAGCTGAAGAATAAGGATTTAATCAAGCTCGAGCCAGGAGATGCGTGGATTGTTCACCGCGTAAAAGGTGAAATCGTAGGCTTGGATTACTTAAGCATTTCTCACTAACGCTCGATCCAGTCAAGTCTGTGCAGAACAATTCCTTCACGCAGAGCCCATGGGCAGATGCGAATCTCTTTCAGCTCAAGTGTTCGCATTAACTGACGCGCAACCATAGAGCCGGCAACAATTTGTGGTGCGCGTTCTGCTGAAACCGCAGGGAGTGCATGTCGCCCATCGATATCTAGTGCTTGTAACTTCGGCACCATCTCTTCAAGGGCATCAAGGGTCAGGTGCTGGCCTAACTTTGGAAACATATTCTGGGAAATTTTCGCAAGTGTTCTAAATGTCTTACTGGTTCCAGCAGCGTTATCTTTCTCAAATGTTGACAGCGATTGCGCGAGTGGAGAAATCGCTTCCTCTAAATGCTCTTCTAACGATTTCAGTGACTTAGTGGTGAATGGA
>CAIMXQ010000127.1 GCA_903845465.1 uncultured Actinomycetes bacterium
AGTCAACTATCCTGATGTTGGCTTGCTCGAGCGCGCAAAGTATCCCGTTGTTCTGCTCGATGAATATCAAGATACTTCGCAATCACAGGTGCTTTTACTCTCTGCACTCTTTGGCGGCGGACATACCGTCACGGCGGTGGGCGATCCATGTCAATCTATCTACACATGGCGCGGTGCATCATCAGGCACCATGAGTGCATTCAATAAAAACTTTCCTAAAGCTGCTGGGTCGCAAGGTAAAGAGAGTTACGAACTTCTTACTACCTATCGCAATGACCAATCAATTCTTACCTTGGCAAATGAAATCTCTGCTGTAGTGCGCAAAGATGAAACAATCACTGTTGCTGCGCTGAAACCTCGTAAGGGTGCTGGTAAAGGTGATTTAACCTGTGGCGCCTTTGAAAATCTTGAAGGCGAAGCAACTGCTATCGCTGAATATTTTGCACCGTTATGGAATAACCCAGATCGCATCAAGGGTGGCAGCAAAGCACCTAAGACCTTTGCTGTCTTGGTACGCAAGCGAGCACAGATAGCGTTGATTCAAGAGGCCCTTGCAAAGGCCGGAATACCCTCTGAAGTCCTTGGTTTAGGCGGACTTGTCCACCTGCCTGAAATCGCAGATCTCGTTGCCATGCTCAAGATTATTAATAATCCTGATGCAGGTGCATCACTGATGCGCCATCTGACAGGTCCTCGTATCAACCTAGGTCCACGCGATATTGCATCCCTTGGTCGCTTTGCACGTACGCGCTCAGAATCACTTGCAGCCGATAGCCGTAGCATCGTCAAAAATATTGTGGCAGGTAATCCGCTCTCTGCTGAAGCAGATGATCAATTTATCGGAAGCGTCATTGATGCACTCGATGAAATCGAAAAGTGCGAAAGATCCACATTCAGCAGCGAAGGTTATAAGCGCCTTACCGAATTTGCAGCTGACCTGCGACGCCTTCGTTCTCGTGCATCTGCTCCGATTACCGATCTCATCGTTGATATCGAGCGCTATCTCAACCTTGAAAGCGAAGTGATGTTACGCGATGGCGGAACTCGCGGACGACGCCACCTTGATCGCTTTATGGATGAAGCTTCAAAATTTGCACGTAGCGGTGGATCTCTCTCTGCATTCCTTCAATGGCTCGATGTTGCAAGTGATGAAGAAGGTGGGTTGAAAGCTGGCACTCCCGATGTTGATGCAACTGTTGTACAGATTCTTACAATCCATATGGCAAAGGGTGCCGAATGGGATGTTGTTGCAGTTCCGGGGCTTGCTGAAGGAACATTCCCAAGTGCAAATACATCAGATCCCGATAACTGGATTACCAACGAACGTCATATCCCATTTGCACTCCGTGGTGATAAAACTACATTGCCGAATTTTTCATGGAGCGCTGCAACGACAAATGCACAGGCTAAGAAGGCCATCGATGAATTCGCCAAGACCTGTGTCGATTTTAAGATGCGTGAAGAGATACGACTTGGTTATGTAGCAATAACTCGCGCCCGCACACATCTCTTCTGTTCGACATCGTTCTGGCGCGATGGAGCAAAGCCAGTTGATCCATCTCTTCTCTACAAAAAGGTTCAAGAGGTCGCAACTGCAATAGGTACGGTGCTTTCAGCACCAGTGGCACCAGCAAGTACAGATCGCAATCCGGCTCGAGATATTGAGGTCACAGCCCAATGGCCACGCGATCCACTAGGCGATCGCCGCGCAGATTTCGATCGCACCATCGCACTCGTTGAATCTGCGCAGCCACTTGATCTCAGTACGGCTACATCAAGTGAATGGGTAGATGATGCCCGCGCCATCATCGCTGAATTTGAAGAGTACAAACTCGGTTCACTCGATGTTGCTATGCCACCTCGACTATCGACATCAACGCTGATTGCCTTGCATGAAGATCCATCAGAGCTCGCTCGCTCTATTCGTCGCCCAATGCCGCGCGCGATGGATGAATACTCACACCGTGGAACCGCATTCCATATCTGGATAGAAAACCACTTCAATGCCAAGACGCTATTTGATGATGAAGATTTCGACTTACTTACTCCCTTTGAAGATGATCAGAAACTTGAAGACCTCAAAACTCAATGGCTTGCATCCAACTGGGCACCACTTCAACCACATGCCGTCGAAGTTCCCTTCGAAACTGTGATTGGTGGAATTCTTGTTCGTGGCCGTATTGATGCAGTGTATAAAACTGATACTGGATTTGAAGTTGTGGATTGGAAGACAGGTTCAAAGGTCTTGGGCGAATCATCTGCTGTGCAGCTAGCCGTGTATCGCTTAGCGTGGGCAAAGTTGCAAGCAATCCCCGTCGAACAGGTATCAGCAGCTTTCCATTATGTGCCCACAAATAGAACAGATCGACGAGCCAATCTTCTTAGCGAAGATCAACTCATCGATCTGTTACTACTTAAATAAATTACTTCTTCAGATCAAAGCGATCTAAGTTCATTACCTTTGTCCAGGCCGCTACGAAGTCCTTGATGAACTTCTTCTCGGCATCGCTACTTGCATAGACTTCAGAAAGTGCGCGAAGTTCAGAATGTGAACCGAATACTAAATCAGCGCGGGTTGCACTCCATTTAACTTTTCCGGTCTTGCGATCGTGTGCCTCGAAGAGGTTGTTATCGGCTGACTTGGGTGCCCACTCGTACTTGATATCGAGGATATTGATA
>CAIMXQ010000128.1 GCA_903845465.1 uncultured Actinomycetes bacterium
CTATGAGGTCTACTCCCTAGCCCTGGTTGAAGTAAACCCCGATCGGTCAGATGAGTCACTTGCATTTACCTATGGCCATTGCGGCTTTGCTTTGGGCAAGATGAAAAGGTGGGAAGAGTCGCTCGAACACTTCATGAAGTCACGCGAGCTCTTCAAGAAGTTGAAGAATCCAGGCCAGGTTGCATTCTGCGATGAGGAGGTCGCTCTTTGTTACTACAAGTTAGGTGATGGTGTCTCCGCGTTGGACTTCGCCCAGCGGGCATTGGACTTCGCGGATATCACCGGTGCGTCGTATCGACTGATCTGGGCTAATGGACGTATGGGGTTAGCGAAGAAGTTGTTGGGTGAATATGACGAGGCCGTTGAGTACCTCATGGAATCAAAGAACCACCTGCTTGCCGAGCGAAGGACAGAATGGGGCACATTGGTTCGCCTAGAGAAACTCATGGCAGAGGTCTTTGAGGCGCAAGGGGCGACAGATGAGGCGGCAGAGCTTCTGCGTAGGGTGAGGGTTATTGAGGAGACTCTGGAGGGCGATGATGAGGATGAGTGACTCAACCTGTGATCGGTCGTGACCTTTACAGGGCGTATCTGGCATGAAACGATTCCAAATATTGATCAGATAAGGGGTTCACGTGTCTTTTGGGTTTGATTATGACGAGATGTCTGAGAATGATTTGCGTGCCGCTCTCGCTGACGCCAATATCGAGCAACAAATTGAGATCTGGCGTCGATTAGCTAATTTTGAATGGGAACGCAGGGATTATGGAAATGCCTCTGCAATCTATCAAACAGTTTACGATCTTTCGGTTTCATACTCAGACCCGATCAATGCCCAGAAAGCAAAGTTTGGACAAGGCGGCGCCTTCTTCAACAATGGTGAGTTCTCTGAAGCAAAAGAGTCATACCTTGTTTCAGCGGACCTTTGTAGTCAAGAAGGGTTGCAGTCAGCACTCGCTGAATCTCTATGGGCAGCTGCCGACTCAGCACTTTCACTCGATGATTACGATGAAGCGCTTCGTCTGGCGTTAGAATCTGAACACATCGCAGAACTTGAAGAAGATAATGTGATTGCTGGAAAAGCAGCATTCATTGCGATGAAGGCACTTAATATCACAAGACGCGAAGAAGAAGCGCTCGAAAAGAGAGTCAGCGCACGAGACTATTACCGCAATATTGGGGATATCGAGCAAGTAAGCCGAATAGATGATTATGCGATAGGCGTGCTCTGGGATATTGATCGATATGACGAAGCGACCGAGATCGCCCGGGATGTTCTCCTTAAGTGGATGACGAATGGTGATCCTGAATGGATCGCTTATTCAAATTATCGAGTAGGTATCTGTCTTCAGAAAGAAGCAAAGTGTGAAGAATCGAACACGTATTTGGAGACTGCACGATTAAAGTATCTTGAAGTTCAGAAGGTGGCACGCGTCGCTGACTGCGAGCAAGAGATCAGCCGAAACCTCTTTGACCTGGATATGCATGAAGAGGCCATCCAGAAGCTTCTAAGTTCGCGATCACTGTGGGATGGCGTAGGGAACGATTGGCAGGCAATCCGTTGTGATGCCCTCAGAGCGGTTTCGTATCACATGCTTGGGCGCTATCACGAGGCTCTCAAACTCAATACTCGCCTCATGGGATTACTCGAGGGAGAAGGCGACAATCGCTCAAAGGAACTGGAATACCTTGTTCGCGGAAGAGCAGCGGACAACGCATTGGCAATGGAAGATTACCAATCCGTTTTGCGCATCATCTCTGAAGGTCCAGAACTTGGGGAATTTGCTCCCCCAACCAATCTCCTCATCTGGCGCATTACGCTGCAGGCTAGAGCTCTCTATCAGTTGGGTCGCGAGGATGAGGCACTCGTCGCCGCAAATAATGCGATGGAGCTCACCGATGATGAACTCATCAATTGGAATACTGGCTTTATCTATGAGATTCGAAGTAACGTGTTATTGCACAAGAATCGGAAAGAAGGCGAGAAAGATTTAGCCCACGCAATTGCTTTACACCTTGCCAATGGCTATAACGAACGTGCCATTGAGCTTTCTGCCTACTTCATTCCGAAGATCGAGCGGTTACCCGTCTCTGCCGAATCTGAGGCCACTTCTGCTGAAAGCCAATACATCCCAAGCCAGGCTGGGGATCGTGATGCCTCGCAGTTGACGACGGCCGAGTCCGGTGAAGCAAACGGAGAAGATTGGCACGGCGAGGCATACTGTGTGAAGTGCAAAGAGAAGCGAATAATCGATGGATCGATCAGAGTCTCTGATTCTGGACGAAAGATGGCCTACGGCATCTGCCCAGTCTGTGGCACAAAGATGAATCGAATTCTAGGAAAAGACTAGTTCTCGTGATCGCAGTTGTGCATTTTCACTCTAAAATTTACCAACCTATTTGAGGAGCAGTCTTGTCAGAGAAAATTGAAGTGAGCGAAACCGGGATCCATATTCACGATCTTGAGATCGAAAATGAAGACCTTGCTCAGTATCTGGCTGGATTTGAAGAGCCAGAAGTCGCCTTTGAAGAGTTAGTCGACATCGCCCTACGCGTGAAATCTCAATTCACTACCGATCTCGAGACTCAAAATATCCGAGAAGCCGCGGATGATGTCACAACACGCATGGATGAGCTCTTAGAGCAATTAGTCGAAGAATTGCAAGAGAAGGCGGCTTTGCTAGTCGACCCTGAAAATGGACCCGTAATCAAAGCTTTAGATCGCGCTACTGGCGATAACTTGAAGAAGCTTTTAGCCCCAGAAGATACTTTGGACCAGAGCCCAATCGCACGCCTTCGCGGCATGATTTTGCAGGAACTGAATACCTTTAAAGAGGGTATGGATAAAGATCTTGGTGCGATCAAAAGCAAACTTGGGATTGATGTTCAAAAGCGAAAGACCGCTGCAGATGGTGCAGATTTCGAATCAAAAATCGACGGTGTCATCCAGTCTTATGCCCTCGTCTACGGGGATACCGCTATTGCCACAGGCGCCATTACTGAAGGAAGCGCTTCCAAGAAGGGCGATACAGAAGTAGAGATTAACTTTGCCGATACCAATGGAATCTCATGCAAGATCATCTGGGAATCAAAGACTGATGCCCGGTTTAAGGGTAAGTCGACCACTCAATCTCCAAAGGTCATTGATGATCAGGTTCGCAAAGAACTCAATGATGCGATCGAAACTCGCAAAGCGAAGTCTGCAATTATGGTTCTTGACTCATCTGGATTAGACATGGAAGCTCAACCAACGTGGCGTGAGTATGAAGGTAACAAGCTCTTGATCGTCGTCGATACGCTCATGCCAGATGAGGATCTCATTCGTTTGGCTTACATTTGGGGCCGGTGGAAGGCGAAAGCATCGATTGGTTCAATGGCTGCCACTGTCGACTATGACGGCATCAAGAATGGATTTGAACAACTTCGGCTCCGACTACAGGATCTGCGCAATGTAAAGAAGACCAATACCGATGTGATCAATATGCTCACGGGATCATCTGCCCTAGTAAATAATATTCAAAAAGACACCAAGCGCATGATGCAGGACTTGGCGGAGACGATCGATATTGAATTCGAAGCCGGACCAGAAGATGATTTAAGCGATGAAAGTTGAATAAAAGAAAAGTCAGAGCAGGGATCACTCTTGGTGTATTCACACTCCTAGGCCTGATGGGCTTCTGGCAAGTGCAGATATCCCATTTGAGTACCGCCACAAAGCTTGTTCCAGTCGCACAGTCTTCTCCGGCTCCCTGGCCAACGCCTACTTCCCAAGTCGATCAGAGTGTCAATGCCAGGGATGTTTTTACCTTTGTCTGCGAGACATCCAATAATTTCAAACCAGAATCTTTCTTCTTTGCTTGTGCGGATGGAAATGATGGCATCACCAAAGTCACCTGGAGTGCATGGAGTGTCAAAGGTGCAACTGGTACAGGCAAGAGATTTACCAATGACTGCAATCCATCCTGTGTCGATGGGACCGTTCATTACACTCCTGTGGAGATCTATCTCGATACTCCAGTTCAGATGGGAAAGTATGCCTTCTTAACTTTGCTGCATTACCGTGCCGCCTCATCTCAGACTTGGTCCACTTGGGACCTCTCTGAGGATTACCGAATGATGAAATAGGCATTTGCCCGTCTAAAATTTAACTATTTACACCTCAGGTTCCTTCGTCAAAGTTCCTGCCCTGTCACTGCCCTGTGCTATCTTTTACCTAGGTCAAAGAACCTAAGCGTTAAGCCCCTCGGCTTGCTTAGTACCAACCGCGCAACCGCGCACGGTGGTCCCGAAGGAAGACCTGCTAGCGATGATCGACACCGCTAGAAGAGCGGATCAC
>CAIMXQ010000129.1 GCA_903845465.1 uncultured Actinomycetes bacterium
GCACTTGCCGCGCTTGTGAACCGTTAGACTGCGCTCCATGTCCAAGGTTCTTGCATCGCTACCAGTCGGCGAAAAAGTCGGTATCGCCTTCTCGGGCGGCCTCGATACATCTGTTGCTGTTGCATGGATGCGCGAAAAAGGAGCAGTTCCTTGCACCTACACCGCAGATCTTGGCCAATATGACGAACTAGATATCGATTCAGTTCCTGTTCGTGCAAAAGAGTATGGCGCAGAGATTTCACGCCTCGTAGATTGCAAGACTCCACTCGTTGAAGAAGGCCTCGCTGCCATTGCATGCGGAGCTTTCCATATCCGCTCTGGCGGCAAACAATATTTCAATACAACCCCACTCGGACGTGCCGTAACAGGCACATTGCTTGTGCGCGCAATGTTGCATGACAACGTTGAAATCTGGGGCGATGGTTCGACATACAAGGGAAATGACATTGAACGTTTCTATCGCTATGGGTTGCTAGCAAATCCAAACTTGAGAATTTATAAGCCTTGGTTAGATGCAGATTTCGTGCGCGAACTTGGTGGACGTAAAGAGATGTCTGAGTGGCTTGTTACACACAAATTCCCTTATCGCGACAGCGTCGAGAAGGCATATTCAACCGATGCAAATATCTTGGGTGCAACGCACGAAGCCAAAGATCTCGAGAATCTCGATGCATCTGTCGAGATCGTTAACCCCATTATGGGCGTGAAGTTCTGGGATCCTTCTGTTGCTATCGCCTCTGAAGATGTGAAGATCCAATTTGTTCAAGGTCGCCCCGTTGCAATCAACGGTAAGGATTTCACTGATGTTGTAGCGCTCATGAATGAGGCCAACAAGATCGGTGGTCGCCATGGGCTTGGTATGGCAGATCAGATTGAAAACCGCATCATCGAAGCAAAGTCTCGTGGAATTTATGAAGCACCTGGAATGGCGCTCCTCTTTATCGCGTACGAACGTTTGGTCTCTGCAATTCATAATGAAGACACAATCGCTAATTACCACGCTGAAGGTCGCCGCTTAGGTCGTCTTCTCTACGAAGGTCGTTGGCTAGATCCGCAATCACTCATGCTTCGCGAATCTCTTACTCGCTGGGTCGCATCTGCAGTTACAGGTGAGGTAACACTTCGCCTTCGCCGCGGAGATGATTTCTCGATTATCAATACAACAGGACCAGCTCTGAGCTACCACCCAGATAAGTTGTCAATGGAGCGCACAGAAGACGCTGCCTTTGGTCCAACAGATCGCATCGGACAACTGACAATGCGCAACCTTGATATCGCCGATACTCGTGCAAAGCTCGAGATGTACCGCGATCAAGGCCAGCTCGGTGGCGGCGACTTCAACCTCATCAAGGAGTTAGAAAATTAATAACACAACCCGCAAAGTAATCGCTGCAGTATTTGCAGCACTTCTCGTTGCACTAACCGTTTTCGGAGGAATTAAAATGAGCGCATCTGACTCAACTGTTCTGCCTATCGTCTCAGCTGTCGCAGGTCAGGCACCGACAATTTCCAAGCCTGAAGGAACTGCGCCTTCGGCGCTAACGACTAAAGACATCATCGTCGGAACCGGCGCTGAAGTTCTGCCTACATCAACGCTGACAGTTCATTACATCCTGATGGCATGGTCGACAGGAAAGGTAATCGAATCTTCATGGAGCGGACAGCCTGCAACATTTCCATTAGCAAATGTTGTTGAGGGATGGCAGAAAGGTTTGCCTGGCGCAAAAGTTGGCGGTCGTCGCCTCTTAGTTATCCCACCATCAATGGGCTATGGCGCAGCCGGTGCAGGACCAATCGGACCCAATGAAACTTTGATCTTTGCAGTCGACATCATTGCCGTTGCGTAAGTAAAAGTTACTTCTTCTTAAACCAGACTGTAGTTCCTGCAGGAATTTTTCCATTGACCAATGGGCGAGATGAAATCAGAATCTCGCCCTTTGGCATTGGATAGAACTCGGTACGGAAGTTAGTAATGCAGTGCCAGCCATTAGGGCGCGAGTAGTGAAGCACCGAAATGTCGTTGGTCTTATGCCACTTAATCTCTTCTTTTGTAATGAGCTCTTTACGGATAGAGAGCGCTTTACGGTAGATAGATAGTGGTGATTGAGAGTTCTTCTCTTCAATCTCTACCGAGTATTCGGCAAACCACTTTGGTTGTGGAAGATGTGCCCCACCTTTGCCAAAGCCGAATGATGATCCAGATGCTGTCCACGGCAATGGAACACGGCAACCATCGCGACCCTTATCAACCTTGAGGTTGCGTAGGTATTGAGGATCTTGGATATCTTTTTCAGGGATATCAGTTACTTCGTGCAATCCGAGCTCTTCGCCCTGATACATATATGTAGAGCCCGGAAGGCCCAAGATATACATCGTTGCAGCAAGCGCATTCTGGGTTCCTGAAACCATATCTATCGGTGATGAAGTGCCATTAGAGAGCATCCATTCACGACGGTTTACAGCAGGATTGAGAGCCATCTTTGTTGCGTGGCGAATCTGGTCATGATTGGAAAGTGTCCAAGTGCATGATGACTTATTCTTGGATGCAAGATCAATTGCCTCTTGCGTTGCAGCTTTATATGCACCTGCTTCAAATGGGGTCTCAATAAAGCGGAAGTCAAAGCATTGACCTAAAGTCTTAGTGCTTGCATAGAGCGGAAGACGCTCTGGGTGAACGTACGCCTCGGCGACAGCAACGCGTGGTGGGTCATATTGATTAAAAAGTTTGCGCCATTCTTTATAGATTGCAAAGACTTCGTTGCGATCTCCCCAAATTCCTTTGCCCTTATTGCCGCGTTGCTCAAGTCCTTCGTGCACTGGCATGCTCCGGAAAGGTTCTGAGAGATCTTTTGCAAGCCCATGTGCAACATCGATGCGGAAACCATCTACTCCACGATCTGACCAGAACTTGAGAGTCTTGAGGAAATCTTTCTGGACTTCGCGATTCTCCCAATTGAAGTCTGGTTGCTCGGGTGCAAACCAGTGCAAGAACCACTGATTATATTTTCCGCCGAATGCAGATTCATGTGTCCATGACGATGGCGCAAAGTGTGAGACCCAATCTGATGGTGGAAGTTCGCCATTGGCGCCCTTGCCATCGCGGAAGATATAACGTTCGCGTGACTTTGAACCTGGTTTAGCAGCAAGTGCTTCCTTAAACCATACGTGCAAATTAGATGAGTGATTGGGAACGATATCGACAAATACGCGAATACCAACTTTATGTAATCCATCGAGCATCTCGTCGAAGTCAGCAAGTGTTCCAAGCTTGGGATCTACATCGCGGTAATCATCGACGTCATATCCACCATCGGCAAGAGCAGATGGGTAGAAGGGGCTGAGCCACACAGCATCGATGCTTAAAGAGGTGAGATACGGAATGCGAGATGTAATGCCTTTGATATCTCCGATGCCATCGCCATTGCTATCTGCAAAGCTTCGAGGGTAGATCTGATAGATCGCAGCTTGGCGCCACCAGTTCTTATCGGTGCTCAGGCCACTCTTCTTAGACGCTGGCTTCTTACTTGGCTTGCTGGAAGTCTTTGACATGCGCGGAACTCTACGGATGCTTGGGCGCTGGCGATAGCCGAAAACGCCGAATGTGACGCAAATGGAATACTTTTGCAGTTTTGGTCATTTCCCTCCTCAAAATTAGTCGCCAGATATCAGTGCCATCGGGTTTCTACACTGCTACGGTTTCCCCGTATCTGTCCACGCTTCTTCGGATGCCTTCTTCAAAAGTGGGTTTTATCTATGACATCTAGTCCACAAAATCACCAGCACAAGCTCGCCGAGAATGTTCTCGGCCTCTTTGAATCTGTCGTTATGGCAGTTGCTGGTTCAGCGCCCGCATACTCGATCGCTGCATCGACTGCGCTTCTTGTTGCAGCTGTCGGCCTTGCAGGTCCCGCATCCCTTCTCTATTGCGGAATCGCAATGTACGGAATCGTCTTTGCATTCAATTATTTAGGTCGAACCGAATCAAATGCAGGTGCAACGTATGCGTGGGTTCGTCGTGGACTTCACCCAGCTCTTGGTTACATCGCAGGCTGGTCACTCTTAATGTGTTCCTCCATCTTTCTTGTTGCAGCAACGCTTCCTGCAGGTTCATCATTCTTAGGTCTCTTCTCAGACAAATTATCAAATAGCACAGGTTGGGTAACTCTTTTTGGAACTGTCTTCTTCTTGCTGATGGTTGCAGCGGTTGCTTTTGGCGTCACCATTACCGCAACAGTTCAGGTTGTTATGTCCACCATCGAAGTTGCACTTCTTCTGCTATTCGCAATTCTTGCAATATTCCATGGCGAGAGAGTGAACCAATTCTCGTGGCATTGGTTTGCACCAAGTGCCTTCGATAGCAAAGCGACATTCTTTGCAGGCGCTCTTATTGCCGCTTTCTACTTCTGGGGCTGGGATGTCACAGCAAACCTGAATGAAGAGACAAAGGGTTCACGCAAGACTCCTGGGCAAGGCGCACTTATCGGAATGATCATCACATTCCTTCTCTTTGAAGTATTTACAATCGGATCAAATATGGTCCTAACAGCAAAAGAAGTTGATGGTAATTCGGCAAATATCCTCGGAATTCTCGGCCAAAAGGTATGGCCAGGAACCGGTGGGAAACTTCTGATTGTTGCAGTTCTTCTTTCAACGGTAGCAACTCTCGAAACACAGCTCATTCAGCTCACTCGCACACTGTTCTCAATGGGACGCGATGGAACTCTGCCTAATAAATTCGGAACTGTTCATAAGAAGTTTAAGACTCCTATGTTCGCTGTCATCGTTGTGACATTTGTTGGATTGGGGCTCTTTATCGGATCACAGTTCATCGGCTCAATCGGAAAGATTATGACTGATGCCATTGCATCCATTGCTGTGCAGATTTCAATCTACTATGCACTTGCAGGCTATGCGGTAATTGTTCTCTTCCGTAAGATGATATTTAAGAGCTTTAAGAACTTTATCTTCATGGGATTGTGGCCACTCATCGGTGCGGTCTTTATGACAGTTATGTTCTTCCAGGTAATTCCGACTCTCGATACCGTTACAAAGTATGTCGGCTTCGGAACTATCGCACTTGGCTTGATTCCAATGTTCTACTACTGGTCAAAGGGTCACCTCTACTTCAAGATGCCTTCAAAGGAAGAGCGTCTTGCAGTGATGCACGAGATCGAAGGAAACCTCTAAATAGCAATCGACACCTCGTTATTGCACGTCCTTGATCTGCTATCCACCTTTGTTTTCGCACTTGTCGGAGCACGGGTTGCGGCAGATAAGGGACTTGACTATGGCGGCATCGCGTTTATTGCTGCAATCGCATCAGTCTCTGGTGGAACTCTTCGCAATATCTTTCTAGGTCTTCGACCTATTTGGATTATCGATCCATGGATTATCACCAGCATCATCGCAGCAGTTGTGATCACACTTGTTTTCCGTCGCGTCACTCACGTGGGCCGAACTCTTTTAATAATGGACACCTTGGGCCTTGCAGTTGCGACAATGTCTGGTACTCAGTTGGCATTTGAGATGGATGTGACCTGGTTTGCCGCAATCATTCTTGGCGTCATCACAGCGGTCACAGGTGGGCTGCTTCGCGATGTTCTCTGTCAGTTGGAACCTGTTTTGCTGCACCGTGAAACTATCGGCACATCGGCTTTGATGGGCGCAATTACCTTTGTAGGGCTTCACCAGTTAGAAGTTGTGGAAAACTGGGCTGCCATCGCCGGAGGAGTAGTTGTGATCCTTACCCGCGTGATTTCAATTCAATTCGACTTACACCTGCCTAAATTCAAGAAGGTTTAACTATTTCTTCTTAGGAGTGCTTTTCTTTGGAGCGGCCTTGCGGATAGTTTTAGTTGTCGTTCTCGCCTTCACTGTTGATGCACGAACCTGACGCTTCTCTTCCTTTGCTCTGAATTCAGAGAGAATGCGATCAAAGTCGATCTGAATATCGAGGTCTGGCTCTGCAAATGTTGGAAGTGGCGCGCTTCCACGGCGGCGATAGCGTCGTATGGCAAGTGTTCCAAAGAACACTGCTGCCACGACAACTGCGGCGATGCTAAAGATCATTGGCAGGGATGCAATCGAGTCATTAACAATCTTGGATGACACAATCTTGTCGATGGAGTTGCTTGAATCTGTCACAGCAATCGCTGCCGCTTTAGCTGCTTCGATAGCTGCTTCATTAGCTGTTGCTACCTTGTCTGCATTTGATGCATCGGTGCGGTGCTGAGTAACAACGAGTGCCGCCTGATCTGCAATGACCTTAGCTTTCTGCGCCTCTACCTGAGCAACGGTGAGATCGTTCAATTTGGCAGTAACAAGTGATTGCGTACTTCTGAGTTTCTGGGTGAGAACATTCTTTGCATGCTCCGCACTGGCCAATGACTGACGATGAGAGGCAAGCTGATCTTGCATGGTGCGAATCTTCTCTTGAAGTGTTCTACCGGCCGCGACCTTTGCCTCAAGTACTGTCTTAACCTTTTGGAATTGGGCAAGTGCCTTCTCGGCAACTTTTGCTGCAATATCAGCCGCACGTTGATCCTGGGTATAGCGAGCGACGGCTTGATCAGCCAATTGCTTTAACTTCGCAATATCGGCAGCGCCAGCAGTTGTTTGGATATCTGCGCCAAAAGGAGAGTTATCTACAGTAAAAGGCTTCTCTGTTGAGATTAGATTCTTAATTCCAGCTGCAGTCTTGTATGCAGCTGTCGCATTCTCTGCAATCACTTTGCTTCGTGCTGCCGCATCCTTCTTCTCTGCTGCTGCTTGAGCTGCAGTATCTGCAGCAACCTTTACCGAGTTATAAGTAGCAACGTAGGTCGAGATCTCGATACGAGTCTTCTCATACTGCTTAATTGATGCGTCCAGGTCTTGTTGTGTA
>CAIMXQ010000130.1 GCA_903845465.1 uncultured Actinomycetes bacterium
CGCGAGCTCGTAGCGCGAATAAAGGCTGTTCTCCGTCGTGGAGTTTCAGATGAATCAAGTGGATCTGAAAGTATCGGCATCCACAGCGTCGGCGGAATTCGTATGGATATCGAACGTCACCAAGTAACTGTTAAGGGTGCACTCATACCTCTTCCACTGAAAGAGTTCGAACTTCTTGAATTCTTAATGCGAAATTCTGGACGTGTACTCACTCGCGGACAGCTCATTGATCGCGTATGGGGTGGCGATTACTACGGAGATACAAAGACTCTTGATGTTCACATCAAACGCTTGCGCTCAAAGATTGAGGATGATCCAGCTAATCCAGTCTTGATTCAAACGATTCGTGGATTGGGTTATAAGTTCGAGGCGTAGACTCGTTCTATGGCCGCTAAAGCTTCCCGCGTTTATTCATCTAAAGATGCCGCACGTTGCATCATTGTGCCAAGCGATATCGATCATAAATATTCTCGTGGAGTTCTGGGTCTTATTACAGGTTCAGCGCAATACCCAGGGGCTGCAGTTCTCACAACATCTGCAGCACTTGCTACCGGAATCGGAATGGCGAGATTTCATAGCTCATCTGGCTTGGCACATTTAGTTCTGCATGAATCACCGGAAACAGTGGTCCAACCAGGGCCCGTTACTGCATGGCTTGCTGGATCTGGTATCAATCACCGCAAATATAGCGACTTCACTACTTTCTTACGCCACCGTTGGTTTGTTCTGCTCAAACGTCAGACTGTGCCAACTGTTCTCGATGCCGGAGCGCTCTATCTTGCTGGAACGTTAAGCCAACCAACTCTCATTACTCCTCACGCCGGCGAATTATCCAAGCTCTTTGCCGAAAGAAATACTTCTGTCTCATCAGAGATGATTGAGGCAGATCCTGCAACGTGGGCCGTTAGGGCATCTACAGAATTCGGTGTCACAGTTTTACTGAAAGGCTCAAAGACAGTTGTTGCACAAAGTGGGTATGTCATCACACTTCCTAAAGCAACTCCATGGCTGGCGACCGCGGGAACGGGTGATGTACTTGCAGGAATAATTGGCGCACTTGTTGCTACCAATTACATTGAGATTCTCAATAACACAGAACGTTTAGCAGAGGTGGCAGCAGCAGGTGCATACATTCATAACCAGGCGGCTCTCATGGCATCAAATGGCGGGCCAATCTCAGCTTCAATGATCACGGCGCAGATACCCAACGCCATTCGTAAAATCATCTTGTAAAATATAGGGAAATCCCTAGTTGAAAAGACAACAAATTCTTATCTACGATTTTATATGGACAATACTCAGGCAACCCCCAGGCGAATCCTACTCATCAATCGAGACTCCTTTGAACTCGCAACACTCTCTGCATCACTTCGGTTACACGGAGTAAATATTGTTGGCGAAGCATCACATATCTTTCTCGCTGAAAATCTCTTCACCTCATTGCAGCCCGAGATAATTCTGATTGACCTTCAACCTCCCGGCGAAGAGCCGATAAAATTTCTCAACAAAGCTCGAAAGTTAAACCCCCACTGTGGAATCGTCGTTATAACTGCATGCCCGGATTTTAGGCTGATGGGATTACAAGAGAAAAATATCCCACGGGGAAGTCAAATTATTCTTAAGCGATCGTTATCAGATCTTTCTGTCATCGCTGAGACTTTCGACCGAAGCTTAGATGCCGTTAATGCTGAATCACGTATGACGTGGATCAGTGCAAACGCATCGATACACGAGACCTCTCTCATCAATACCGCCCGAGAGCTCAGCGATGTGCAAATGGAAACCCTCCGACTTTTGGCTCAAGGTTTGAGCAACTCAGAAATCGCACGAGTACGTTTCGTCTCTGAAAAATCAGTCGAACAGATTGTGGCGCGCATCGCACAACATCTTTCAATCTCACCAGATAGAAGTAGAAATATGCGGGTGATATTGGCAGCTGAGTATTTCAAATGGCTAGGAGCGCCTCGTCATTAACCTCGTGCGGTAAAGTCACCGCATGAATACAGAACTCACTCTCTCTGATCTTCGAAAGAGGTGGAATGAAGTTCTTGACCTCGTCGAAAGCCGCGACCGAGTTATCTGGATTTCCTACTTTGATGCACGCCTCGAATCTTTTGAAAATGGACGCCTGACATTAGATTTTGCCGACAGTAATAAGTTGGCTACGGGTCATAATTTTCAAGAGGCGCGCCTTCGCCATCGCGCTGTCTTGCAAGGTGCCATTTACGACATCTTCACAGTCAATGTCGTGGTGGTCGAAAAGTGAAAAAGTTGCTCGCATCGTTCGCTGCTACGGTTTTTCTCGCCTTCTCAATTCAATCTCCAGCATCTGCAACCGATATGCCTACTGTGGGACCTGGCGGAAAGATTGCGGGTATCGATATCAGCCGCTGGCAACATCCAAATGAGAAGTCGATTGATTTTGCCAAGATGCACACGGCTGGAATCACATTTGTGATGATAAAAGGATCTGATACTAGAGATGATGCCGATCAACAAGCAGTTAAATATTTAAAGAGTGACCGTGCAGCGGCGCAAGCAGCTGGAATCTTTACTGGTTTTTATCACTATGCCACCTTGCCAAATGTCACAACTTCTTTCGCAATCATCAAAGATGCTCGAGTACAAGCTCTGAAGGTCACCTGGAGAATTGCATCTCTTGGTGGCTTCAATGCTATGGACCTGCCTATTGCACTTGATATCGAGAATAATTGTGTTCAACTGAACAGTTCAAAACTCTGTAAAAAGCATGCCTCGCGCAGCGCAGCCACGTTATGGGCTAAGACATTTCTGCAATCAATTAGAGAGAAGACTGGGCGCACTCCCTTTATCTACTCTTCCCCGCACTTTTTAGAAGCATCGATGGTGAGAGATAAGGAATTGAGCTCTTATCCATTGTGGATTGCTCAATATGCAATTGATCCAGCAAAAGATGGGGCTAAGCCCAATGTCAAAAAAGGCGGCTGCTTCGTTCATTCCTGGACTACATCGCAATGTTCAGCAAATTGGACTTTGTGGCAGTACACCTCATGTGGAATCGCACCAAAATACGGCGTTCCTGGGACTCGAGTAGATCTCAATATCTTTGGCGGGGCTCCCGAGAAATTCCAAACGTTACTCACCGGAACTTGGATACCAGATCCTTCCGATCAAATGCCAGTTGGCGAGACTTCAACAATCGTCGTCACGTCGTTTCTTGCTACGACAACGAATAAAAATGTAACGGTTACTGTCGATGTAAAGCGCCCAGATGGCTCACCAGTAGTCACAGGAAGTGTGAAGTACTACTTCGATGCACCGAATCCTCCAAAAGTTACCCAAACAGTTGCGCGTGAAACAAGTGGAAGCTGGACCTTAACAATTGCAGGAATGCCTGCTGGCACATGGTCTGGCAATATCGGCTTCAAAGACGCATCAGGAACACATGCCGATGTAAAGACACCGCTTGTTCTCACTGTCGAACAAGGCCCGACTCCCCTGCCAACGAAGATTAAAATACCTGTAGTAAAACCTGCAGTTGATAGTTGCAAAAATCAAATTAGGAATTAACGAGCTCGAGTAAAGCCTCTTCTTCTTTATCTGTTACCGCAAGGAAAGATTTCACTGAGGCGTTGCGTTCTCTTGCGCCCCAACCGAGTTCGCCTCCAATGATGTTGGCAACTTCGGTAGCTACTTCAGATCCACTATAGAAATCTTCGAAAGAGATTCGAGTGCGTCGAAGAAGTACATCCTCTACTGAAAGTGCACCTTCGTGGGTTACTGCATGGAGAATTTCAGCTTTGATATACGGCAAATCAGGGATGAGGCGTTCGGACATTGAAGGATCTTCATTGATGATCTCGAGAATTTCCTCAATGAGTGATCCATAACGATTAAGTAAGTGCGTGATAGTTGCTTCAGAGACTGCATACTTTTCTGCAATCTTTTCCGTCTGTTGGACAAGTGCGAAATACCCGTCCGCGCCAATGAGTGGCAACTTATCTGTTACCGAATCGCTGACGAGTTTACGTAAATCGAGCACTGCTAAATCGACAGCATCTTTAGCCATAACGCGGTACGTCGTGTATTTACCACCTGCCAAGCTAACGAAACCTGGGACAGGGCGGTCTACGGTGTGCTCGCGCGAGAGTTTTGTTGTCGCAGATCCAGTCTTATTGGCAACGAGCGGTCGAAGGCCTGCAAATACTCCAATGATGTCTTCGGCCTTAATCTTTGGTTCAAGTACTCGGTTGGCTTGGTCCAAGATGTATTGCACATCTTCTTGGGTTGCAAGTGGCTTAGTTCGATCACCATCGTAAGGAGTATCAGTCGTACCGACAATCCACTTATCTCCCCAAGGAATCAAGAAGAGAACCGAAACGGGAGTCTTGAGAATTATTCCATCTTTAGACTTAATGGAATCGCCTGGAAGCACAATGTGGACGCCCTTTGACATCGCAACCGTGTAGCCCGGCGTGAGACCGAACCGTGCATGAAGTTCATCGCTCCAGACGCCCGCGCACATGATTGTCGCCTTAGCTGAAATCTTTATTTCTTTATTTGTGGTGGTATCGGTTGCAATAACTCCGATAACTCGCTTCCCATTTCGAATCAGATCATCTACACGTATTTGGGTCGCTATTACTGCTCCGTGTCTTGCTGCAGTACGAGCAATCATCATGGTGTGGCGCGCATCGTCGACCTGAGCATCAAAGTAACGAATTGCTCCGGTGATGATGTCCTGACGAAGTGATGGAGAAATCTGTCCAATAGTTTTTCCGGTTAAGTGTTTATGAGATGGAAGTGCACGTTTCATTCCACGGAGTGCGTCATAGAGCGCAAGTCCTGCGCCAACGTATGTTCGTTCCTTTACCTTTTCGGTAAGGGGATAGAGAAAACTGACTGGTTTTACCAAATGTGGGCATTGTGTAGAGACCATGAGCTCGCGTTCGCGTAGCGCTTCGCGCACTAGTTTGAAGTCATATTGTTCGAGGTAGCGAAGCCCACCATGAATCAATTTGCTTGAGCGACTTGATGTACCTGACGCAATATCTTGCGCTTCGACAAGTGCAACTTTAAGTCCACGCGTAACTGCATCAAGGGCTGCACCCACACCATTTACTCCGCCACCGATAATGAGAATGTCGAACTCTTCTGTAGCAAGGGATGACAATGCATCGGCACGTTGTTGAGGATTGAGCTGTGACGAAAACATTGTTGAAGGGGTACCGGTTCCTAGTTGCTCTTGAGTTGTAGTACGGCTTTTGAGTAGGCTTAAGCATATGGCATACATCGGAAGTTTGGACCAGGGAACAAGTAGTACACGTTTCATGATCTTCGATGGCGAAGGTAAAGTCGTTGGCCAGCATCAACTTGAACATCGACAGATACTTCCGCAAGCCGGTTGGGTCGAACATGATGCCGCAGAAATTTGGGATCGCACTAAAGAGGTGATTGCGGGAGCCTTGAAGCAAGCCGATATTTTGGGCTCAGATTTAGTAGCTATTGGAATCACCAACCAGCGCGAAACTACAGTCGCATGGGATGTAGCAACAGGACATCCTCTACATAACGCAATCGTCTGGCAGGACACTCGCACTGCCGAATATTTATCTACCTTTGCACCTGCTGCCACCGCAACAATTACCTATAAATCAGGCCTTCCTGTTGCTCCGTACTTCTCTGGAAGCAAGATGCACTGGCTCATTGAAAATTCAAAGCCAGTTAAAGATGCAATTGCTACGGGAAGCGCACGCTTTGGAACTGTTGATTCGTGGCTTCTATGGAATCTATCGGGTGGGACGCAAGGCGGAGTTCATTACACCGATGTCACCAATGCCAGCCGTACATTGCTGATGAACCTCGAGACTTTGCAATGGGATGAGGAGCTGCTTGGGTTCTTTGGTGTTCCTCGTTCAGTGCTTCCCGAAATTAAATCATCATCAGAAATATATGCATCGACAGATCCGCATGGCCCATTTGGCTCTGCAGTTCCAATCGCTGGGATTCTTGGCGATCAACATGCAGCGATGGTCGGTCAAGTCTGTTTCGGGCGCGGCGAATCGAAGACCACATATGGCACCGGCAACTTTGCCCTGCTCAATACTGGAACAGAGATAGTCCGCTCAAAGAATGGCCTGCTCTCAACTCTCTGCTACAAATTCGGCGATCAACCTGCAATGTATGCGCTCGAAGGTTCGGTTGCAGTAACAGGCTCTGCCATCCAATGGTTGCGTGATCAACTTGGAATTATTTCCAATGCAGCAGAGACGGAAAATCTTGCATCGACTGTTACTGACACAGCTGGCGTCTATTTTGTGCCTGCATTCTCTGGGCTATTTGCACCGTATTGGCGAAGTGACGCTCGAGGCGTCATTGTGGGATTAACGCGAGCTGCAAACAAAGCGCATCTAGCACGTGCAGCCCTTGAAGCAATCTGCTATCAAACTCGCGATGTGATGGATGCAATGGTTGCCGATAGCGGAGTACCGATGACCGAGATGCGCGTTGATGGTGGAATTACCTCAAATTCACTATGTATGCAGATGCAGGCAGACATCATGGGAATCGATATCACGCGCCCATTAATAACTGAAACCACTGCGCTTGGTGCTGCTTATGCTGCAGGACTTGCAGTTGGATTTTGGAAGAACACCGATGAGTTGAAGAAGCAGTGGAAGCAATCTCGTCGTTGGACTCCAACAACGACTGCAGAAAATCGCGCAGTGGGATATTCAGGATGGAAGAAAGCGATAGAACGCACCCTTAACTGGGTCTAGTGCACGATAGAGTAAGCGCACTATGGACGAGATCGTCGAACTTTCAGCTGGAATCGTGCGCACTAGCCGCACCATGAATGATGGCCGCACGATTCGCTATTACGACACTGCCGGACAGACTCGAACTGCTGCAGATCAACGTCCCGAAGAAGAACAACCAGGAATCGGGGAACTTCGCCTCGATCCATTACTCAACGAATGGGTTGCTATGGCAGCTCATCGCCAAGGTCGAATCTTCTTGCCACCTAAAGAACTCTGTCCGCTCTGCCCCACAACCGGCGAACTTCTAACCGAAATACCTGAAAATGATTTTGAAGTAGTTGTCTTTGATAACCGTTCTCCTTCCCTGCGTCCACCCCAAGGTGATTTTGCACTTCCTGATCTGGTCGGTTCAGATACCGATGAAGGTGTTGCTGCAGGTAAGTGCGAAGTGATCTGTTTTACAGCCGATCACGGTGGGGATTTCAAATCTTTAACTCCACAACGCGTACGTACCCTTCTCGAAGCATGGCGCGATCGCACAGCAGATCTTTCGCAACTTCCCTATATCGCGCATGTTGCACCCTTTGAAAATCGTGGAGAAGAAATCGGCGTAACCCTGGCGCACCCTCACGGCCAGATATATGCATATTCATATATCCCACCTCGCGTTGCAAAGATGCTTGCAGTCGCACGCGAACACCATGCCAAGACTGGTCGTGTTCTCTTCGATGACATTCTTGCTCGCGAACTTCGCGATGGGGTGCGCATCATTGCTCGTAACGAACATTGGGTCGCCTACACTCCCTATGCATCGCGCTATCCATTTGAAATTCACGTAGTTCCACTTCAGCCGGTAGCAGATCTGACTCAACTTTCACCAGCTGCATGTGATTCATTTCCGTCAATCGCTATCGAAGTGATGAAACGACTTGATGGCGTATTCGGTATTGATATGGCCTACATCGCGGCATGGCATCAGGCGCCAGTTCGCGAAGGACGCGATCTTCTTCGCCTTCACTGGCAGATCACAAGCGTGCGTCGCGCTCCGGGCAAACTCAAGTACTTAGCGGGCTCAGAATCTGCAATGGGAGCCTTTATTATGGATATGAAACCCGAACAATCTGCGCAACAACTTAAAGATGTAAAGCTCTAAAAGAGATGGCTTCGCTTGCCCGAAATTTCGAAGAGCTCTTCGGACGTAAACCAGAGGTAATTTCAGAGGCTCCAGGTCGCGTCAATCTCATCGGCGAACATATCGATTACAGCGAAGGATTTGTTCTCCCCTTTGCGATTGCAGACCGCACCTATGCAGCAATCGCATCTCGTCCTGACGGATTAGTACGCATCGCATCGCACCAACGTAAAGAGAAAATTTTCAGTATCGATATCCACGATGTAAAACCCGGAAGCAAGGGAGACTGGGAGAAATATGTCCTTGGAGTTCTCTGGAGTTTAGGGATTACAACTGGCGTAGATATCTTGGTAGATGGAAGCGTTCCAGCAGGCGCCGGACTCTCATCATCGGCGGCCCTTGAATGTTCAGTGGCGGTAGGTCTTAACGAACTCTTTACCCTCAATCAATCACTCGAAGAGTTAGCGCGAGCCACTCAAAAGGCTGAGAATAATTATGTTGGAGTGCCATGCGGCATCATGGATCAATCTGTTTCTCTGATGGCAAAGGCGGGAGCTGCACTTCTGCTCGATTGCCGCGACTTATCAACTGAATCCGTACCTTTTAGCGTTGCAGATGCTGGCCTTGAGCTTCTCATTATCGATACTCAGGCGCACCATGCTCTAGTCGATGGTGGCTATGCCGAACGCAGAGCAGCGTGTGAATCTGTTGCAGCCAAACTTAATATTCCATCGATGCGTCATCTCTCTCTTGAAGTTCTTGAATCCAACCGCGACAAGATCACTGCTACCGAATTTATGCGCGCTCGACATGCGGTGACTGAAATCGCTCGGGTACTGGATGCAGTGAAAGCACTTCGCTCATCAGATTTTGAAGCGCTGGGAAAACTCATCAACGAATCTCATATCTCGTTACGTGATGATTACGCAGTCTCATGCCCCGAACTCGACGTGGCAGTTGCTGCATCTCTTGAAGCAGGCGCAATAGGTTCGCGTATGGTCGGTGGCGGATTCGGTGGAAGTGCAATCGCTCTTATTAAGGCCGAAGATATTTCTAAGGTTCGTGATGCAATTACTGCAGCTTTTGAATCACATGGTTTTAAGAGACCACGATTCTTTACATCGCTGCCAAGTTCTGGGGCAAGCGCTTCGCGTTATTAAGTAAGCGGTTCAATAGAAAGTACTTCGACTCCGCCGATTGAATTGAGAATTTCAACAAGATCTGATGGATCAGTTCCAGGAACAGCAACAGCAATCTTGTCGTACACAATTCCATCTTCACTCTTAAGAACCTCAAGTCCGCGAATATCCGCACCAGCAGAACCAATCGCAGATGCAAGCATGCCGAGTGAGCCGGGACGATCGGGAAGAGAAACCTGCAATGTAAATAGAGCCATGACGCAAATGTACCCGTTACATATTACCTACGTGTAACGGGTACATTGCTTTTCGAGTAATTAGAGAGCTGGTGCTGACCCCAAGGTGACCTTGAAAGTCTTGCTGCCGCCGCCAGGTAGATCTACGACAACTGTGACAGTTGAACCCGGTGCATATGAACGGATGCGAACAATTGCGGTATCTGTATTAGGAATCTTGATGCCATCAATGCTTCGAATAATCGCACCAACTGGGATTCCTGCCTTCTCGGCTCCTTCACCGGGGCTGAGCTTTCCGATCTTGGCTCCTTCGCCGGTAAATGTTGTATCGAAGAAGACTCCAAGAACAGGGCGCGTTGACTTTCCGGTAGAAATAATTTCATCAATTACGCGCTTTGCCTCGTTGATAGGAATTGAGAATCCAAGGCCGATGCTGCCGCTGGTTGATCCACTTGAGAGAGTTGCAATCGCTGAGTTAACGCCGATGATGCGACCTTGCGCATCAATAAGCGCGCCACCAGAGTTGCCAGGATTAATCGCCGCATCTGTCTGAATTGCATCGACATAAGACTGTGCATCAACTGTTCCGGTTGAAACTGGACGGTTAAGCGCTGAGATAATTCCGCTTGTCACTGTACTGGCAAGGCCAAGTGGTGAACCGATTGCAAGAACTGGATCGCCAACGCTGACCTTGGTTGAGTCACCAATTGCGACTACTGGCAAATTACCGAGCTGAATCTGAAGAACTGCGATGTCATACCCTGGATCTTGACCAACGATTGTTGCCGGATATTGATCTCCGTTAGAGAGTTCGACCTTAATGGTTGCCGCTTGTCCTGAAGTATTTACCACATGGTTATTTGTGATGATGTAACTGGAGGAAGAGCTTGTCTTGTAGATAGAGCCAGATCCTGTTGCGCCACCTGAAGATGTCGTTACAGAGATTGAGACAACTGATGGTGTTACAAGTGATGCAATTGCCTTGGTATTCATCCCTGTTCCGCCGAGTTCGACCAGAGTGCGAGATGCTGAACAAGTGCCGGTGCTTGAGAGATAGAGCGCCTGAGTTCGGTTATCTGCACACGCTTTGATTGATCCGACAGGAGTTGTTGTTGCTGCTGTAGCGATTGTGCCTGCCACTGCTGCGCCAATTACGAAGGCTGTGACTACTTTAAAATTCTTCATAGGAAGGATTCTGCCCACTGTTGCTGAGATTTTTCTGTTAGTTGCTTTTGAGTTCATTTAAGCCTCGACTACCCAAGCGCCAGTGACCTTTACCTTGATTTTGCCGAGCGGAGTATTTGTTGGCCCCCCAAGGACCTTTGCTCCATTGGCAGGATCGTAGGCAGCGCCATGGCATGGACAGATAAGTTGCTTGGATGCTTTGTCGTAATTAACGGTGCAACCTTGGTGTGTACAGATTGCTGAGTATGCAAATACTCCAACTTTGGTGCGAAAGAGAATCGATGGAACACCTTGTGTTGAATGTATAAAGTTGAAGGTGCCACCTATCGGTAGGTCAGCAAGCTTGATGATCTGACCCTTTGTACCTTTCGACGTTGATTTCGCAGAAGATGATGATGCTACTGCTTTAGGAAATGCTCGGCCGGCAAAAGATGCAACGAGTGCAATTGCTCCGATGGCGCCCGTGCGAATCACGCCGCGACGTTCGATATTTACTGAAGGCATTTTACGTTTTCCAATCATGTGTAGAAGATAAGCGAGCCACAATATTGCGTAGGCGCTATCGCTTGCTAAGAAGTATGGAGATGTGTGGAAAGAACTGGAGAGCCATAAACCAGTAGCCATTGCAAAACCGCCAAAAGCGGCCGATGCAGGGGCAACGTTCAGCAAAGTCGCAAAACCAATTGCAAATTCAGAGAGCATGACAAAGACTCCAACAATCCCGGCATGTTCGACCGCGTGATTGAGAATTGGTCCAAGCGGTGAACTTTGTGCATAAGCAGCTAACTGCGACCCGATATATGTCGGTGCACCTTTTGTCAGAAACCCAGGATCACTCGCCTTATCCCAGCCCGCATAAGCCCATGTCGCTCCAAGGAAGAAGCGCAGAAGTCGTTGGCCATTGGGTTGAGTTCGCCAGGAAGAAACTGCCCCGCGAGAAATGCTCTGCAAAGAATTCATTGGATGAGATTAAGACTCAAACCTGAGATTTGCATGATGAAGGTCGGAGAGCCGGGTGAATATTGGTGCTGGCTCCCTGACTTGGATTCGAACCAAGAACCTGTCGATTAACAGTCGACTGCTCTGCCGTTGAGCTATCAGGGAATGTAAGCGCAAACTCTACCGCAGGCGAAGTTCCCTGCCAAAACCGAAGATTTATAGCGAGGATATAGATAGTTCGTGGAGCCCACGCTTCTGGGTTTCAAGCGCTACCAAATCTGCGAAGGCTGCGTTGTATTGGGCCTCATTTTCGACCGGATTGAGTCGCTGCAAACTTGATTTGAGATCTGCAATTTTGCGACTTACCAACACTTCGCGAAGTCGCGCGACGATACTTGATACATATTTCTCAGATACTGCGCCATCGGTACGTACTGGCTCGACCGAGAGTTCGGTGAATAATTGACGCATTCGTTCATCGGTCACATTTTCAAGAAGTGCTGGTTCAGTTCCGAATGTATCGATAATTCGTCGCAGCTCGCGATATGCAGGATGCGTAAATGCATCATCTTCAATAGTTTTCCAATCCAGAACTAGTCCTGACATCTGAAGCTTCGCCTTCAGGACTTCGCGTTCGAGCATCAGAGTTGGTTCGGTTGGATTTGGTCGCCACGCAGTATCTGTTGTCTGTGCCTCAAGTGGTTCGGCAGTTGTTACTACCTTCTTTAACGCAGTATTGACGGCGGCTGTAACAACTTCTGTTTCGGTACCGAGCCATCCAGATAACGATTTAATGTATTCAGGGCGAAGTGATTTATCGCGAATCGCTGCAACCAATGGAGCTGCAGTATTGAGCGCATTAACGCGACCTTCGGCAGTTGTTAAATCATGCTTCTTCAGCTCGGTACGAATGGCGAATTCAAAGAGTGGAACGCGCTTTGCAATCAGATCACGAAGGGCTAAATCGCCTTTATGTTGGCGAAGATCGCATGGATCAAGGCCATCAGATTCGACTGCAACGAATGTCTGTGTCACAAATTTCTGGTCATCTCCAAATGCTTTCATCGCAGCTTTCTGTCCAGCTGCATCGCCATCGAATGTAAAGATTACTTCGCCACGGAATGTATCGGCATCCATCAGCAAGCGACGAATAATACGAATATGGTCATCTCCAAAAGCTGTTCCGCAGGTTGCCACTGCAGTGGTAATTCCTGCAAGGTGACAAGCCATCACATCGGTGTAACCTTCAACGACAACTACTTGACGACTCTTGGCAATATCTTTCTTCGCCATATCGAGCCCATAGAGCACTTGAGACTTCTTGTAGATCGGAGTTTCAGAAGTATTGAGATATTTAGGCCCTTGATCTTCTTCATCACTTGCCAATTTACGTGCACCGAATCCGATAATGTCTCCAGAGATATCTTTAATCGGCCACATCACGCGATTGCGGAACTTATCAATCGGCCCGCGTTCGCCCATCTTGGATAAACCTGCTTCTTCTAACTCTTCAATAGTAAATCCTGCGGCGCGAAGATGTTTCGTTAATCCATCCCAACCATTGGGCGCATATCCAACTCCAAATGAATCGCAGGCCGCTTTATCAAATCCACGCTTTGTTAAGAGATCGCGGCCATGTGCTGCATCAGGGGATGTATTGAGTAACTCTTGATAGAACTGCGCAGCTGCGAGATTGGCTGCATAGAGACGTGAGCGCTTTGATGTTGGCTGAGTCGGGCCACCTTCTTCGTAGCGAAGCGTGTAACCAATCTGCGATGCAAGGCGTTCGATAGTTTCGGTAAATGAAAGATGATCAGTCTTCATCACAAAATCAATGACATCGCCGCCGGCACCACAACCAAAGCAGTGGTAGTAATTCTTCGAAGGTGTTACGTGAAATGAAGGTGATTTCTCATCGTGAAATGGGCAGAGACCTTTCTTCTGTCCTCCGCCAGCATTCTTGAGAGCAACGCCTGCTGCAGTAACGACTTCATCGATATGTGCATGCTCGCGCACATAGACGATGTCATCTGCCTTAATGCGACCGCTCATGTTCCTACCTTATCGACGCTTTGAAAGATGCGCATGGAGCGCATATGCGCCAGGATCAGTCAGGCTGGAAATTTGATCAACGACGACGCGAAGTCGCTGCGCATCGGTGGTGGCAACTTTCCAATCATCTTCGAAGATTGGGTCCAACTCTTTAGGGGCAGCGGTAAAAAGCATCTCGACAAGTTCGTGAATCACAATCTGCTGCTTTGCATAACGCTCTTGCGATGCTGATGCGCTAATAAGGTAATAGCCAGCTATGGATTTAAGGAAATCGACCTCAATCTTCTGATCGCGTGGAATTTCGAGGTTTGCGCTGTAACGAGTAAGCGGGCCATCGCCATGCACTTTGCGAGTTTCAAGTTCTGCCGACAGGACAAAACGTCCAATGAGTTGTGAGGCTGTATCTTTTAATCGCGCAAGCGATCTATGACTTCGATCAAAATCAATAGGCCAACACGATAATTGTTGAAGCCGAGTTAGCGCTGCCGCAGCTTCATCTTTCGTTGCATCGCTTCCATAGGTATTGGTCATCTCTGCATAGAGAATGTCGAAATCGTTATCGAAATTATTCACAGTTACTTGCCCAGCAAAAATTGCATCTTCAAAATCATGAACTGAATATGCGCAATCATCGGACCAATCCATAATCTGCGCTTCGATACATTTGCGACCTGCAGGTGCGCCTTGGCGAACCCAATTAAAGATCTCGACATCATCATCGTAGACGCCAAATTTGCGTGGGTTTTCAGCACTTGCCCACGGATATTTCGTAGCGGCATCAAGAGATGCACGTGTCAGATTGAGCCCCATGCTCTTTCCGTTGCTATCGACAGTCTTTGCTTCAATGCGAGTAAGTAATCGAAACGATTGTGCATTTCCTTCAAAGCCACCACATGGTGCTGCAACTTCTGCAAGTGCTTCTTCTCCATTGTGACCAAATGGTGGATGGCCCATGTCATGAGACAGACATGCGGTCTCAAGAAGATCGGGATCTGCACCGAGTGATTCACCGAGCTCGCGGCCAATCTGTGCACATTCAAGTGAGTGCGATAAACGTGTGCGTTGGAAATCGTTCTCCCACGGGACAGCAACTTGGGTCTTGGCAGCTAATCGTCGAAGCGCTGCAGAGTGGATCACACGTGCGCGATCGCGCATAAACTCGGTACGGCCTGGTCGCTTAGCAGGCTCGTCAAGGAAGCGTTCCTGATCGCTCTCGGTGTAACCCTTAACGGACGATGCCATGCACATACCTTACAAGTTGGTTATTGGTCAGATGGTCTGAGATATGAATTCCTCTACGACCTAGCGTGATGTAGGCAAGGTATGCCCCCGCTTCTCGTATGAGATATCGATAATGCGAATTCACAAGTGCATTTGGCCCAGTCTGCGCAGGCGAGCACGTGGCGATCGCACCTAAATCATTTGCCATCGTCATCGCACGGTGACAGTGATAGGCATCTGTTGCAATGATGACGTTATATATCTTGCGAGCTTTCATTACCTTGACGTATTCCTGAGTTTGGCTCTGAGTATCGCGACCGACTGGAATCGCAATCACTTGTGCTTTAGAAATTCCATGGTGAATTAACCAATATTTTCCTGATGCCGCCTCTGTGGTGCGATCACCCGGTGCGCTTGAGCCCACTGTGATAATCAGCGGCGCATACCCTAAATCTTTAATGCGCTTTGCCTCTTCAAGTCGCGCAAGTAGAACCTCGCTCGGAACTCCATTGAGTTGAGATGCGCCAGGAACAACGATGACTTCTGCCTTAGTACGAAATGGAGGGTTGTGTGCAGAATTCCATGTCACAAAGAGCGCATACGTTGGAATGATGACAACAATCGCAAGCACCAACGAAATAGCGCGCCGAATTAATTTAAACATCAGCCGCCCGAGAACATATCTTCAACATCGAGATGAATCATCTCGTCGGGATCATTGAGCCATCCATCGGGCAGAGTTGGTGGGCGTCCACTACTGGTGCGACCACGCGGTTTATCGCCAATTTCGACTGGATATGGCTGATCGTCGAGTTGATCAAGTAACGAACGTAGTTCTTTGAGAGATGCAACCATGCCAAATTGGCGACGCAGCTCTGATGGAACACGGAAACCTTTGAGATACCAAGCCATATGTTTTCGTAAGTCGCGGCATCCGCGGTCTTCGGATTCAAAGTAATCAACGATTAATTCGCCGTGGCGATACATGACTTCGCTGACTTCGTGAAGTGTAGGAAGTATGCGCTTATCTCCACCATTAAATGCATCGACGAGATCTGCGAATAACCACGGACGGCCGAGACATCCACGTCCAACTACAACGCCTGCGCACCCCGCTTGGCGCACCATTTCAACACCATCTGCGCCAGACCAGATATCGCCATTACCTAAAACGGGTACTCCTGTTGGTTTCAAATGTTCTACAAGATTTTTAATCGCAGACCAATCTGCTTTGCCTTCATACATTTGTTGTGCGGTGCGTGCATGTAGCGCAACCCAGGCAACACCTAAATCAGCTGCTGATTTTGCTGCCTCTAAATAAGTATGGTGATCGGTATCAATACCGATACGCATCTTTACAGTGACAGGAATTCCATATGGCTTTGCGTTATCAACTGCCGCTTTTACAATTTCGCGAAATAAATTACGTTTGAAAGGAAGCGCTGCTCCCCCGCCTTTGCGAGTAACTTTTGGAACAGGGCAACCAAAGTTCATATCGATGTGGTCAGCTAAATTTTCGCGGCCGATCATCTTGACTGCTTCACCCATGTGATGAGGATCGACGCTATATAACTGCACAGATCGTGGCCATTCACCTGCACCTGGTTCGATCATGCGCAGCGTTTCGGGAATGCGTTCTAAAAGCGCGCGCGCTGTGACCATCTCAGAGACAAAGAGACCCGCACCTTGTTCGCGACAGAGCATTCGAAAAGCGGCGTTGGTGATTCCTGCCATTGGTGCAAGAACAACAGGTGGGTCTACGAGATGGAGCCCATCTTTAAGTGGAAGCTGCAGTGGAGCTAGCAGCCGAGTAGACGTGGAGCTAGCCATGCTTCTACTTGATCGATACCGATGCGCTCTTGCGCCATTGTGTCGCGATCGCGGATTGTGACTGCTTGATCTTCCAAAGTTTCGAAGTCGATCGTGATGCAATACGGAGTACCGATTTCATCTTGGCGACGGTAGCGACGACCGATTGCACCAGAATCATCGAAATCGATATTCCAATTCTTGCGCAATTGCGCAGCGAGATCGCGTGCCTTTGGTGACAAATCTGCATTACGTGAGAGTGGAAGAACAGCAGCCTTTACTGGGGCTAAGCGGTGATCGAACTTCATCACAGCGCGTTTCTCCATCTCGCCCTTAGCATTTGGGGCTTCATCTTCTGTGTATGCATCCATCATAAATGTGAGCGTGCAACGGTCTACGCCAGCTGCAGGTTCGATAACAAAAGGTGTCCAGCGTTCGTTCTTCTCTTGATCGAAGTATGAGAGATCTTTACCAGATGCAGCAGAGTGAGCTTTCAGGTCGAAGTCTGTACGGTTTGCAATTCCCTCGAGCTCGCCCCATTCGGTGCCGTTAAATTCAAATTTATATTCAATATCTGCGGTGCGCTTTGAATAGTGCGACAACTTCTCTTTTGGATGATCGTAGATACGAAGACGATCTGGATTAATTCCAAGATCTAGATACCAGGCCATACGAGTATCAATCCAATATTGATGCCACTCTTCATCGGTTCCCGGAACTACGAAAAATTCCATCTCCATCTGTTCGAATTCACGAGTACGGAAGATGAAGTTTCCAGGAGTAATTTCATTACGGAAAGATTTTCCGATCTGACCAATACCAAAAGGTGGCTTCTTACGTGAAGTTGTCATTACTTGATCAAAGTTGATGAAGATTCCTTGCGCTGTTTCGGGGCGAAGATAGGCAAGACCAGATTCATCTTCGACTGGTCCGAGGAATGTCTTGAGCAGACCTGAGAACTGCTTCGGTGTTGTGAATTGACCTTTATTTCCGCAGGCAGGGCAGTTCATATCTGCAAGAGATGCTGGCGCCTTTCCATGCTTTGCTTCATATGCTTCCTCTAAATGATCTGCGCGATAACGCTTATGGCAGGCA
>CAIMXQ010000131.1 GCA_903845465.1 uncultured Actinomycetes bacterium
CTCATGGTTGACATCGCTGCACCGAATCGGGCGATAGTTCCGTCACCACATGGGAACTCGCAGTTCCATACATACTCACCAGCATCGCCAGTGATAAATGTGAATGTTGTCTTTGTTGGGAATTGTGTATAGCCGCCCTTATCAGCAGCAGCACTTACTTCATCATCACTATTTTTCATCAACGGAACACTGACAAATAGTTGAGTCTTACCATTGGAAAGCCCATGGAGAGTAAATGTATGGCCTACCTGATCTTTAGGAATATCAGTGATCTGTTGTTCTGCGACTGCATTTACTTTCGCCTTTGTATCCCATCGTTGTACAAAGGTTGCAGTTCCACCGACTGTTCCGTGAACATGTGCAAAGAAGTCATTTGTGATGTTCGCACCTGAGTCATATTGATAAATTGTGATTGTTACTGCGGTATGTGCTGGGACTTGAAAATTAGAACCAGATCCCGCTCCGGAAAGTACTTCACCATTTGGGCCACCAGCGCTATAGCTAACGTAGTCAGGATGTGCGCCACCACCCGCACCATGTTGGCCACCAAAATTGCTATCAGGATAAACATTGAGTGAGAGTGTTACATGCGGATAAACCTTGCCATCAGGGGCCGTATAAGAATCTGCCTTTTGGGCGACGACGACTCCTGGATCATTCTTTGCCGCAGCGACATACGTTGCGATCCCGGCGATAACACCGAAACCTAGTACGACTGTGGCAAGTGCAGCGATTATTCGCTTATTCATTCAAAACCCCGACTCTCCGCTGAGTTAAAAGCATGGTACGCCGACTCATAGAAGACACAAGGACTTATGAGGGTTAATTCTCATTTGGTTGTATCGCTTGAGAGATTTGAGGGCTAGCCTCGTGGGCTATGGAGATGCATCGCGAGGCATTTAACATCATGAGTTCTTGGCAAGTTGCGCCCGAAATCGTGCTTCCGCTCGCAGCCGTTACATATCTATTTCACAGATTCGGCGATGCCTCACGCAAGCAGAAAATGTACTTCTTTAGTGGCATCGCTTCGATAGCAGTTGTCGTTAACTCTCCTATCGGAACGAGGGCTATGGATTACTTCTCACTCCATATGGTTCAACACATCACGATGATGATGCTGACTGGCCCCCTCTTAGTTCTCGGCACTCCAACAAACTTTCGTCCATCTGGGAAAATCTTTCATGCGCTTACCCAGCCTATTGTTAGCTGGGTGAGTTATGCAGCGCTCATGATTGGCGTGCACCTTCCTGGTCCTCACCTATTTATTATGGAACATCCTTGGGCACATAAATATCTAGAAGTACCGCTCTACATAGCCTTGCCCTATCTCTTCTACTACAACCTCCTTGATCGCACATTGATAAATCGGAGAGTCACACCTGCAATTGCGGTCATCTCACTCTTTCTTATGATGGTTCCCGAAACGCTTACGGGATTTTTTATCTATGTCAGTCGCGGTTCTCTCTACAACGATATGTATTCCCTCAATGATCAACGTCGTGGCGGTTCGTTAATGTGGTCTGGGGCAATGATCATCGACAGTATCTGGATGTCATTCGCCGTTTATCACTGGATTAAATCTGAAGAGAGAAAATCTGTAGAAATTGATGCAGAGATCGCTGCCGAAAGAGCTGCCCACAATGGTTGAGAAAGAATTTGAAGCACCAGACTGGGTCAAAGATGGTGAAGATTTAAGGCCGATGTCAATCAAGCAGAAGCGATACTTTCTGGCAGGTCTAGCTGTAGTGATTCCATTTTGTATGTGGGCTGGATGGTTTGAATGGCAGCGCGCGCACGACGGTCACTGGCGTGCTTGGGTCTATACCTTTGAATGGCCATTCTTTGCAGGCGTTGCTATCTATATGTATCGACGCTTTGCTCGAGGCGACCGCCCACAAATTCCGCGGCCAAACCTAGACGAGCTAGAAAAAGAAAACGATAAGTAAGTGAGTATTGATTGACCCACTTACTTATCGTTTAGATAAGACCAATTACACAATAATTTATGCGCTTGCTACGCCGGTATTAGCAAATGTCTTATTAGTAATTTGCCAGCGGCCATCAAGAATTGAAAGGCTGAAGTAATCTGTAAATGCGTAGATTCCCCAGAAGCCTTCTTCTTTAACAGTTGCAATAGCTGCAGTACCGTCGATTTGAATATCGGTGATCTTTGCAACCAAATTGCCACCATCTCCAGGCTGACCAACCATCAAATCAATAAAACCTTGCTTATCCATGTCGTAGTCAGTTCCGCCCATTGTGCCGAACCAACGTGCGCTTGAATGAAAAGCTTCATCTAGTTGTTCTCGGTTGCCCTTGCCTGCTCCATCAATGTAAAGATTGATTAGACGTGTTACCTCTGCCTTATCGTCAGCCATTTATTTTCTACTCTCCTGGCCGAAGGTCGGCCTTAAGGATGAAGGTAGTTGCAGCCCATGAATGTGTAAATGGTTTGTATTGGCTTACTTGAAATAAGTGGGCCCAGACAGGCTCGAACTGTCGACCCACGGATTAAAAGTCC
>CAIMXQ010000132.1 GCA_903845465.1 uncultured Actinomycetes bacterium
CAGAGATACCGTCGCCGAAAGTTTTATCATCGCGATACAACGCCTCTATTTATCGGCTGAAGATGATGCAAAGACTGGAACTCTTCGAATCTCTGACCTTCGTAACGCTGGTATTCGTCGATAATCGGCGCACCACCTTCTAAAGGTTTGTGGGAGACTTCTCCTTATGTCCGACATTTCAATCCGCTATCAAACTGGTGCTCCACAAAATCTTGAAAAGAGATTTGCTACGCGAGCCGTCGGAATGTTGCCTTCTGAAATCCGCTCGCTCTTTGCTGTTGCATCACGCCCAGAAATCGTCTCACTCGCGGGTGGAATGCCAAATCTTTCAGCACTTCCAATGGAGATGATGGCTGGAGTTGTTAACGAACTCATTCTCACCAATGGTTCGGAAGCTCTGCAATATGGAAGCGGTCAAGGACATCCGAAACTTCGCGAACAAATCTGCGATGTGATGGCGCTCGAAGGAATTCGTGCCAACCCTGACGACATTGTTGTGACAACTGGCTCACAGCAAGCGCTCGACCTTATTTCTCGTATCTTTATCGATCCAGGTGATGTTGTTCTTGTCGAAGCACCTTCTTATGTGGGAGCGCTTGGAACATTCCGCCAATATGAAGCATCAGTTGTGCATGTTGAGATGGATCAAGATGGGTTGATTCCTGACTCTCTTCGCGCTGCAATCAAGAGTGTTCGTGCAGCTGGCCGCAAAATTAAGTTTCTCTATCTGATTCCTAATTACCAAAATCCAACAGGTGTCTGTCTTCCTGCAGATCGCCGCACTGAAATCTTAACTATCTGCCGCGAAGCTGAAATCTTTGTCGTGGAAGATAACCCTTATGGTTTGCTTGGTTTTGATAAGCCATCACCAAATGCAATGCGTGCTGAAGATTCCGAAAATGTTATTTATTTGGGTTCTTTCTCAAAGACAATCGCATCTGGTCTTCGTGTGGGCTGGGCGCTAGTTCCACAATCACTTAAAGATAAATTAGTGATTGCCTCTGAGTCATCGATTCTCTGTCCATCCAACTTCACACAATTGACTATCTCTAGTTATTTAGCGGATCAACCGTGGCGTGATCAGATTGCAAGCTTCTGTGAACTTTATAAGGTGCGCCGCGATGCGATGCTTGAATCACTTGAAGAATATTTCCCATCAGAGGCCACATGGACAAATCCTGGTGGTGGTTTCTATGTGTGGGTCAACCTTCCTGCAGAGATTGATACAAAAGCTTTAATGCCAAAGGCGATTGTGGCCAAGGTTGCTTACGTTCCCGGCAACGCTTTCTATGCAGATGGCCTTGGTTCTTGGTCGATGCGACTTTCTTATTGCCACCCAACACCAGAGCGAATCCGTGAAGGCGTGAAGGCTCTCGGTGGGGTTATCAAGCAAGAGATGCAGCGCCGCGGTACAGCCTTAAATTAATTCTATTGTGAATTAATTGTGGTCTTACTTTCCTTCGATTAAATCAACTATACGTTGTAAATCTTCATTGCCCGCAAATTCAATAACAATCTTGCCTTTGCCTTTACTGTTTTCAACGCTAACACGTGTATCGAGGTAATCACTCAGCAATTCCGCGGCTGCAAGTCCGGCGCCAGAAACGCCTTTTACTGCAGATTTCTTACTTGCTTTTGTTGATGGTTTCATTGTTGCAATGATCTCTTCAACTGCACGCACAGATAAACCTTCGGCGACGATGCGAGATGCGAGCTTTTCAATCTCGGCTGCGTCAGTAAGTCCTAGTAGAGCGCGTGCATGTCCTGCAGACAGAATTCCGGCTGCAACTTTGCGTTGTGCTGAATCAGGCAGGTTAAGAAGTCGAATTGTGTTAGAGATAAGGGGGCGTGAGCGACCAAGTTTAAGTGCGAGTTCATCATGAGTGCAGCCAAAATCTGAAAGTAATTGCGCGTATGCAGCACCTTCTTCAAGTGGATTGAGATTGCTGCGGTGAATATTTTCAATGAGTGCATCGCGCAGAAGTTCATTATCGGGAGTTTGGCGAATAATGACTGGGATAGATGTTAGGCCAGCAGCTTTTGCTGCGCGAAAACGTCGCTCTCCCATAATGAGTTCATATTTATTATCTGAAACTTTGCGAACAACGGGAGGTTGCAAAATACCAACAGCTTTTATCGATGCAGTGAGTTCGTTTAACGCTGTTTCATCAAAGACTGTACGAGGTTGACGCGGGTTGGGAGAAATCTGATTAATAGGAACTTCATTCTGTTGTGCAACTTCTGTGCCAGCAACTGTGAGGGAAGTTGGGATCAATGAATCTAAATTGGTTCCAAGACCACCGCGCTTTACTGCCATTATGCGATTCCACCTTTGTAATTAATGCTGACAACATTGGAATCAAAGACAACTTCATCTTTCACTTTTCCGCGCTCTGCAATTTCGCGTGCAACCTGCATATAAGCAATGGCGCCGGGAGAAAGTGGGTCGTATGTCATTACTGTCTGGTTATAAGAAGGTGCCTCTGATACGCGCACAGCACGTGGGATAGGGATATCAATTAATTCATTAGGGAAATGTGAGCGAACATTTGCTGCAACATCATTAGATAGACGTGTGCGTGAATCAAACATCGTTAAGACAATTGTTGAGAGATTGAGTGTTGGGTTTAGCCGCTTCTTTACAACACCATAAGTTTCAAGAAGTTGTGATAAACCTTCGAGTGCGTAGTACTCAGTTTGAATTGGGATCAATAACTCTTTCGATGCAGCAAAGGCGTTGATTGTTAAGAGGCCAAGAGATGGTGGGCAATCAATAAAAATATAATCGTAATTAACGCTTATACTTTCAATTGCCTCTTTCAATTGAAGTTCGCGTGCAACCATTGAAACTAAATTAATTTCAGCATTTGCAAGAGATGTATTTGATGAAACGCAATCAAGTACTGGAAAGCCTGCGACTTTCTTTACAACATCCACCATCTGCGCATCGCCCATAAGAACTTCATAGATGCCTGCGCTATCGCGATGTTCAACGCCGAGTGCGGTCGATGCGTTGCCCTGTGGATCAAGATCGATAACGAGAACGCGAAGGCCGCCCATTGCTAGCGCTGCTGCAACATTGACGGTAGTGGTGGTCTTACCTACCCCGCCCTTCTGATTGGCGACGGTGAAGATGCGGGTTGAGGCCGGCTTTGCCATCGCCTCTTTGAGGCGGCGGACCCCTACGACCTTTGTTTCACGTGAATCATCGCCAGCCATGCACGAATCTAATCATTAAATGGCAGGCGTACCTTTACGGAGCTCGACGATACGGCCGAGTCCTATCCCTTCTAGGGTAATTTCATGCAAGGTGGCGTTCTTCATCCCGACCATTTCGGCGGCGGCGCCCTCCCCCTTCATAGCAAGGAGCGCCCCATTGGTCTTGACCATATGCCAGCTCATTTTCTTAAGCTTCTCGAGCGGCGCCACTGCGCGAGCGGTGACGAAATCTGCGGTTTTTTTGACATCTTGAGCGCGGCCTCGGATTACCTCAATTGGTGTACCTGCGGTCGCCTCTTTGAGGAATTCAACCCGGCGCTCGAGCGGCTCAATGAGCGTTACCTGTAGATCTGGCCTCGCCAAGGCAATGACAATTCCAGGCAGCCCCGCCCCTGATCCGATATCAAAGATTGATGCGCCCTGCGGCAAGAGTTGGGTTATGGGCAGGCAGTTGAAGATATGGCGCTCCCAGATGCGCTCGCCCTCGCGTGGGCCGATAAGGCCACGTTCAATCCCTACGGAAATGAGAAATTCGGCAAATGCCCGGATTTCAGCCTCGCGTTCGGGAAAGTAGCGGCCGACTAGCCCCTCTACTGAATGTTCCACGTGAATCAGACTGGGTGAAACTTACGCCGGGTAAATAACTACGAAGCGGTTTGGATCTTCTCCATCAGATTCTGAGGTAAGCCCCAAATCCTGAATTGTGTCGTGGATGATCTTGCGCTCAAAGGCGTTCATTGGGTCGAGTTTGATTGAGCTTCCCGTGGTCTTCGCCTGCTCAGCCATCTTCTCGGCGAGAGCCTTGAGCTCTTTGCGGCGGCCAGCACGGAATCCATCGATATCGAGCATCAGGCGGCTGCGGTCCCCTGTTGAGGTCTGAACCGCAAGGCGTGTGAGCTCCTGGATTGAATCGAGGACTTCACCTTCACTGCCGACGAGATGCTTGAGTTTGCCACCGACGATTGCCAGCGATGCGCGACCGTTCTCGACATCGATATCGATATCTCCATCGAGATCTGCGATATCAAGTAAGCCCTCGAGATAATCGGCTGCGATATCGCCTTCCTCTTCAAGTTTTGCCACGCTCTTTGGAGCTTTGGCGACCTTCTCTTCAGTCTCTTCAACTTCTACAACTTCAGTTACATCTGACATTGCTGTCCCCTTTATCCGTTTAAAGCGTTATTAATACTATTTGTCTGAATTACTTCTTCTTCTTTTTCTTCTTTGGTTGCTGACGTTGCCCTAGAACTTCTGGCTCAACCGCCTCGTTCTGGTCAATTCCTTCTATCTCTTTACCCTCGAGCTTTGCCCCGTCCAACTTTGCTTTGTGGGCGCGCTTTTTCTGGAGCTCTTCATATGCAGGAGATCCAGGTGTTGGGTTTCTCTTAATGACATAGAACTGTTGTCCCCATGTCCACAAGTTTGTGGTTGACCAATAAATCAAGACACCGACAGGGAAGTTCACACCTGAAATTGCAAAGATGATTGGGAATAAATACAACATGATCTTCTGTTGCTGCAACATCATATTGTTTGATGAATCCATCTTTGGCATTCCTTTAATCATCAACTGACGTTGTGTTGTAAAGGTCGTGCCTGACATAAATGCAATAAGTACAACTGTCACAATTTTAACTGTGGTTTTATCAGAGCCAAGGAAAGTTTGAGAGATAGGTGCGCCAAAGAATTTAGCATGTGCTGCGCTTACTAAGTATTCACCTTTAAGAAATCCGTGAGGTTTATTTTTAGCGATTCCATTAAGTACTGTGAAGAGTGAGAAGAAGATTGGCGCTTGCGCAATGATAGGGAAGCATGATGCAAGTGGGTTTGTCTTATGTTCTTTATAGAGCTTCATCATCTCTTCAGATTGCTTCTGGCGATCATCTTTGTACTTCTTTTGAATCTCTTTCATATGTGGTTGCAGTGCAGTCATAGCTCGCTGACTCTTAATCTGCTTTACAAAGAGTGGAATCAAAATAATTCGGATTAGTACAACAAGACCCACAATCGAGAGTGACCAAGTCACACCTGAATTGGCGCCGAAGATTGGCGCAAGCACTTTATGGATTGCGACGATAACGCCAGATACTGCGCTATAGAGAGGATTCAAGATAAAGCTCATTAGTTAGCGCCCACCACTTCTTTTGTATTTATTGGAAGTAAATTCTTTACATCTGCAGAATCAAGGTTTTCATCAACATAGTCGACACCACCTTGAGACCAAGGGTTGCATCGCGCAATACGCCATATGGCCATTGCAGTTCCTTTGACGCCATAGCGACCAACTGCTGTGATTGCATAGTTGGAACATGATGGGTAGTACTTGCATCGTGGAGCCATATTGATTGTTGCAATTTGGTAGGCGCGCATCAATGCGATAGCAATCTTTCTCATTACTTGACCATTGCTTTCTCTGCACGAGAAATTAATTTTGTGATCAGCTCTGAAATTTCAGTGGAGATATTGATATCTCCTTCTTGTCCAAGTGCGCGGATGACAAGGAGGGAACCTGTCGGTAGAAGTGAAATGATTGGTGCAACCGCATGGCGGACTTTGCGTGCGATGCGATGGCGCTTAACAGATCCACCAGTTGATTTACTAATAATGAGTCCGCATTTTGCAGATGCGTTATTTGTGACAGGCGATAGATAGAGATATCCAACAAAGTGCTGTGAGGTAACTCGGGTACCGCTCTTCGTTGCGCGAGCGAAATCTGAGCTTGCAGTTAAACGTGCATCTAGTGGGAGCACGAGATTTTCCTGTGCGCTCGAAACCTTACGCTGAGAGCTTTGCGCGGCCCTTAGCGCGGCGAGCAGAGAGAACTGCGCGGCCTGCGCGTGTAGCCATGCGGGCACGGAAGCCATGCTTCTTGGCGCGGCGACGCGTATTTGGCTGGAAAGTGCGCTTTGTCATGAGAACTCCAAAATCTGTGAGGCGCTAATTACGCCTATCGGTCATAAGTACGGGGGAAGCAAGGAGGTAACGGTAATGGTGTGGGTAAGGGTGGGTCAAACTCGCGATCAGCCCCCGCTCGGGTCTCAAGGTGTGGATAACCATTTGCTATTTCCTAAATAGGGGTCTATTTTGCGGGTTCTCCACAGGTATCCGTCAATTTCGGTCTAAATCAAGGGTAAACCCGTACTTTAGACCACAGCCTGTGGATAACATTGTGGATAGACCTGGGGGCTCATTATGGCAGTTGTTGGCGTCGAGCTAACAGAGCTCTGGGATCGCGTAGTCGAGCATGTATCGGCCGGCGAACCCCAGCATCGCGCCTTCTTAGCGATGACTAAGCCCTTAGGTCTTCTACAGAACGAAGGTGGCGCAACCAGTCTCTTGGTTGCCGCCCCCAACGCTTTTGCAAAAGATGTTCTCGAATCCAGACTTCGGGCAGTTGTCAATGAAGTTCTCACAAATGAACTCGGTGAAAAAGCAAATATTGCAGTGATGGTTGATGAAACTATCGAACTCGCAGATTTACCGGCGCCTGCCATCACAATCGACAACATTGTTCCTCGTGTTACACGCGATGAAGACGCTGGTCGCAAATCAGATGAGCCATCCCAACTTAATGCGCGATATATCTTCGACACATTCGTCAGTGGTGCATCAAATCGTTTTGCTCACGCCGCAGCATTTGCTGTTGCAGAAGCACCTGCCAAGGCATACAACCCGCTCTTTATCTACGGTGATTCAGGACTTGGAAAGACCCACCTCTTGCACTCAATTGGTGCATATGCAAAAGAGTTATATGGCAATGTCCGTGTGCGTTATGTATCCTCTGAAGAATTTACCAACGACTTTATTAACTCGATCCGTGATGATAAAGCGACTGCTTTTCAGCGTCGTTACCGCGACCTCGATATCTTGCTCGTCGACGATATTCAATTCTTAGAAAATAAAGAACGTACTCAGGAAGAGTTCTTCCATACATTTAATACTCTTTATAACGCTAATAAGCAGATAGTTATCTCATCTGATCGCCCACCAAAGCAGCTCACCACTCTTGAAGATCGCCTTCGCTCACGATTCGAGTGGGGTTTGATTACAGATATTCAACCACCAGAACTTGAAACCCGTATCGCAATTCTTCGTAAGAAAGCTGCGCAAGATAAATTAAATGCTCCGGATGATGTTCTTGAATTTATTGCATCAAAAATCTCAACAAATATCCGCGAGCTCGAAGGTGCGTTGATTCGCGTTACCGCTTTTGCGTCTCTTAACCGCCAAGTTGTTGATATGGGACTTGCTGAAATCGTTTTGAAAGATCTGATTCCAAATGAAGTTAATTCTGAAATCACCGCTCCGACAATCATGGCTCAGACTGCGGCTTATTACAGCCTGACCATCGATGACCTTTGTGGAACATCTCGATCTCGCGCTTTGGTAAATGCGAGGCAGATTGCGATGTATCTCTGCCGCGAGCTAACCGAGCTTTCGCTGCCGAAGATCGGCCAGACATTTGGCGGCCGCGATCACACCACTGTGATGCATGCCGACCGAAAGATCCGCGAACTTATGGCTGAGCGCCGTTCGATCTATAACCAGGTCAATGAACTCACCACCCGTATCAAGCAGCAGATGAAGTAATTACCTAAATAAGGGTTATGTCCGTTTTCACCCCCTTTACCCCCAAGGTGGGGATAACCTGTGGACAACTGTGGATATAGCCGTAATTTATGTGGGTATCTCAGTATTGGACCGAGAGAAGAAAGGTAGGTGCTAGGTATGACCAGATCGCTTCACATACTTACCCACACCTATGGCGGCGTTTCCCACAGTGTTAAACAGGGTAATAAAGGCTCTGACCTGCGCTTTTACCCTTTCTCCACAGGTTTTGCTCGCGGTTACTACTACTACCTTTATATATACAAAACCCGTTTCCAAGCGGACCGCTTCCACATTAGATTTCAACCACTAAACACCTACATGGATCTGAGGGCTACGGCGTGAAATTTACTGTTGATCAACATTCACTCACAGATGGAGTTAATTGGGTTTCCCGAAGTCTCTCCACACGCCCTATTAAAACCGAGCTTCTTGGAATAAAGATTGATGCAACCGGCGACGAAGTATTTCTCAGTGGTTCAGATTTAGAAACCTCTTCAAAAGCCCACTTTAAAGCAGACATTGTAGAAAAAGGTGCAGTATTAGTTCCTGGAAAGCTACTCACGGAAATTTGTCGGTCACTTCCTAATAAACCAATCACCATCACACTCGACGGAACCCGTGTACTTGTTACATCTGGCGCTGCAAAATTTACTCTTCCTACACTTTCACTTTCAGAATATCCAAACCTGCCAGAACTTCCTGAGACAACCGGAACAGTTACAAGCGACACATTCGCAACAGCTGTTGCACAAGTTGCCATCGCTGCAGGTCGCGATGATTCACTACCAACACTTACTGGTGTTCATGTTGAAATCACTGAAGACACCATCACACTTGCTGCAACAGATCGCTACCGTTTAGCGGTTCGCGAATTTAATTGGAACCCAGCAACTCCAGGATTTTCAACATCTGCACTGATGCGCGCTCGCACACTTGCCGATGCTGCTAAATCACTTGTTGGAACAAAGAATGTTTCACTCTCTTTCGCACCATCAACATCAAATGATCGCCTCGCAGGTTTTTCTGGCGATGGCAAGACAATGACATCGCGCATGTTGGATGGAACATTTCCTCCATATCGCCACCTACTCCCAACAGATTCAGTCACAACAGCAGTTGTTGAAGTTGCGCCATTCCTTGATTCTGTTCGCCGCGTTGCACTTGTTACCGACAAAACTGTTCCACTTCGTCTTGAATTTAAAGATGGTGGAGTATCACTCGAAGCAGGTGCTGGTGAAGAAGCGCAAGCAACAGAGACAATTGATGTGCTTTTAAATGGCGAACCAATCTCAATTGCATTCAACCCAGTCTTTCTTGCAGATGGTCTTCAGGCAGTTGGAACACCATTTGTTCAAATTTCATTTACCGGCTCCAACAAACCAGCGATCCTCACTGGGCGCACCGAACCCAACGGTGCATCGATCGAGAACTACCGCTACCTGTTGATGCCAATGCGCTACGCCTCTTAATTCGGCCCACTTATGCGGGTACTAAAGCTGGCGCTGACCAATTTCCGCTCCTATAAAAACCTCGAGCTGGAATTTCCCACAGGTCCCACGACCTTCATTGGCAATAACGGCAGCGGCAAAACAAATATCGCCGAGAGTTTAATTTATCTTGCATATCTCTCATCCCACCGCGTATCTAGTAACCAACCATTGATCTCACTTGGTGCGGATCAAGCAATCATCCGCGCAGAGATTGAGAGTCAAGGTCGCACACTGCAAGTAGATCTTGAAATCAATGCAAATAAATCAAACCGTGCACGCCTTAATGGCAACGCTGTCAAATCACAACGCGAGATATTGGGCGCTCTACAAATTATTTATTTCTCCCCTGAAGATCTCGATCTCGTGCGTGGTGAACCCCCACACCGCCGCGACTTCTTAGACAAACTCCTTATTACCCAATCACCACGAATTGCAGGTGTCATCAGCGATTACGAACGTGTAGTGAAACAACGCAACACGCTATTAAAAACTCGCGCACCAGAAAACGCGCTTGTGCCATGGACTGAACAACTTATCTCTTACGGGGCGCAACTATCTGCAGAACGCATTAAATTAGTCGATGATTTAAACCCGTATGTCGCCGCAAATTACGCAAACTTGAATGAAGTAAAAGCTGCATCAATCTCATACAAATCATCTACCGATAACTTATCCGCAGACGTTACACACAATGTGGAAATCTTGACTGCGCGACAAATAGAAGTTGCACGTCAAGAACAAGAACGTGGAGTCTCATTGATCGGCCCACACCGCGATGACCTCCATCTACAACTCGGAGACTTTCCGGCAAAAGGGTATGCAAGCCACGGCGAATCATGGTCGATGGCAATTTCATTACGTATTGGTTCATACAACTTATTAAAGTCAGAAGGTGCAGAACCTGTATTAATCCTCGACGACATCTTCGCCGAGTTAGATACTGCGCGCCGCCAGCAACTAACTTCAGTTACCCAGATGGCTGAACAAACATTTATTACCGCAGCTGTTGAAAGTGACCTACCTGCCGAATTACTATC
>CAIMXQ010000133.1 GCA_903845465.1 uncultured Actinomycetes bacterium
AGCTGCTCCACTGTGGCATCCCAGCCCTTTACATCTTCAGGCTTACGAGGAGCCTTGCCAATGTAGCGAGCAGATGGACGGATCAAACGACCAGTGCGCTTCTGCTCGAGGATATGTGCAGACCATCCCGCAGTGCGAGCTGCTGTAAACATGGATGTAAAGAGTGGCGCAGGAACTTGTGCGAAGTCCAAAATAATTGCCGCCCAGAATTCCACATTTGTCTCAAGTACGCGATCTGGTTGACGCTCGTGAAGTTCCTTAAGAGCTGCCTTCTCGAGCGCTTCTGCAACTGCATAACGAGGAGCGTTAAGTTCTTTAGCTGTGCGACGAAGTGTGCGAGCGCGTGGATCTTCTGCGCGATAGACGCGGTGACCAAATCCCATAAGACGTTCTTTGCGATCAAGAAGTCCCTTTACATAGGCTTCCGCATTTCCAGTCTTCTCAACTTCTTCGATCATATGCAATACACGAGATGGTGCACCACCATGAAGTGGACCTGACATCGCACCGATTGCACCCGAAAGTGCGGCGCAGACATCTGCACCAGTGGATGCAATAACGCGACCTGTAAATGTTGATGCATTCATTCCATGTTCTGCAGCTGATACAAAGTATGCATCGATTGCGCGAACGTGTAATGGATCTGGCTCTCCGCGCCAACGAATCATCATGCGCTCTACAACTGTGTGCGCTTTATCAACCTGTGATTCAGGAACCATAGGAGAAATAATTCCGCGAGCTGCTTGTGCAAGGTATGAAAGAACCATGACAGATGTACGTGCAAGGTTGCTGCGCGCTTCTTCATCTGAAATATCAAGAATTGGCTTAAAGCCCCATGCTGGAGCAAGCATTGCGATTGCAGATTGAATATCTACGCGAACATCGCCTGAGTGAACAGGAAGTGGGAATGGCTCTGCATTAGGAAGGCCTGGATTAAATTCATCATCTACGAGAAGTCCCCATACGTTTCCGAATGAGACGCGACCTACGAGATCGTCGATATCAACACCACGGTAGCGAAGTGCGCTACCTTCTTTATCTGGCTCTGCAATCTCTGATTCGAATGCAATTACGCCTTCAAGACCTGGCTTGAAATCATCTGACACGGTGTTCTCCTCTTAAGAAAATCATCTAATCCTGCGGGTAATTCTGCACCTCCCGCAGGGGTGCTGGCCACCAATCGGTGCGGAGATGCACTCATATCGAAAGTGAGGTTCGATACACCTATGTCCCATGATGAACCTCAGGTAAACGGCCAACTCGAACGCGATGCGATTCGTGCGATGCGCCGCTCCTATGGCGAGGCCGGTCTTGAATCGCTACCCAATGATCCCTTTGTCGCCTTCCACTCCTGGCTCACCGAAGCAGCCGCCAATCCATTTATCGTTGAAGCAAATGCAATGGTGCTTTCCACTCTAGGAACTGATGAGAACGGCGCTGATGCAATCACTACTCGCACTGTCCTATTGAAAGATGTTTCGCAAGGTGGATTCACATTCTTTACCAACTACGGGTCTCGGAAAGGGCAAGCAATCGAATTGAATGCGCAAGTAACACTGCTCTTTCCTTGGTATTCGATGGAGCGACAAGTATCAATCAGTGGATTTGCAGAAAAGATTTCGCGCGAAGAATCTGAAGATTACTTTGCAACGCGTCCATGGTCTTCACAAATTGGCGCGTGGGCATCTGCGCAATCGGCACCACTTGCATCACGCGAAGAACTTGAACAACGATTTAAGGGCGCATCGGAAAAGTGGCCCGAAGGCACAACGGTTCCATGCCCACCTCAGTGGGGTGGGTATCGTGTGACCCCAGTCAATATTGAATTCTGGCAGGGGCGATACTCACGCCTACATGATCGCCTTCGCTATGAGCGGTCTAACATCGCATCCAATTGGGAAGTACATAGGTACTACCCGTAGTCTTGCCCAATGAGCGCAGAAATTCTTATTCCAGATAATCTCAAGCCACGTGATGGTCGTTTCGGTTGTGGTCCATCAAAGATTCGCCCCGAAGCTCTTGCATCTCTTACTGCGCCTGGAAGCGATTACATTCTCGGAACATCGCACCGACAGAAGCCTGTCAAGAACGTTGTAAAGAGCGTTCGCGAAGGCCTTAACTCACTCTTCTCATTGCCTGAAGGTTATGAAGTTGTACTTGGTAATGGTGGCTCCACTGCATTCTGGGATATCGCAACATTTGGTCTCATTGAAGATCGCTCACAGCACTTAGTTTTCGGCGAATTCTCATCAAAGTTCGCTGCCGCTGCAAAGGAAGCACCATTCCTTGGCGAACCAACAGTAATCAAATCTGAACCAGGCACTCATCCCGCAGCTGTTGCCGAAGCTGGTATCGATGTTTACGCACTGACACATAACGAGACTTCAACAGGCGTTGCAATGCCAATCAAGCGTCCAGCAGGAACAGATGGCGCACTCGTACTCGTCGATGCAACATCGGCTGCAGGTGGGTTAGATGTCGATGCAAAAGAATTCGATACCTACTACTTCGCGCCGCAGAAATCTTTCGCATCCGATGGTGGATTGTGGCTTGCAATCATGAGCCCAGCAGCAATCGCACGTGCGGAGAAAATCAAGGCAAGAGGTCGTTGGATTCCAGCATTCTTCGATCTCGGAACTGCAATTGAAAATTCTCGTCTCGATCAGACTTACAACACACCGGCACTTGTCACTTTGATGTTGCTCGACGAGCAGATCAAGTGGATGAACACAAATGGTGGTCTCAAATTTGCAGCAGGTCGTAGCGCAGATTCTGCATCACGCCTCTATGGATGGGCTGAAAAGACCAGCTACACAACTCCTTTTGTTGTCGATCCTGCACAGCGCTCAAAGGTTGTTGGAACAATTAACTTTGATGATGCAATCGATGCAACCAAAGTTGCTGCAGCGCTCCGCGCCAACGGAATAGTAGATACAGAGCCTTATCGCAAGCTCGGTAAGAACCAACTTCGCATCGGGATGTTCCCTGCAATCGATCCATCAGATATCGATGCTCTGACAGCATCTATCGACTTCGTTGTATCTCAGCTCTAATGCCGCACGTCGTCAAACGCGATAGTTACTTTTGGACAATCGCCCTTCAGACATTTGCGGTCAATTTCTTCCTAGGTGGTTTCGGCCCCGCACAACCACTGCTGCGTGCAGATCAGCACACATCTCTTACTATCGCCGGACTTCATGGAACAGCGATGGGCTTGGCCTCGATCTGCGCGGGTTTACTTAATCCACATTTAGCCCATCGATTCGGGCGCGATAACACTGCCTGGCTCGGCCTAGGAATTTTTAGCATCGGTATCGCAGTGATTGTCTTCTCCCCGCCAGTACAGATAACAATTCTTGGTTCTCTTATCGCAGGTTTTGGAACATCTATTGTCATCAATAATTTTGTTACCTCTCTTAATAAGCATTACGGAAAGAGCGCTCCCTTTGCAGTAATGCAGGCAAATGGAATCGGTTCGATGGGTTATATATTCGGAACTTTGAGCATCGGAACAATCGCAAATCTCAACCGATCACATTGGCGCCTTGGGTTATTGGTAATCTTGCCGGTCGTTGCATACCTTTACTTTATTCGTCGCGATAAATCGCTGAGCGAACATGTTCCAGGAGAACATGGCCCACAAAAGGGCAAGCTCTCGATTAAATATTGGATCGCATGGGTTGGATTCGTGGCGGTAATTTCAAGCGAATTTGCAACATCCTTCTGGGCAGCAGCCCTTGTCCGCGATAGAACAAATGCCAGCCCTGCTATCTCAACTCTTGCGATTGTTGCACTCGGTTCAGGTATGGCAATCGGCCGTTGGTATGGTGCGCAAACGCTCAAGAAGTTTGAACCAGATACTCAGTTAAAGATCTTTATTGCAACGCAATTTCTAGGCTTTGCGATCTTATGGTTCTCGCACAATCTCACCTTAAGCATTGCAGCAATCTTGATTGTCGGCCTTGGGATCTCAAGCCAATTCGCACTCAGCTCTATCCGCCTCATTGGTCTTAGCGATGGACGTCCTGATTTAGCTATCGGTAAGAGTTCAATGGCTGCCGGACTTGCAATTGGTGGCGCCCCATTTGCACTTGGTGTCTTGGGAGACCACTTAGGAATTTCAAGGGCATACATGATGGTTCCTGCGTTGATTCTTATTGCATACTTCATCGTGCAATTCATTCCTTCTCACATACTTGCAGAAGATGAACTTTAAGAGCAGGCGCTTGATTACGGCCCTGACACTTATTGGCCTGGTACTTATTGTTTTCTTAGGACGCTAGAAACCCTGTAATCCCCTGGGGATTCGACTTCATCCCTGTAAAGAATCCAAATAACAACCGCAGCTACAAATGAAATTGCACCACAAAGAGCAATTGTCTCCCGAACTCCAATTGATTCAGACCAATACCCGATGAGTAGTGATCCAAAGGGAGCACCTCCCATAAAGATCAATAGGTAAATTCCCATGACGCGTCCGCGCACCGCCGGATCACTATGTGTCTGCACGTAAGAGTTGGCTGAAATCAACATCGTAAGTGCTGTGATGCCACATACCGGAAGCCATAATGAATATGTTAGATAGCTAGGCGTCCATGCCAAAATAATCACGGCTATCGAAAAAACCATTCCTAATTTGATAATAAATCGAGTATTACGAAATTTCTCCAACCGCCCTGCGAAGAGTGCTCCAGTGAGTGACCCGACGGCTATAAAAGTACCCAGCAATCCATAGGCGGCAGCACCTCTATGGAAGATATGTGTCGCCATGAGCGCATTGAAGATTACGAAGTTAAGGCCAAATGTTGAAGCAAAGAAGACGAGAAGCAAGACAACATACAAGTCAGGGCGAGCCAAGGCATAGCGAAGCCCTTCTCGCACGGTACCGAGCGTCTCTTCCTTTTTGAGATTAAAGAAATCGGATTTGCGCATCGCAACAAGTGCACCGATGACAAAGAGATATGAGGTCGCATTAATGAGAAAGGAAGGACCAGTGCCAAATCGTGCGATAAGAAAGCCTGATATTGCTGGCCCTACGAGGCGACCCAAATTAAAATTGGCAGAGTTAAGGCTCACTGCATTTGCTACATCTGACTGGCCAACAATCTCGGAGGTGAAACTCTGCCTTATTGGTGCATCTAGCGCAGTTGCGATGCCCAGAAGAGCAGCACAAGCAAAGACTTCCCACAGTTTAATCTGGTGAGCCACAACGAGTATTCCAAGAATGTAACAGGCAACTGCGGCCGTGATATTTGTTGCGATTAATAACTTTCGCTTATCAATGCGATCTGCCATCGCACCGCCTTGAAGGCTAAAAATTAATACAGGAGTAAATTGGACTGCAGTAACTAAGCCTAAATATGTTCCACTGTTATGTGTGAGCTGAAGTACGAGCCAGTCTTGCGCGATACGTTGCGCCCATGTTCCGACATTAGAAAGTACGCTGGCAGGAAAGAGAATGCGAAAGTTACGATGGCGAAATGATCGCCAGTTTCCGTTCTCATCAACCTTAATTCGCATTACTCTTCTCTTATGGCTACCAAGTCTTCAGGATCAAATATCAAGGCGGTTGTAACTCTAATCGCTATCGGCTCTATCTGCTGGCTCGCAGCAGGTGTCGTTGCAATTGCAGCAGGCGCCCAATCCAAAATTATCTGGACATGCTTCGTAGGTGCGATTCTAGGAGCAATGGGCATTCGTTATTCGATACGACGATCACGCCGTAGCGGTATTTAAGCTTCTAGCTGAGAAGCGATTCCGCGAAGAACGCGACCAAGGCGCTCTGCTTCAGCACCTGATGGATGGCGCCCCTGACGCAAGCCGTTTCCAACGCGATCTAAGATCTTAATAGTGTCTTCAATCATCGCTGCAAGATCATCGTTATTAACGCGTGAATTTTCTGCAAGTGATACCGGTGCATCAACAATATGCACTGACATTGCTTGTGGTCCCTTTCGTGAATCAATCACAGAGAACTCGAGCTTGGTGCCAGGCTTTACAGTTGCAACGCCCTCGGGGAGTGCAGATGATGCGAGATAGACATCTTCGCCTTCATCGGATGCAATAAATCCAAAACCTTTTTCAAGGGAAAACCATTTAACTTTTCCTGTAGGCATTGCACTTACTCCTTAAATTTGCGGTACTCGTTTAATAATGCGAGCCGGGGGGATTCGGACAGGGGGCTAATTTATCGCAGAAAGGACTTACCTTGCTACGGGGTTTTAAGCGTGAATTGGGTTAAAGCGTCGCTTCGCTATGCGCACCGCAGCCGTGGTCTACGGAAACTACGCGTGCATCATCAGGTGCGATCGCATTTGCGCAGACACCAAATGATGATCGAAGTGAGCCAGCAATGGGAATAAAGAAACCGCATGATGAACATGGCTTTGGTGCACCTTGTGCGAGCGGAGTATTGGGGCCGCGATCGCCTGTATACCAACGCTTGCTTGCTTGATCGCGACCTTCTATAGATAGAACGCGTGGGCGCATCAAACCTAAATCAAATACCTCTGTTGCATCTAGGCCTTCATCTTGTGCAAGTGCGTTGATGCCAGGAACTAAACGAGTATCTTCGAGAACACTTGGAACGATGACGCCGGGTTGAATATCTTCAGGAAGAATGCGATCCATATATGGAATGTGATCTGGTGCAAGAAGTGAATCAGGGCCAGGCAAGATCACTACATCGCAGATAGTTGGTGTTGCATCCTCATCAACCTTTGCAACAGTGATGCACCAGCGCCATCCGCGATAACCATCGATGTTGGCAATAAATAAATACGTTGCTACGCGATTTTCATCATCGTAATCAACTGAGACAAAGTCGCCGACCTGTGTCGCAAATTCCGCATCTGCCAAAGCAGCATCGCGTGCAACGGTCTGTGCATCAAAAGTCTTCATGCACTAATCGTAAAGCAGAAGGCCCCCGAGACGTTAATCTCGAGGGCCATCGTAATTATTTACGCGTGCTTAGAAGTCCATGTCTCCGCCGCCCTGAGGCATTGGATTAGCTGACTTTGGTTCTGGCTTATCTGTAATGACAGCCTCTGTTGTAATAAACAAAGCTGCAATAGATGCTGCATTCTGAAGTGCAGAACGTGTGACCTTAGCTGGATCGATGATGCCGGCCTTAATCATGTCTACATATTCTCCAGTTGCAGCATTGAGACCAAAACCTGCTGCGAGATTACGAACCTTCTCGACAACAACTCCGCCTTCAAGACCTGCATTGACTGCAATCTGCTTGAGTGGTGCTTCGATTGATACTTCAACAATCTTTGCACCTGTTGCTTCATCGCCCTCGAGCTTAAGCTTCTTAAATGCTGCAGTTGCTGCCTGAAGAAGTGCAACGCCACCACCGGCGACGATTCCTTCTTCTACTGCAGCCTTTGCATTACGTACTGCATCTTCGATGCGGTGCTTACGCTCTTTCAGTTCAACTTCTGTTGCAGCTCCTGCCTTAATGACAGCAACTCCTCCAGCAAGCTTCGCAAGGCGCTCTTGAAGCTTTTCCTTGTCGTAATCAGAATCTGAATTTTCGATTTCGGTACGGATCTGAGTCACGCGGCCCTTGAGCTGCGCTTCATCTCCGAGCCCTTCGATGATTGTTGTCTCGTCCTTAGAGACAACAACTTTGCGAGCGCGACCAAGAAGTTCAAGGCCAGCAGTTTCGAGCTTGAGGCCAACTTCATCAGAGATCACTGTTGCACCTGTGAGGATTGCAATGTCCTGAAGCATCGCCTTTCGACGATCTCCAAAACCTGGCGCCTTAACAGCTGCTGATTTGAATGTTCCCTTGATCTTATTTACAACGAGGGTTGCAAGCGCTTCACCTTCAATATCTTCAGCAAGGATTGCAAGTGGTTTACCTGATTGCATGACCTTCTCAAGGATTGGTACTAGCTCCTTGATATTTCCAATCTTTGCGCTGGTGATCAAGATGTACGCATCTTCAAGAACTGCTTCCATGCGATCTGTATCTGTTACGAAATACGGTGATACATAACCCTTATCGAAGCGCATTCCTTCGGTGAGTTCGAGTTCGAGACCAAATGTATTTGACTCTTCAACAGTGATAACGCCTTCTTTTCCGACCTTATCCATCGCTTCAGCGATCATCTCGCCGATAGTTGCATCTGCTGCAGAAATTGATGCAGTTGCTGCAATCTGTTCCTTGGAGTCAACGCTCTTTGCCATTGCGCCAAGTTCGGTCACGATTGCAGATACTGCCTTCTCGATTCCGCGCTTGAGTGCCATTGGGTTTGATCCCGCAGCAACGTTGCGAAGTCCTTCGCGAACGAGCGCTTGAGCTAGAACGGTTGCAGTCGTTGTTCCATCGCCTGCGACATCATCTGTCTTCTTAGCAACTTCCTTAACGAGCTCTGCGCCGATCTTCTCCCATGGATCATCGAGTTCAATCTCTTTTGCGATAGAGACGCCATCGTTGGTAATAGTTGGTGCGCCCCACTTCTTCTCAAGTACGACGTTACGTCCGCGGGGCCCAAGGGTTACCTTGACTGCATCTGCGAGTACGTTCATTCCGCGCTCTAAACCGCGGCGGGCTTCTTCATTAAAGGCAATTTGCTTTGCCATAGTTGTTAGCTCCTATATATCGATTGAAACTGAGTCGATCTTGTTAGCGCCAATCGGGAACCTTTTGGCGCAGTTATCACTCTCGACCCTCGAGTGCTAACGCCAAATCTAGACGGGTTTATTCCGGAGGGCAAAACGAGAGGGTTGGGGGGATTTAGCGGGCTGTGCGGGCTTGCATGCGGGCTTCGCGCAGACGGCGAAGGCGCTTAACCAGCATCGGTGAGGCCTCGAGGGCATCGTCACGATCGATGAGGTCATTGAGTAATTGGTAATAACGAGGAGCCGTGAGGTCAAAGAGCTCTTTAATTGCAACCTCTTTTGCGCCAGCAAAGCGCCACCAATTGCGTTCGAATTCGAGGATGCGCGATTCAAGATCGGTCAATGAAGAACCGGCCGTCTCATTATTTTCAAGCGCAGACATGTAGCCAATCTTAGATTGGAGCGACTACAAAGTGTGGGATTTACGGGCAGCTTTGACAATATTGCGCAGCATCGTAGGAAAGATAAAGAAGTGAAATGGTGAAACCGCATACCAATAAAGCTGGCCGCCTAATCCACGTGGTGCAAAGCTCGCATCTTGCGTGACAAAAGTTTCTCCATTTTTTTCCATAACATTAAAATCGAGCCAAGCCTTTCCAGGCAGAATCATTTCGGCATAGAGGCGCAAACTCTTTCCATGTTCAATCTCTTCTACTCGCCAGAAATCAACGCTATCGCCGACATGTAGATGTTCGGGGTCGCGACGGCCGCGACGCAGACCAACGCCGCCAACCATGCGATCCATCAAGCCGCGTAAATACCACAACCATCCTGAACCAAACCATCCATGTTCTCCGCCAATACCTTCGATCTGTTGCCAGATTTTTGCAAGCGGAACATCTGTCGTGATTTCGCGATGATCTTTCAGCATTAACTCGCCAGCCCAATCAGGATCGCTCTGGGCTTTCTGCCATGGCGCAGTGGGATATGCAGCATCCGACCATCGCGTATCAACGTGATTTTCCGCAACGCGAGTAAGTGCCAATTCAATTGCTTGAGAAACTGTAAGAAGACCTTCGGGCGGAAGCGGAATTATCTCTGTAACGCTCTTGCGAGGGTCAGTGACAACTTCGCTGATGAGTGATTCCACGAGTGGGCGGGCAAGTGAAGTTGGCACAGGTGTGACAAGACCAATCCACAAGCTTGAAAGTTTTGGTGTTAACACTGGAACTTGAATGATGATGCGTTTACGTAAACCTGAAATCTTTGAGAATTTCTGCATCATTTCAGCGTATGTAACAACTTCAGGGCCGCCGATATCGCAGATTAGATCTTGAGGTTTATTTAAATTCGCAGCGCTACGGAGGTAATAGAGAACATCTCGGATAGCAATGGGTTGTGTGCGATTGGAGACCCACTTCGGCGTTGTCATAATCGGCAAGCGGTGCGTTAAATGGCGAAGCATCTCGAAGGAGGCAGAGCCTGAACCAATAATGATGCCTGCACGTAATTCAAGAACTGGCACTGAGGAAGAGGCTAGGTTTGTTCCTGTATCCATACGTGAAGTCAGGTGCCTGCTTCGGTTCTCATCGTTGGCGATTCCGCCCAAATAAATAATTTGCTGTACGTGGGCACGCTCTGCTGAATCAGCAAAACGCTTTGCCATCTCAGCTTCGATAGTTTCGAAGTTGGTCGACACATTGATGGAGTGCAGAAGGTAATAAGCGGTATGAACGCCTGCGAGCGCTCGGTCGAGATCTTGCGAATTAGTTGCAGTTCCTTGAACAACTTCTACCTTGTCGGCCCACGGTTGTTGTGAAATCTTCTTTGCATCACGAACGAATACACGTACTTTCTTCCCATCATCTACGAGATCTCGGACTAGTCGGCCACCGACATATCCCGATGCGCCGGTAACGAGATACAAACGCTCTGCTGAGGCTGTCTGGGGATTCTGCGAATTCATATAACTGAGCCTAGACTTACCTCATGGCAACTTCTACTCGACCTCGCGTTGTCATTCTTGGCGCCGGATTCGGCGG
>CAIMXQ010000134.1 GCA_903845465.1 uncultured Actinomycetes bacterium
CTCGCCGATGTTCGCAGCGTTGGAGTTCAAGGAGATGGTCGCACCTATGGCCATCCAATTGTTCTGCGCCCAGTTTCGAGTGAAGATGCGATGACGGCAGATTGGTCACGCATTCCGTATGATGTTCTCGAAAAGATTTCAACGCGCATAACCAATGAAGTTCGTGAGGTAAACCGCGTTGTCGTTGATGTAACAAGTAAGCCACCTGGCACGATTGAATGGGAATAGGAACCGCAGAATGAAAAGATCGACCGCGATAGCACTACTCGCAACCACTCTCCTTGGATTAGCGTCACTCACGCCAGCGCATGCAGCAACGCGTCCAACATCAGTCGCCGGATGTGCCAAGAGCACTGCTAAAGGACACACGCCTGCCACAGTGAAGCAGCCAACAGTTGCTGCTAAAAATCCCGCAAAGACATTAACTATCACTACAAACTGTGGTGACATCGTTATCGCATTGCTCGGTGCCAAAGCGCCGATTACAGTGACTTCTATCGCAGCACTTGCAAACGCTGGTTACTACAACAACTCTCTCTGCCATCGTCTGACAACTCAAGGAATATTTGTTCTGCAATGTGGCGATCCCACTGCAAGCGGAAGTGGTTCTCCGACTGGTTGGACTGGATATGTAGATGAGAATCTTCCAGTAGCAACCGGCATTAATTACCCAGCAGGAACAGTAGCTATGGCTAACTCTGGCCCCAAGACAAACGGATCACAGTTCTTCTTGGTCTATCAAGACACAACACTTGGCGCTAATTACACAATCTGGGGCAAGATCACAAAAGGTTTAGATCTTGTGCAGAAAGTTGGCGCAGTTGGTGCATATCAAATGAGCGGAACTCAAGCGATGTATGCAGGAGATGGGTATCCCATCCAGACTGTTGAAATCAAAAAAGCTGTCGCAAAGTAATTCGTAAGAAGTTAATTAATTTGTATTAACAATCTTAAAAGCTTCAGCGATACGACCTTCAGGAAGTTGGCCAACTCCAGCGTTGCGCTGACCCCACTCGCGTAGCATCTCTTCAAGATTTTCTACGTGGCCAGTCTGTGATGCATGTTCTCTTAGCGCTGCAAGTTTGAAATGGAATGTGTCAGTTATATCTACAAAGTGATCAGGCTCTGCATGTCCCTGCATCCATACTTCCTTTGTACGCCACGGTTGTAGACCTTCTTTTTCAAGGAGATCGGTAAAGGCAAAGGGATTACGAGCATCGGGGTAGACAGCTTGAATCGTTGCCTCGCCTGCAGCTAAGTGATCTGGGTGGCTTGCACCGATACGTTCCCAGTTGCGTTCTGGAGATTGGCAGACGATGCGATCTGGTTGCACACGACGAATTTGGCGAACAATATCTTTACGTAGTGCAATAGTTGGTTCGAGATGTCCATCTACATAATTTAAGAAGGTGACATCGCTGATACCGAGGGCTGCACATGCCGCGCGTTGTTCGCGCTGACGCACTGCTGGCATCTCTTCCTTTGTGAAACCTGACTCTTCGCCACCTTGATCACCGTTGGTGCAGAGAACATACGAGACGACAATGCCTTTCTGTACCCACTGCGCAATAGTTCCTGATGCGCCGAAGTCCGAATCATCGGGATGGGCATTGACTACTAAAACGCGTTTGATCTCTGAATCTGATATCGGCTCCATGACATACAAGCCTAATAGACTCCCCGCCATGACGATGACCGACCCTTTGCTCGACGGACTCAATCCGCAGCAACAGAAGGCGGTCGCTCATGCCGGTTCACCGCTATTGGTGGTTGCAGGTGCTGGTTCTGGAAAGACTCGAGTTCTCACTCGTCGCATCGCCTACATCATGGCTCGTCGCGAAGTTCGCCCCTACGAAATCTTGGCGATTACCTTCACCAATAAGGCAGCTGGCGAGATGAAAGAGCGCGTGACAGAACTCGTTGGCCCCATCGCAAAATCTATGTGGGTCTCAACGTTTCACTCATCCTGTGTTCGCATGCTTCGTCAAGAGGTAGAACGTCTTGGTTACAGCAGCACATTTAGTATTTATGACTCTGCCGATTCGCAGAAATTGATTTCCCGAGTTATGGAGACTCTCAACCTCGATCCCAAGCGATATCCGCCGCGCCAATTTCAAAACCTCATCTCCAATGCCAAGAACGAACTGCAGACACCGTATGAATATTTGAGTTCGGCAACCAATCAATTCGAAACAATTGTGGCCGATGTTTATACGATGTACGAGAAGCGCTTGCAGCAAGCCAACGCAATGGATTTTGATGATCTGATTATGAAGACGGTTCAGGTCTTACAGAAATTTCCCGAAGCAAAAGCGCGCTTTCGTTCACGCTTTCGTCACATCTTGGTCGATGAATATCAGGATACAAACCACGCACAGTATGTATTGGTCAAAGAGCTCACCGGCGTTGAAGGCGACGGATTTCCACTCGCCGAACTCTGCGTCGTAGGAGATGCCGATCAATCAATCTATGGTTTCCGTGGTGCAACAATTCGCAATATTCTGCAATTTGAAGTCGATTACCCCAACGCCGCAACTGTTTTACTCGAGCAAAATTACCGATCAACGCAGAATATTCTCAACGCAGCCAATGCAGTTATTACAAAGAATGAATCACGTAAAGAGAAGAACCTCTGGTCTGAAGCAGGATCGGGTGCACCGCTTGTCGGATATGTTGCTGAATCCGAATATGACGAAGCTGAATTCATTAAATCCGAAATTCGCTCATTGCAAGATATGGGCCACTCCAACCCCGGTGATACCGCAGTCTTCTATCGCACCAATGCGCAATCTCGTATCTTCGAAGAAATCTTTATGCGCGCTGCAATTCCTTATAAAGTCGTTGGCGGCCTTCGATTCTACGAACGTAAAGAGGTAAAGGATTTACTCGCCTATCTTCGCGTATTAGCTAATCCCAATGATGAAGTATCTATTAGACGCATTATTAATTTGCCTAAGCGAGGCATCGGCGATCGCGCGCTTGAAGAAGTTGAAATCTTCGCAGAAGCACAAGGCATCTCATTCTGGAACGCGCTCCTGCGCGTATCTGAAGCGACATCCGTTCCTAACAAAGCTTCTCAATCCATCGCAACATTTACCTCGATGTTAGTCGCACTTCAAACACTGGTAGAGGCGAAGACAAAGCCATCTGTGATTATCGAAGCAGTTCTCGAACAATCAGGGCTATTGACTGAACTTGAAGCAAGTAAAGATCCTCAAGATGAAGTCCGTGTTGAAAACCTTAAGGAACTTGTCTCTGCTTCTATGGAATATGAAGAACGCCCCTTCGAAGAGCTGGGCGAAGATGAAGAGATTTCTCTCTCAGGATTCCTAGAAAAGGTTTCACTCGTTGCAGATGCTGACGAGATTCCTGATGGCGAAGATCATGGGGGAGTCGTTACTTTGATGACACTTCACACTGCAAAAGGTCTCGAGTTTCCAACGGTATTTCTCACAGGTATGGAAGACGGAATCTTTCCTCATGCCCGCACAATGGATGATCCCAAAGAAGTTGAAGAAGAGCGACGCCTTGCATATGTTGGTTTAACACGTGCAGAAAAACGTCTCTACATATCAAGAGCCGAATACCGTTTAACTTTCGGAACTCCAAAATACAACCCTGCTTCACGATTCTTGGATGAAATTCCTGCCGAATTAATCGAATGGAAGAATGAAGGTCGCAGCACATTCACGACATCATCTGCTGTAAAGAAATCTCGACTTCCATCTGGTCCACCACCTCGTGCCACCGGTAAGAAATCAACTGCGATGGTTCTCGAAGTTGGTCAGCGTGTGTCACATGACACATTTGGATTGGGCACCGTTGTTGCACTTGCAGGAGAAGGCGATAAGTCAGAGGCGACCATCAACTTCGGCCAATACGGCGATAAACGGCTGCTGTTGCGCTACGCCCCTGTCACAGCTCTCTAGATAAGCACTTAAGATTAGGCTCTCGATAACTGCCGCCTTTAGGAGCCTACGTGGATCTCTACGAATACCAAGCACGCGATCTTTTTGAAAAGCACTCTGTCCCTGTTTTACAAGGAGCAGTTGCAACTACTCCCGAGCAAGCACGCGATGCCGCTGCAAAGATGGGTGGAAAAGTTGTCGTTAAGGCGCAGGTAAAAGTTGGTGGACGCGGAAAAGCAGGTGGCGTAAAACTTGCAGTAGATGCAGCAGATACATTTGAAAAAGCAAGTGCAATTCTCGGAATGGATATTAAGGGCCACACTGTTCATCAAGTGATGATCGCTCAAGCAGCTCCGATTGCATCTGAATATTACGTCTCAATTCTTCTGGATCGCTCTAATCGCACCTTCCTTGTTATGGCATCAGTTGCCGGCGGAATGGAGATTGAAGAGGTCGCACATACAGCACCAGAAAAACTTGCAAAAGTTCCAGTAAGCGCCGTCGATGGAATTTCATTGGCTAAGGCGAAAGAGATTGTTGCCCAAGCGCAGTTCCCACTCGATGTTGCAGATCAAGTTGCAGATGTATTGGTCAAACTCTGGGAGACATTCCAATCTGAAGATGCAACTCTTGTAGAAGTAAACCCACTCGTAAAGACTGAAGATGGCCGCGTTGTTGCACTCGATGGCAAGGTCACTCTCGATGAGAACGCAGATTTCCGTCAGCCAAGCCATGAAGCACTTGTTGATCATGCATCTGCAAATGCACTAGAGGCTGCTGCAAAAGAGAAGGGGCTGAACTACGTCAAGCTCGACAACGGCCAAGTTGGAATCATCGGCAACGGTGCAGGACTTGTAATGTCAACGCTCGATGTTGTTGCATATGCCGGCGAAAAGTTCGGCGGAATGCGCCCAGCAAACTTCCTCGATATTGGTGGCGGTGCATCAGCCCAAGTTATGGCAGATGGCCTCTCGATCATTCTCGGTGATCCCGATGTAAAGAGCGTATTCGTCAATGTATTCGGTGGAATCACAGCATGCGATGCCGTTGCAAATGGAATCGTGCAAGCACTTGAATTACTTGGACCAAAGGCGACAAAGCCAATCGTTGTGCGCCTTGATGGAAATAACGTTCTCGAAGGACGCGCAATTCTTAACGCTGCAAACCACCCATTGGTTGAGCAAGCCGAAACTATGGATGGTGCAGCATCACGTGCTGCAGAATTGGCGGCAAAGTAATGTCAATCTTTATTAACGAATCAAGCAAGGTCATCGTTCAAGGTATGACTGGTTCTGAAGGAACTAAGCACACTCGTCGTATGCTCGCATCAGGTACTAAAGTTGTCGGTGGAGTAACACCGGGCAAGGGTGGCCAAGTTGTCGATATCGATGGCACATCACTCCCAGTCTTCAACACAGTAGCCGAGGCAATTGCTGCAACGAGTGCAAATGTTTCAGTGGTATTTGTTCCGCCTAAGTTTGCAAAAGCTGCGGTCATCGATGCTATCGATGCAAAGATGCCATTGGTTGTTGTGATTACTGAAGGAATTCCAGTACATGACTCTGCATACTTCTATGCATATTCATTACAAAAGGGAACAACACAGATTATCGGCCCTAACTGCCCAGGTCTTATCAGCCCTGATCAATCTAATGTTGGCATCATCCCTGCAGATATCACTAAGCGTGGGCCTATCGGCCTTGTTTCAAAGTCTGGAACTCTTACCTATCAGATGATGTACGAACTTCGCGATATCGGTTTCTCCACTGCAGTTGGTATTGGTGGAGATCCAGTTATCGGAACAACGCATATCGACTGCCTTCGTGCATTTCAAGATGACCCTGACACCACAGCAATTGTCATGATCGGAGAAATCGGTGGAGATGCCGAAGAACGTGCAGCTGCATTTATCTCAGAGTATGTAACAAAGCCGGTCGTTGGTTACGTTGCAGGCTTTACAGCACCAGAAGGAAAGACAATGGGCCACGCAGGCGCAATTGTCTCTGGCTCTTCTGGAACAGCGCAGGCTAAGAAAGATGCGCTAGAAGCTGCTGGAGTAAAGGTTGGTCAAACACCGAGTGAAACAGCGCAACTAATGCGCGCCATCTTAGGTCGCTAATACTCCGATGCAACGCGTCCTTTCGGTCTCGTTGTCTCATGTATTTCGCACAGCCGCTTTTCTCCTACTTCCATTCTCATTTATTGCACTGATTGCGTGGGCAACTGCCGGAAGTGCAAGTGGCAGTACAACTGATCCGATTCGTGGCGCAGTATGGATCTGGCTCGGTGCGCACCACATTCCATTTCAATTAGCGCTTCCACCAACTGGACTTGCTGGGTATCTCACCTATCTTCCACTCGGTGGTGTTCTCCTTCCATTCTTAGCAATTCGATCTGCATTCGCCCGTGCCATAGATCGCTTATCTGGATATTTTCATGACATCAA
>CAIMXQ010000135.1 GCA_903845465.1 uncultured Actinomycetes bacterium
GAATTCGTCCCTGGTGTAGCAGCTTGAGCCTGAGGCAGACCAATGAAAGCCCCTGCGCCCATCGTGGCGACTAATGCAAGGGCGCTGAGTCTAGCTTTCTTATTCATTTTCATAATTTTCCTTTCAAGATGTGTGAGAGCGTAAATCTCCGATTACGGGTTGCAGAAGAGTAAAGCCCCGAACTTTACGTTCGAGGCCTTACACGTGAACTCAAAGTGAACGGGAAATGAATGAAACCGTTACTTGATGTATCTATCGAACCAGGTGTTAATGGCTCCTTGTTGTGGGCCCCAGAAGTATGGATCGATTGTTTGATAGGCGGTTGGGAAAGCAGAGAGGCCAGGAAGCGCCTTCACCCCTGGTACAACGGACCAGAAGAGCGAGTCACCTGTTGCATCTCCGGTCTGCATGACTGCCTGTCCGGCTGGCGAAAGAATGTATTCGACGAACTGCTTTGCTTCTGCCTGAACTGCAGTTGGGGCCTTCTTGTTGATCGCGATCACTCCGGGAAGAAGCGTCGATTTCGATAGGTAAATCACTTTTGGAAGGAAGCCAGCTTGTGGCTTGGCGTTAAAGGTTAAAACTTCTCCCTCTGCAGCTGAAGATTGGATCAACCCTCCCTGAATTGTGCCAGTTTCAAGTGCATGCTTAGTATCTCCATTCGTTGGAAATACTTTGAGTCCATTCGCCTTGAGAGAGGCGAAGAAGGCTTCTCCTTTTGCCACCCCACTACTTTTTCCACCGAGTTGATTGAAGATTCCCGCGATGAATGGAAATGTTGGACCAGATTGTGATGGATCGTTCATACCAATGAGGCCTTTGTATGCGGGCTTTAAGAGATCTTGGTAGCTCTTTGGGGGGCTAGTCATCGTGGCCGAGTTGTAGATAAAGGCAGCCATTGTGGTTGTGCCGGTGGGAATATATGAATGATCTGCTGGAAGGAGTGATGTGCCGACTGCATTGAGCGCAGCCTTTGGCATATATGCTGCTAGCTGGCCCTGCTTGTCGAGTGCGGCAAAGGCGGTATCGCCATCTACCCACAGCAGGCTCCATTTTGGATTATTTTTTTCAGCCTGGACTTTAGCAAGCAGCGGCCCCGTGGAATCATCAGTAAGTTTCACTGGAATACCGGTCGCTTTTGTAAAGGCATCCGCCGTTACTTGATCGTAGCCTTGGGCTGAGTAGAGCACGAGCGGCATAAGTGCGGCCTGAGCAGTGACAGACGAGAGCGCTGTCGCGGATGTTGCAACTCCAACCGCTATTAAAGTAGCAATGAACTTCTTCTTCACGTTTTCTATCCTCACAGTCGATGGTGGCTGTACTCTAAAGTCGGGCGCTGTGAATTGTTACTCTTTTGAATTAACAGCTGGTGAACGAAGCTAAAACAATTTTTAGGATTCTCTCTCCGCCGATCGGGTTCCAGTTTTGAGGTAGCCTCCTTTTTTAGCCCAACGAAGTATTGCCACGTCATAGCTGAGCTTCATCACTCCAGCAACAACCAAGGGTGCTGCGAATGCGAGATGAGAAAGTAAAGCTGCGACGGTTGGAGAGGCTGGGCGAACAAGATATCGCGATGTGCTCGTTGCGACCGAGGCTGACATTCGGTCTTGCTCTGGCACGACAGTGAGCACGAGTGCTTGGCGTGTCGGTATATCCATTTGCGAGAGTGCTGCTCGTAAAAGTAAGAACAGGATTGCGATCTTCAGATCTCCACAAAAAGCTGCAGTGATTAAAAATAGATTACTAAGCAAGTGAGTGAAGACCATGGTGTTGATTAAGCCAATGTGTCCCGCAACATGTGGCGCTAGGAACATACTTAATGCTTGAAAAAGTGCAAATGTAAAGAAGAGATATCCAAGCGAAGTCGGGCTCATGTGGTAACGATGAGTGAGATAAAAGGCGAGCCAGGTAGCAGTTGTCAGACCGCCAGCCGCTGAGTCAATTGAGAAGAGTGCAGCGAGTTGTAGAATTTTATTTCGGGCAGGGGAATCTTTCAGTTTTCGATGGATCTGATCTTCCCTTATCTCTACCTGGGGCGATAGTCCTGACGTTACTCCCAGTGCAATCAGCCCTGCGGCGGTGAGAGCCAAGTAACCGATAAATGTTGAGCTGAAGAGAGGGAGGCGAGCGAGCCATCCTTGGGTCAAGGCCCCCAGAGCACCAGAAAGCGCTGCGATTCCGTTGTAACGTCCAAGGAGTTGCATCAGCCCGTTTCGCTTAAACTGTTGTGCGAACATCACTTGTTCGAGGATTGTCGCTGGCCCATTTTCGTTCGTATCGGTACTAAGTACGCCAGTAAGGGCAATGGGGATGAGAGTCCACGGGGACGGATATATGGCTATCACAATCCCGCTTATCGCCATCAGTGCATAGAAGAGACGGTAAGAATTTCGTCGTCCAATTTTTCTTACCAATCGGGTGATGAGTAGTGATGAAATACTCGCCCCCAGGACGATCGCTGTTAAAAGCGCTCCAACTCGTAGGGTGGAGACTTTATGATCTGCAAGTAAGTGACCGAGGAGAATTGCGGTGTAGCCATAAGCAAATGCCCGTAGGCCTTGGGCAAGAACGATGCGATTGGAATCCTCACGCAGATTTGGCCGATTCATTCCTAAAATCTAGCAATGAAGGTCTCTAATTCTTACGATTATTCGAGGGTAATGAGATCCAAATATTCATCGTTCCAAAGATCCTCATCGCCATCGGGAAGAAGCAAGACACGATCAGGTTTAAGAGCCCGACCCGCCCCACTCGAGTTCTACTTCTTTTTGTAACCCTTTGGGCAAGCCGGCTTAACAGCAATCACTTTCTTAGTGAGCTTTCCTTTGACACAAGTAAGAATGATTTTCTTGCTTGCGACCGCTTTTTGTTGAGCAAGTAAATCGGTTGCTGCTTTATCGGCTGCGGC
>CAIMXQ010000136.1 GCA_903845465.1 uncultured Actinomycetes bacterium
CTGCTGCAGATGCAGAGAAGAAGGACTAACAACCCTTACGATTTCACATATGACGTGGTTGGTAGTGGGTCTTGGTAATCCCGGGGACGAATACGCTGCCACCCGTCACAATGTGGGTCAGATGGTCATTGATCATCTTGCCAAACGCCATAACGTAAAACTTTCCTCACATAAATCACGGACCGATATTGCAGCCTTTAAATTGGGCGTTGGTGCAGATATGCACTCCATCATTCTCGCAAAATCCAAGAGCTATATGAATGAATCAGGTGGGCCAATTAAGGCACTCGCATCTTTCTATTCAGTTGAACCCGCAAACATTATTGTTCTGCATGACGAACTCGATATCGGTTATGCAGCAATTCGAACCAAGGTTGCAGGTGGCGATAATGGCCACAATGGTTTGAAATCACTCACCTCATCATTTGGAACCGCAGAGTATTTCCGAGTTCGCCTTGGTATCGGTCGCCCTATGGGACAGCAAGATCCAGCTGATTTTGTCTTAAAGCAATTTAGCAAGGAAGAGAAGAAGACTCTCGATGAATTCATCGATCGTGGCGCAGATTGTGTCGAGTACTTGATTGCAAATGGGCTTGATTTAACGCAATCTAAATTTAATTCGTAATTCTTGCCCCGCTACTCGCTATGAAAATCTCCTCCACGCCCACGCTTAAACCTATTCTTTTTAAACCTTTGATTTTCAATGATCCAGCGGATATCACTTATAAGCCGTCGAATAGCTTTAATCATACGAGCGAGCCTCTCAATTCAAAAGCCTCCGCAACTCGACCTACAGCGACAATGAATGCTGCAGTCCGCAAATCAACAGAATGCTTCTTCGAAACTTTATGAACGTTGATAAATGCACCTTCCATCCGAGTATCGAGTTCACGTCTGAATTTTTCTAGTGGCCAGCTAAATTCCTGAATATTTTGAGTCCATTCAAAGTATGAACCCATGACACCGCCTGAATTAGCCAAGATATCGGGGACAATTACGACTCCTTGTGCACGCAAATCGCGATCTGCGCTAATTGTTATAGGTTGATTTGCACCTTCAATAATGAAACGGGCATTAATTTTTGAGGAATTAGAATCATTAATTACCCCACCCAGTGCCGCGGGAATTAAAACGTCACACTCAAGAGTCAATACCTCAGCGGAACCAATTCTTTCATCTGCCTTTACTTCATCTAAAGTCTTGAAACTGAAGATGCTTTGGATATCAATCCCCTTCTTATCGACAATGCCTCCCGAGACATCAGAAATTGCGATAACTTTCATTCCAAGTTCTTGACAGACCAGCGCTGCATATCTTCCAACATTTCCAAATCCTTGAATCACAACAGTTGCACCTTCAACTTTGAGCTTATTCTCCTTCAAAGTTGCTGCAGCAATCATTGCGACCCCTCTGCCGGTTGCTTCTTCGCGTCCTGGTGCACCGAAAAGTTCTACAGGTTTGCCGGTTACACAAGCTGGTTGAAAACCTTCAAGTCTGTGAAACTCATCCATCAGCCAAGCCATACTTTTAGCATCTGTTCCCATATCTGGTGCTGGAATATCTCGATGATGTCCAAGTACATGGACTAGTGAACGAGTCCACCGGCGGATAATCTCTTCTTTCTCAATTGAAGTTAACTTTGATGCATCAACGGCAACTCCACCTTTAGCTCCACCAAATGGAACATCAATCAGGGCGGTCTTCCACGTCATTAGCGACGCGAGAGCGCGAACATCATCAAGATCTACATCTTGATGGAAGCGAATTCCACCCTTGCGAGGACCACGAGCACTCGAATGTTGTACTCGATACCCAGTAAGTACCTCTACATCATCACCGCGACGTAGTGGAATCGAAATAACAACTTCTCTCTCGCAACTACTGAGCGCTTTTACGATTCCGCTCTTAAGGCTAAGGATTTCTCCTGCTTGAGCGACCTTCTCATTTACTTCGGCAAAGGCAGAGGTTTTAGTATGTGTCATAGCCACAAATCTAGGATTTGGCTCTTGACAGAATAAGTGACTTTTTCTGTCTTTCTGATGAAATTAAGGTTAACGGCGCTCCCGATGAGCGTCAGATTTATCAATCAGCCAGTGTTACGAAGACCTGCAGCAACACCGTTAATAGTCAGCAGTAGGGCGCGAATCAAAGCAGGATCTGCGTTATCGCCTTCTGCGCGAACCCGGTGCAAGAGATTTACCTGCAGCAATTGAAGAGGAGCAAGATAGGTATCGCGCACTTGCAATGTGCGTGCAAGAACAGCTTGATCACCGAGTAGTTCAGACTTACCAGTCAATGTAAGAATTTCAGCAACCGTGAGATCAAATTCAGCCTTGATCGTATCGAGGAAGTGATGAAGTTCTTTCGGAACAAGTGTGTCAACATAACGCTTTGCTGTTTCAAGGTCAGTCTTTGCAAGTGTCATCTCGACATTGCTGATAAAAGTTGAGAAGAAGTGCCATTCGGCAAGCATCTTCTTCAAGACATCAGATTTACCCGCTTCGCGCGCAGCTTTCAGACCTGAACCCACGCCAAACCAACCAGGAACAATCTGTCGAGATTGCGTCCAGCCAAATACCCATGGAATCGCACGGAGTGAATCAAGACCGCCTGCTGCATCGGGGCGGCGTGATGGACGTGAACCGAGGAAGAGATTTCCAAGTTGTTCGACAGGAGTAGATGCATAGAAATATGCAGGAAGATCTGGGTGATCGATTAATGCGCGATAACGTGTAAAAGAATTGTCGCTGACTACATTCATGCACTCATTCCACTTTGCAAGATCTTCTGGACTCTGTCGCGGACCGCGGTTGAGAACAGTTGCTTCAAGGGATGCTGCAAGTGTGAGTTCGAGGTTTTCGCGAGCAAGAGCAGGCAGTGCATATTTATCGGAGATAACTTCACCTTGTTCAGTCATCTTGATCTGTCCATCGACTGATCCCCATGGAAGTGCAACAAGTGCTTCATATGTTGGACCGCCACCGCGACCTACAGAGCCACCACGACCATGGAATAAACGA
>CAIMXQ010000137.1 GCA_903845465.1 uncultured Actinomycetes bacterium
ACAATTTGCTTCAATCCGCGAAGCATTCCTGGACCACGTTGCCAAGATGTGCGCACTTGTCGGGATTGCAGATGGCCCATCCCTTGCCACAAAGATACTTGCACTAGAGACAGAGATCGCAACCCACCACTGGGATCAGGTAAAAGATCGCGATGCGACTCTGACTTATAACAAGTACTCACGGGCAGAGCTTGAAACCCTTGCACCACACTTCTTATTCGACATATGGGCCACCCACGCAAAGGTGCCAGCTAAAGCCTTTGAAAGCTTGGTCGTGTGCGAGCCTTCCTTCTTCGAATCAGTCTCTGCGATCTTCAATAACTTTGATGCCCAGCGCGATTCCTGGATAGCCTGGCTCAAACTCAATCTCGTTTCTGCGAGCGCCGCATTTTTGACAGACGATATCGTTCAGCAGAATTTCGAGTTCTATGCCAAGACTCTCTCTGGTACTCCACAAATTCGCGATCGCTGGAAGCGCGGAGTCTCGGTTACTCAAGGCGCACTGGGAGAAGCCATTGGCAAGGTCTACGTCGAAAAGCACTTCCCTGCCCGCGCTAAAGAAGAGATGAAGGTCCTCGTTGATTATCTCCTTGAGGCATATCGCCTCAGCATTCTGGAACTGCCATGGATGTCAGATGTCACTAAGCAGAAAGCCCTTGAGAAGTTACAGAAATTCACTCCCAAGATTGGCTATCCCGATAAGTGGCGCGACTATTCAACGCTTGCAATTTCAGCAGATGATTTGATTGGTAACTTGTGGCGCATTGCCGAATTCGATCATGCCTATGCCATCGCAAAGATCGGCGCACCCGTCGATCGCGACGAATGGCATATGACCCCTCAGACAGTGAATGCCTATTACAACCCATTGGCCAATGAGATTGTCTTTCCAGCAGCCATCTTGCAGCCACCGTTCTTTGATCTGGATGCTGAGATGGCAGCCAATTACGGCGGAATCGGCGCAACGATTGGACATGAGATCGGCCACGGCTTCGATGACCAAGGATCTAAATATGATGGTGATGGAAATATGGTCGATTGGTGGACCAATGAAGATCGCGCAAAGTTTGAAGAGCTCACCAGCGTATTGGTGAAGCAATTCGATGCGCTCTCACCTGAGAGCACACCCGATATCCACGTCAACGGCGCCTTCACACTCGGTGAGAACATCGGTGACCTTGGTGGCCTTGCAATCGCCTATAAGGCCTATCAATTGGCTCTCAAAGGCGCGCAAAGCCCTGTGATCGATGGATTTACGGGTGATCAGCGCTTCTTCCTTTCATATGCGCACTCATGGCGCAATAAGAACCGCCCCGAAGAAGTGCGCCGCCGCATTGCAATCGACCCACACTCCCCCGATGAGTTCCGTTGCAACCAGATTGTTCGCAATGTCCAGGAGTTCTACGACGCTTTCGCGCTAACTGAGGCTGACCAACTTTGGCTTGCGCCTAACGAGCGCGTTCGGATTTGGTAAAGGTAGGATTTCAACTATGAAAAAACTTTCTCGCAAGCAGTGGATCAT
>CAIMXQ010000138.1 GCA_903845465.1 uncultured Actinomycetes bacterium
AGAAAGAAGCATCTTCAGAGTTACTCAATGCAATCTGCGATGCACTTGGTCTTACCTTGTCATCTGTGATGACTGGCGTTGCACACGAACTCACATCTCGTGAAAGCGCAAAGCTCTCCGTTGTCGACGCAGCCTAAGTACACCTTGCAAGGCGGAATACATCGTCGCACCGAGAGCGCAATTCTCGAAGGTACTAAATCACTTATTTCTTTACATGGTATTTCCAATATTTCCATGATTGATATTGCTGATGCATCCGAAGTATCGCGCGCTACTTTATATAACCATTACCGAGACAAGAGCGCAGTGCTCAATGCGCTCATTGCCGCCGAGGTTGAAGGACTTGTTGCACTCGCCTCTCGCGCCGGAACACCTGCCGATGCTCTCGAGACTCTTTCACGCGCGGTTTCAAACGATCCAGCCCTAGCTTCCATGCGAATCCACGATGCAGATATTTTGATTGCAATCATGACGCATTCAGAAAATCCGCTCTATTTAGTTTTAGCCCAATCAATATTTGAAGCCATTAAATCAGAGGCTGGCACAGGGCTTGCGATGCGCTGGCTACTTGGCCAAGTAATGCAGCCAATCTCAGCCAAGCAATCGCGCGAGCAAGCAGAACTTCTTGTCGATCGCACTCTCTTTTAATTGAGGTTGATATTAGATGCGTATCTCTGATTTACGGGAAAGACTTGTGCTCTCATTCGGCGAAGCATGGGCACCATCTTTTTCACACGATATTGCAATCAGCGAACTCGGCTCAATGACGGTCAATGAAGCCTTGACCGCAGGTCGCGAAGCTGATGAGATCTGGCGCGCAGTATGTAAACAATGCCCCACCGAGACTGCGAAATATCGGTACTAACAATGCCGGTTGTCTCAGAGGTATTTACTAAAGATAAAAGTCTTCCTGCCCTGGTTCTCATCCATGGTCTTGGTTCAGCGGGCAATATTTGGAAGACACTTCATAATGGACTTGAAGATTCATTTACGATTTACCCCATCGATCTGCCTGGGCATGGTAGCGCAGCATTAGGTGATGAAGCACTTGATCCTCAATCACTTGCGCGCTCAATCACTGAGACCCTTGAGCGCGATCATGGAGTTTCAGAGTTTCACTGCGCAGGAAATTCGCTGGGTGGGTGGATTGCGTTGGAAATTGCTGCGCTGTACCCAGATCGAGTTAAGAGCGTCACTGCACTTGCACCAGCAGGTTTATGGCATGAGGGCCCGACACAACATTTACCTCCAAGTTTGCTCGCTCGTGTACTCGCAAAAATTTCACAGTATTTTCTGCGTACGGCCTATCGCTTACCGCCACTTAAAGCGCTTGGCTATAAGAAAATTACACATTTATGGCGCGAGCTTTCATTCGAATCCTGCAAAGATTCTGTCATTGCGATGGCTCGCTCTGTTGGATATATGCCTATGTGGAGATCAATTCGCTTTAAAAAATTTGATGCAACAATTCCAGCCTCGGTGCCCGTATCGATTGTCTTCGGAGATTACGATTTAACTTTGCCACATCCACGTGCACAAGAGCGAGAAGTGGCACCTCGCCATTCCAAGTGGATTGTTGTAGATAATTGCGCGCATGTCATTATGTGGAACTACCCAAAACTGACTGTCGATTTTATTAAGCGAACCGCTTTTACACCGCAATAACTTCAAGTACCCATGGTTCAACGCCATCGGATGGAGTCAGTGCGCAGGGATATTTTTCAGAGACAATCGCATAGAGATCTTCGGGAGATGTCGGCTGCGACCTTGACTGCAATAGCCAGCGCGCAATCTCGCCACGGGTCTTCTTCGACATATGCGTGA
>CAIMXQ010000139.1 GCA_903845465.1 uncultured Actinomycetes bacterium
GAGCAATCTATGACGCTTTGGAATAGAATTATGAAATCGATCAGAAAGTACTTCTAGGGAGCGCCAAATGTGTAGCAAGGTTCAATGCAGTAAATGTGGAAAGCCAACCTGGCAGGGATGTGGCGAGCATGTTGAAGAAGCGCTCTACGGCGTTGCTGTAGAAGATCGCTGCACGTGCACTAAATGAAAGCCATACAAATAACCACATTTGGCGGACCTGATGTCATGAAATATGTGGATCTACCCGATCCAGTAGCTGGCACAGATGAGGTAGTACTCGATGTAACTGCTGTAGGTATTAACTATGCAGATACGCATCAGACAGAGAATTCATATCTCTCTGCACAAACTCTGCCAATGATTCCAGGTATTGAAGTTGTTGGAACTCACGGTGGAAAGAGATATTTAGCGAGCGTTTCATCTGGGGGATATGCTCAGAAAGCTATCGCTCATAAGTCAGTCCTCTTCCCAATTCCTGATGCTGTGACAGATGAGCAAGCGCTCTGCATGTTGGTACAAGGTGCAACCGCGTGGCATCTGCTCAAAACAATGGGCTCATTGCAGAAAGGCCAATCAGTAGTTGTGCATGCAGCAGCTGGTGGCGTTGGAACGATTGCTATTCAATTGGCAAAGATGTGGGGTGGCAAAGTAATTGCTGTGACATCTACCGATGCCAAATCAGCGCTTGCAAAATCACTCGGTGCAGATGTTGTTGTCGATGCAAAGTCATCAGATCTCACCGAAGCGCTTCGTGCAGCAAATGGTGGCCATGGCGTCGATTTAGTTCTCGAAATGGTTGGCGGCACAACTTTTGATCACAGCCTTGCGGCTCTGGGTAACTTCGGAAAAGTCATTACCTTTGGAATGGCATCACGTACTGCGCCAACACCTATTCATCCAGGCTCATTAATGCATGGATCAAAGACAGTGTCAGGTTTCTGGCTCGCAAATTGTTTCGGAAGCAAAGAGATGCTCAATGATGTTGTGGCAGAACTCTTCCAACTTGTTGCAGATGGAAAACTCAAGCCAGTAATTGGTGCGACATATCCACTCAGCGAGGCAGCAGATGCTCATCGCTCGATGCTTGCTCGCGAATCCACGGGCAAAATTGCCCTCGATCCTTCGCGGTAATCTCGGCAAATTTTCTACTTTTACCCTTAAGCCCTAGACTCCTCTCTCTACCATTGCCCCCCTAGCTCAGTCGGTAGAGTGTTTCCATGGTAAGGAAAAGGTCACCGGTTCGATTCCGGTGGGGGGCTCGCAGTAAAGATGTAACAATTAAATAAGTACTACAGAAGTTTGTTCCATCCCTTGGCGGGGTAGCTCAGCTTGGTAGAGCAAGCGGCTCATAATCGCTGTGTCGTGGGTTCAAATCCCGCCTCCGCTACTAGTACTACACGTGCGAAATACGCATGGATTTCACCAATAATGGTGCTTCAGGTAATCTGAGCGCCTGTTAGTTCGACATCTACTAAGGAGTTAAGACCATGGCAAGTAAGAGCGCGGACGTTCGTCCAAAGATCACCATGGCATGCGTGGATTGCAAAGAGCGTAACTACATCACTAAGAAGAACCGCCGCAACGATCCAGACCGTATGGAACTCAAGAAGTTCTGTCCACGTTGCAAGTCTTCAACTCTTCACCGCGAAACCCGCTAATGCTCAACCCCGATTCGGTCGGGAGTACCTTCGCGGGTACAGAATCAATTACCGTTTCACAATCTGAAATCGATGCCTTCTGCGCTGTTGTCGGCGAAAGCGATACAACTATTGCGCCACCAACTTTTACTATTCGTATAACCCTCACCCAGTTTGAAGAGATTCTTACTCGCCCAGAAATCGGTCTCGATTGGTCGCGCTTAGTTCATGGTGATCAGAAATTTGAAATCTTCATCCCAGTAAAAGCGGGCGATCAATTGACATGCGCTGCAACCATTGAGAGCTATCGAGTAGCTGCAGGAAATGAAATCGTTTCTGTGCGATCTGATCTTCATAAGGGCTCAGAGCTTGCAGTATCCGCTTGGTCCACACTAGTGGTGCGCGCATGATTGAAGTTGGCACTGTGTTGGAAGAGAAAGTTTTCTATCTCGATCGCGCGCTTCTTAAGCAGTACGCCGATGCTTCAGGAGATCAGAATCCGATTCACCAGAACGAAGAGTTCGCAGTATCTGTTGGCCTTCCCAACGTTATTGCCCACGGCATGCTGACGATGGCCCTTGTCGGTAAATATGTATCTGACTTTGCTGGTGGCTCGGCCAATGTTCTTGAATACAGCGCTCGATTTATTAAGCCAGTGATTGTTCCACTAGGCGAAAAGGTTGATCTCACCGTTACTGCAACTGTCTCTGAGATTGCAGATGGCAAGGTATCGATATCTCTCAGTGCAACTTCTGCAGGAGTAAAGGTCCTCGGAATGGCTAAAGCGGTAGTTCGAAAGTGAGTGTTCCAGATTCAGTTCATGATTTAGCAAAGGCGCGTCTTGTGGCACGTGCAGAGAAGAACTTCGCACTCTCTGATCAGTTGCGAGATGAAATTGCAGCGCAGGGCTTTGAAGTCGTAGATGGTGCTGGGGGATATGAACTTCGCCCCAAGAAACGCTTTCCGACCTATGAATCAACACGTGATATTCGACCAATAAATTCAGGTAAATTTGAGATCACAGTCGCCTTGATTATTAATGGCTTCCACGAAGATGCTGTCGCAACAATTAAAACAATTAAAGAACATAGCCAATGCGCAATCGCAATCCTGGTTGTTGGCGACCCAGGTGTATTAGTCAATGAACTCGATTCTCGTACTTCACTTGTTCAGTTAACTGAAGATTTCGGCTGGGGAGAAAGCGCCAATGCTCTTCTGCGCAACGTCACCAGCGAATTTATTGTGATCATGGATCCGTCCACTCGCTTCACTGGCGATGCGATTACACCAATTCTTGCCGAACTAAAGAAGCGTGAATTTGTTGCGGTTGGTTGGCGTGGGGGACTTATCAATCTTGAAGATGATTGGCGTAGCGTCGACGATAAGGGCGCAGGTGAAGTCGATGTGCTCTTTAGTTATTTCCTTGCAATGCATCGTGAAGATGCCCTCACTGCACGAGGATTTAGTAACCGCGCTCTGTATTACCGCAATGCAGATATTGAATTCTCTCTCAACCTTCGCCATTCCAATGGTCGTTTATTGCAGATGGAACTACCACTCGAGCAAGATCGCCATCACGGTTATCACGACACAGACCCTGAATATCGCGATGCCCAATCAAAGAAGAATTACGACCGTATCCTCGAGCGCTTCAGAGGCAAGACTGCAATATTGAGCCCACGCAGGTAGCCTTAGAACATGGCTGACTTACGCGATTACACGTCACTGCGCGTCGGTGGTCCTGCCAAAAAATTTGTAGAAGTTGGCACAGAAACTGAAATCATCGCAGCGATTGAAGCTGCAGGAGATTCACCAATACTCATTATCGGCGGTGGTACAAATATTCTCGTGGCCGATAGCGGCTTTGAAGGAACAGTTATTCGCATTACGAGCCACTCAATGAAATCAGAAGTCGATGCATGCAGTGGTGCAACGCTGACAATTGGTGCAGGTGAAAATTGGGATGACTTTGTCTCACTCACACTCGAACGTGGTTTTGCAGGGCTTGAAACCCTCAGCGGTATTCCAGGAAGTGTTGGCGCGGCACCCATTCAAAATATCGGAGCATATGGCCACGAAGTCTCCGAATCTATTACTCGCGTGCGCACATATGATCGCCAAGCTAAAGCGCTCAAAACATTTACCAACTCTGAATGCGAATTTTCATATCGCAACTCGCACTTCAAAGCCCATCCTGGTCGCTATGTCATTCTTGATGTGCAATTTAATCTGCGCATGGGCGAGGTAACGACCGCGATTACATATGCAGAGCTTGCTAAGAAGTTAGGTGTCGAGGTCGGCGAAAAAGCTTCTGTGCTAGAGACTCGTAAAGCAGTACTCGAACTCCGCAGTGCAAAGGGAATGCTTTTAAATCCCAGCGATCGCGATTCATGGTCTGCTGGATCTTTCTTTACCAACCCCATCGTTACGAAAGAGATTGCTGCGCAACTTCCAGAAGGTGCACCTCAGTGGCCAACAGCAGATGGCATGATCAAGATGAGTGCTGCATGGCTCATTGAGCATTCTGGTGTTCACAAGGGCGATAGCCATGGCGGCGCGCGAGTTTCAACTAAGCATGTACTTGCGCTAACAAATGCTGGTAACGCGACAGCGACAGATATTGCAGAGCTTGCGAAGAGCGCTCAGAAGAGCGTCTTCGAAAAGTTTGGAATTACTTTAGAGGCAGAGGTAAATCTGATTGGTATTACCCTTTAAATTATTCTGTAAGAAGTTTTTTGATACGCCCAATACCTTCAACGATATCTTCATCACTGGTCGCATAAGAAAAACGTAGGTAACCTGAAGGGCCAAAGGCTTCTCCCGGAACAGCAGCTACTTCAACTTCATCCAGGATGATTGTTGCAAGCTCTGCAGATGTATTAGCTACCTTGCCACGAATAGTCTTACCCAGAACTCCTTTAACGGATGGATAGACGTAGAAAGCACCTTGTGGTGTTGGACATTCAAATCCTGGAATCTCATTGAGCAGACCAACGATGAGCTTGCGACGGCGATCAAATGCCACACCCATTGCATGTACTGCATCGAGGTTGCCAGAGAGAGCAGCAATTGCTGCACGCTGTGAAACGTTTGCAACGTTGGATGTCAGGTGTGATTGCAGGTTTGTTGCTGCTTTGATGACATCCTTTGGACCGATCATCCAGCCAACGCGCCAACCTGTCATTGCATAAGTCTTAGCAACTCCGTTAACAATGATGCAGGTATCTGCGAGACCTGGAACTAAAACGGGAAGCGATGGGGCAGTAGCACCGTCAAAGAGCAAATGTTCGTAGATCTCATCAGAGATAACCCAGATATTGTTCTTCAGTGCCCACTCGCCAATAGCTTTTGCTTGAGCAGGTGTATAGACAGAGCCTGTTGGGTTTGAAGGTGAGCAGAATAGAAGTGCTTTTGTCTTCGGCGTACGAGCAGCTTCTAATTGCTCGACAGTAACAAGATAATTCTGTGATTCATCAGCAAAGACTTCGACGCTCTTTCCGCCTGCAAGTTTGATCGCTTCTGGATAAGTAGTCCAGAATGGTGAAGGCAAGATCACTTCGTCGCCTGGATCTATGATTGTTGCAAATGCTTGATAGACGGCTTGCTTTCCACCATTGGTAACAAGTACTTGATCGACAGTTATTTCGTATTTTGAATCACGCTTTGTCTTCTCAACAATTGCGTTGCGAAGTTCAGGCAGACCTGGTGATGGTGTGTAGCGATGATTTGCAACAACTTTTGTCGCAGCAGCTGCTGCATCAACGATGTAATCAGGAGTGGGAAAATCTGGTTCGCCAGCGCCAAAGCCAATGACTGGTCGTCCAGCTGCTTTCAGCGCCTTTGCCTTTCCATCAACAGCCAACGTGGCTGATTCTGCGATAGCTGCAATTCGTGCGGAGATTCTGCTCATGGGGGAAGTCTGCACTATCGAAGGCCGGCCTAGCGCGCTCAGAATGCGTGGTCCTGGCCACCCGATCTTTGCCAGTTTTACTCTGAACCACCCCTGCCTCTACACTTCGACGCTCACGATGAATTTCTTCCTCGCCTTGGCGCGCCTGAAAATTCGTCGCGAAGGGCAATAGCTCAATTGGCTAGAGTTGCCGTCTCCAAAGCGGCCGGTTGGGGGTTCGAGTCCCTCTTGCCCTGCAAGCCGCAGTACAGAACGAACGCTTTACCGAAACGAAAGAAAAGGAAGTCACCATGACTGATGCAGTTGAAGTTACCGAGGAGAAGCTCGGAATTTTCGCGCGCGTTGGACTTTTCTATCGCCAGGTAGTCAACGAGCTTAAGAAAGTTGTATGGCCAACAAGAAACATGTTGACCACCTATACAGCGGTCGTTCTCGTATTCGTAACTTTCATCATCGCAGTCGTATCCATCATCGACTTGGTTCTTACCAAGATCGTCTTCTGGGTATTCGGATAAGGACCAGAGACAATGACTGACGAACTCAAGCCAGACGCATTCGAAGCCGCTCTCGCTGCAAGCGCTGAAGAAATCGCAACACCTACAGAGGTTGTTATTGAAGAACCTGTTGCAGATGTTCTCGTCGATGATCTCGCGCTCGCAAGCGATGAGGATGGCGATATCGAATCTGACGAAAACGATCCCAACGCAGAATTCCGCCGCACACTTCGTGCAGCAATCGGTGACTGGTATGTCATCCACTCTTACGCAGGCTATGAGAAGAAGGTAAAGGGCAACCTTGCCAACCGTATTCACACACTCAACATGGAGGAGTACATCTTCCAGGTAGAAGTTCCTGAAGAAGAGGTTATGGAAGTTAAGAACGGCGCTCGCAAGATGGTCAAGCGCAACATCTACCCAGGTTACGTTCTTGTCCGCATGGATCTCACGGATGAATCATGGTCGGTGGTTCGCAATACTCCTGGTGTTACTGGATTCGTTGGAAACGCACATAACCCAAGTCCACTCAGCATGGATGAAGTCGAAAAGATTCTTGCTCCTCGTCCAGTCAAGAAGGCTGACAAGGCAGATATTAAATTTGTTGATTTCGAAGTTGGCGAATCAGTCACCGTTATGGATGGCCCTTTTGCAACGCTTCCTGCATCAATCTCCGAGATCATGCCAGAGCAGGCAAAGCTCAAGGTATTGGTATCGATCTTCGGTCGTGAAACACCAGTAGAACTTTCATTCGCGCAAGTACAGAAGCTTTAAGAAACCAATAAGGAAAAGAGAAGAGAAATGGCACCAAAGAAGAAGGTAACCGGATTCATTAAGTTGCAGATCCAGGCTGGCGCAGCAACACCTGCACCACCAGTAGGTCCTGCGCTTGGACAGCATGGTGTGAACATCATGGAGTTCGTCAAGGCATACAACGCTGCGACTGAATCACAAAAGGGCCAGATCATCCCTGTAGAGATCACTGTCTACGAGGATCGTTCATTCGACTTCATCACAAAGACTCCTCCAGCATCACGCCTCATCCTTAAGGCAGCTGGCGTAGAAAAGGGATCAGCGATTCCTCATAAGACTAAGGTTGCAAATATCACCATGGCTCAGGTCAAGGAGATCGCAACAACAAAGATGGCTGACCTCAATGCAAATGACATTGATGCAGCAGCTTTGATTATTGCGGGTACTGCTCGCTCAATGGGAATCACAGTCTCATAAGTAAATTTCTTCTCGTCACAGTGGCGAGAAGATGTGGGAGAACCGCGCTGGTTCGCTAACCACAACCGCTAGCTTGTAGAGATACAAGATCAACTGTAGAAATACAGGAACGAGGAAGATATGAAGCGCTCAAAGAAGTACAACGAAGTAGCAGCGAAGGTCATCAAGGACCACCTCTACACACCTCTTCAGGCAGTAACACTTGCCAAAGAGACAACAACAACTAAGTACGACTCAACAATTGATGTTGCGCTCGTTCTTGGCGTTGACCCAAAGAAAGCTGATCAAGCAATTCGTTCAACTGTTAACTTGCCACACGGCACAGGTAAGACAGCTCGCGTATTGGTATTTGCAAATGGTGAGCGCGCTGAAGAAGCTCGTGCAGCTGGCGCAGATATCGTCGGTGGCGATGAACTCATTGATGAAGTTTCAAAGGGTCGCCTCGACTTCGATGCAGTTGTTGCGACACCAGATTTGATGGCCAAGGTTGGTCGTCTCGGTAAGGTCCTTGGAACACGTGGATTGATGCCAAACCCAAAGACAGGAACAGTGACAACAGATGTCACTAAGGCTGTTAACGACATCAAGGGTGGAAAGATTGAATTCCGCGTTGATAAGAACTCAAACCTTCACTTCATCATCGGTAAGGCTTCTTTTACTGCAGAACAACTTGCAGATAACTATGCAGCAGCTCTTGAAGAAGTACTTCGCGTAAAGCCAAACTCTTCAAAGGGTCGCTACATCGCAAAGGCTGTCGTCTCATCTTCGATGGGACCTGGAATCGCTGTAGATCCAAACCTCACACGCGAACCATCAGCTAACTAAATTCCTTAGAAATCCGGCTCCCGGCGGGCTTGAGACTTGGTTCGTTAAAGTCTCTTCGCTCCACCGAGAGCCGGATTTTTTATGCTCAATTTGACCCTCGCCCTCCGCGGCGCGTAACCTACGGGCATAACCAAAGACCGCAGGTCTGATCTCGCAAGAGTGAAGATAATTGAGGAATCTCAGCCCGCGTAGGTGTTCACATTAATCCGTGCGCATTTACGCGTCACGGATTTTTTTATTGCCCGCGGTCACCATTAATACCTAGCGAAAGGTGAACCGAATGGCTCGCCCAGATAAAGCAGCAGCAGTTGCTGAAATGACCGAAGACTTCAAGTCAGCTACTGCTACCTACCTCACCGAATATCGCGGTCTAACCGTGACATCGATGAAGCAGCTACGTCGCAGCCTTGGTGCAGATACCAAGTACAGCGTCGTAAAGAACACTCTTACAAAGATTGCAGCGAAGAACGCTGGCGTAGAGATTGCAGATGATCTCCTTGCTGGTCCATCAGCTGTTGCATTCATTAAGGGCGATGCAATCGATGCAGCTCGTAACCTCAAGAACTTCCAGAAGGAGAACCCACTTCTTATCATCAAGGGTGGAATCTACGAAGGAAAGTTTGTTACAACTGCAGAGATCATGAAGCTTGCAGACCTCGAGTCTCGCGAAGTACTTCTTGCAAAGCTTGCTGGTGCTATGAAGGGATCGCTTGCTAAGGCAGCGCGTACCTTCGATGCACTTCGCATCAAGATGGAGGTGTCCGGACCAATAGCAGACAATGCTAAGTCCGAGGTTCCAGCCCAAGTTGAGACTACAGAAGTTGTGGTTGAAGCAGAAGCTCCAGCAGTAGAGGCAGAGGCACCAGTTGCTGAAGCAGTAGTTACAGAAGAAGTTGTCGCTGAAGCGTCCGAACCAGCATCTAACGATGCTGTGGCAGAGGTTCCAGCCCAAGATGTGACCGCGGATGTTGCGGTTGAAGCAGAAGCACCAACAGAAACTCCAGCGGAATAAGGAAAAGGAAAATATAAAATGGCAAAGCTCTCACAAGCAGATTTAATGACTCAGTTCAAGGAAATGTCACTTGTTGAACTCTCAGAGTTCGTCAAGGCATTCGAAACTGAATTCGATGTAACAGCAGCAGCACCAGTTGCAGCAGCAGGCGGCGCAGCAGCAGCAGGCGGCGGCGCAGCAGATGCACAGGATGAGTTCACAGTTATCCTCGAAGAAGCAGGTTCACAGAAGATTGCGGTTATCAAGGAAGTACGTAACCTCAACTCTGCACTTGGTCTTAAGGAAGCTAAGGATCTCGTTGATGCAACACCTGCAACACTTCTTGAGAAGGTCAACAAGGAGACAGCTGATAAGGCAAAGGCAGCTCTCGAAGCAGCTGGCGCAAAGGTCACAGTCAAGTAACCTTAAAAAGTTAAAATCGGCCCCACGAGACGGCGATCCGGTCCTTTTAGGATCGCCTTTCCTCGGGGGCCGATTTCTTTTTTGCGCTCCACCCGAGAGGGGATTTTTCATGCTCGGGCGGTGAGGATTGGTTCACAAAGTTCTGGATTTCGAAGACAAATGCTCAGGTTTGGGGGTATAAGAAGCCGGTTTGCCCCGATGGGGGGTGAGCCGATACCCTTCCCCTTCGCACAAAAAATCTGAAGGTCATTGCATATAGCGGTGGGGGCCTTCTAGTTGTGCGTGTCCATACATAAATGCATATTGTCTGGAAGGACATCTCTTGGCCGCGAAAAAGAGTTCAACTGCCCCACGTCGTATTTCGTTCGCAAAGATTCGCGAACCACTAGAAGTTCCAAACCTACTCGCGCTGCAAGTTGAAAGCGTTGACTGGTTGCTTGGTAACGATCTGTGGCGCTCACGTCTTGCAGAATCAACCAACACAAATCGAGGAGAACTTCCTGCGAAGTCCGGTTTGGAAGAAATCTTTGAAGAGATTTCACCAATCGAAGATTTCCAAGGAACTATGTCGCTCTCATTCCGCGACCACCGCTTCGAGCCACCTAAATATTCAATTGCAGATTGCAAAGAGCGCGACATGACATATGCGCAGCCACTCTTCGTGACTGCAGAGTTCACCAATAACGAGACTGGAGAAATTAAGTCGCAGACAGTCTTCATGGGTGACTTCCCAGTTATGACTCCGCGCGGAACTTTCGTTATTAACGGAACAGAGCGCGTTGTTGTTTCACAGATCGTTCGTTCACCTGGTGTGTACTTCGAACGTCAAATTGAAAAGACTTCAGATAAAGATGTATTTACTTCAAAGATCATTCCTAGCCGCGGTGCTTGGCTTGAATTCGAAGTTGATAAGAAGGATCTCGTTGGCGTTCGTATCGATCGCAAGCGTAAGCAATCTGTAACAGTATTCCTCAAGGCTCTCGGTTGGACCGACGAACAAATTCGTGAAGAGTTTGGTGACTTCGCTTCAATGATGGCAACTCTTGATAAGGACACTGTTAAGACACAGGATGAAGCGCTTCTCGATATCTATCGCAAGATGCGTCCTGGCGAGCCTCCTACAAAGGAAGCAGCACAGAACCTTATTGAAAACCTTTACTTCAACCCTAAGCGTTATGACTTGGCCAAGGTCGGTCGCTTTAAGGTTAATAAGAAGCTCGGTCTTGATCTCGAGCTCTCACAGAGCATGCTCACAATTTCAGATATCGTCGCAACACTTCGCTACCTCGTAGCGCTACACCGCGGCGATCTCACAATGGAATACGGTCGCGAAGTTCGCGTTGAAAAGGACGATATCGATCACTTCGGTAACCGTCGTCTTCGTACCGTTGGTGAACTTATTCAGAACCAGGTTCGTATCGGACTCTCACGTATGGAACGTGTTGTTCGCGAACGAATGACTACACAAGATGTCGAAGCAATTACTCCTCAGACTTTGATCAACATTCGTCCAGTTGTTGCATCAATCAAGGAGTTCTTCGGAACATCTCAGTTGTCACAGTTCATGGATCAGACAAATCCTCTTTCAGGTCTTACACACAAGCGTCGTCTTTCAGCGCTCGGACCTGGTGGTCTCTCACGTGACCGCGCGGGCTTTGAAGTTCGTGACGTTCACCCGTCTCACTACGGACGTATGTGCCCAATCGAAACTCCTGAAGGACCAAACATTGGTCTTATCGGTTCGCTTGCAACATATGCACGTGTAACAGCATTTGGATTTATCGAAACTCCTTATCGCAAAGTTGTTAAGGGCAAGGTCACCGATCAGGTTGATTACCTAACTGCTGATGAAGAAGACGAGCACATCATTGCTCAGGCAAATGCTCCACTAACAGTAGATAACCATTTCGCAGAAGCACGCGTACTTGTACGTCGTCGTGGCGGCCACCAAGAATACATCATCGCTGACGAAGTGGATTACATGGACGTTTCACCACGTCAGATGGTTTCTGTTGCAACAGCAATGATTCCGTTCCTCGAGCACGATGATGCAAACCGCGCACTCATGGGTTCTAACATGATGCGTCAGTCAGTTCCTTTGATGCGTGCAGAAGCACCATTTATTGGTACTGGTATGGAATTCCGCGCAGCAGTAGATGCTGGTGACGTTGTCACAGCAACAAAGGCTGGTGTAGTTACCGAAGTTGCTGCTGACGAAGTTAAGGTCATGGGCGATGACGGTACTTACCAAACATATTCACTCGCTAAGTTCACACGCTCTAACCAAGGAACTTCTTACAACCAGAAGGTTGTAGTTGCCGAAGGTCAGAAGCTTGAAGTTGGTTCAGTAATCGCTGATGGTCCTTGTACCCAGAACGGTGAAATGGCACTTGGCAAGAACCTCCTTGTGGCATTTATGTCATGGGAAGGCCACAACTACGAAGATGCGATCATCCTTTCGCAGCGCCTCGTTCAGGACGATGTTCTTACATCGATCCACATCGAAGAGTACGAAGTTGATGCACGCGACACCAAGCTTGGTGCCGAAGAAATCACTCGCGATATCCCTAACGTCTCTGAAGAAGTACTTGCAGATCTCGACGAGCGCGGAATCATCCGCGTTGGCGCCGATGTCGTGCCAGGTGACATCTTGGTTGGAAAGGTAACTCCTAAGGGAGAAACTGAACTCACACCAGAAGAGCGTTTGCTCCGTGCAATCTTTGGTGAGAAGGCTCGCGAAGTTCGCGATACATCTCTCAAGGTTCCACACGGTGAATCAGGAAAAGTTATTGGCGTAAAGATCTTCGAATCAGAAGAAGGCTTCGAACTTCCAGCAGGCGTTAACCAATTGGTTCGCGTTTATGTTGCACAGAAGCGCAAGATTCAAGATGGTGACAAGCTTGCTGGTCGCCACGGTAACAAGGGTGTTATCTCAAAGATTCTTCCAGTTGAAGATATGCCATTCCTCGAAGATGGAACGCCAGTCGATGTTGTCTTGAACCCACTTGGTGTTCCAGGACGCATGAACGTTGGACAGGTTCTTGAAATGCACCTAGGTTGGGTTGCAAAGACAGGATGGGATGTATCTGGTGTCTCTGAAGCGTGGGCAAACCACCTTAAGGAGATCGGCGCAGAAAAAGGCGCACCTGGAACAAATATTGCAACACCGGTATTCGATGGTGCACTTGAAGATGAAATCTCAGGACTTCTCTCAACAACACTTCCAAACCGCGATGGCAACCAACTTATTGGTCGTTCAGGAAAGGCTCGTTTATTCGACGGTCGTTCCGGCGAGCCATACCCAACTCCAATTTCAGTTGGATACATGTACATCTTGAAGCTGCACCACTTGGTCGACGACAAGATTCACGCACGTTCAACTGGTCCATACTCAATGATCACGCAGCAACCACTCGGTGGTAAGGCTCAATTCGGTGGTCAGCGATTTGGTGAAATGGAAGTGTGGGCACTTGAAGCTTATGGTGCTGCATACACACTCCAAGAGTTGCTCACAATTAAATCTGACGATGTTCTCGGACGCGTCAAGGTTTACGAAGCCATTGTTAAGGGCGAGAACATCCCAGAACCAGGTATCCCAGAATCATTCAAGGTACTTATCAAGGAGATGCAGTCACTCTGCCTCAATGTCGAAGTTCTCTCTTCTGAAGGTGTTGCAATTGAAATGCGCGATAACGATGAAGAAATTTTCCGTGCCGCCGAAGAACTAGGTATCAACTTGTCACGAGTTGAGCCAAGCTCAGTAGAAGAAATTTAAGGAGCGAATCAAACATGTTAGATGTCAACTTCTTTGATGAACTACGAATCGGTCTCGCATCGGCTCAAAATATTCGTGATTGGTCATTTGGCGAGGTAAAGAAGCCAGAGACAATCAACTACCGCACACTTAAGCCAGAGAAGGACGGACTCTTCGACGAGAAGATCTTCGGACCAACTCGTGACTGGGAATGTTATTGCGGTAAGTACAAGCGCGTTCGATTTAAGGGAATCATCTGCGAGCGTTGCGGTGTTGAAGTAACTCGCGCAAAGGTTCGTCGCGAACGTATGGGTCACATCGAGCTTGCAGCTCCTGTAACTCACATCTGGTACTTCAAGGGTGTTCCATCACGCCTTGGTTACCTACTTGACCTTGCTCCTAAGGATCTTGAAAAGGTTATCTATTTCGCTGCTTACATGATCACAGAAGTTGATGCTGAAGCTCGCGAAGAAGATATGCCACAGCTCGAGAAGAAGCTTGCTAACGATCGTAAGAAGATCGAGACAAAGCGCGATGTTGATCTTGATGCACGCACAAAGAAGCTCGAGGCAGATATTGCTGAACTCGAATCTGAAGATGCAAAGTCAGATGTAAAGCGCAAGGTTCGTGAATCTGCAGAGCGCGAGCTAAAGGCAATCCGCGAACGTTCAGAGCGCGAACTCACACGCCTTGAAGATGTCTGGTCACGCTTTAAGAACCTCAAGGTTCAAGATCTCGAAGGTGACGAAAATCTTTACCGCGAAATGCGTGACCGTTACGGCATGTACTTCAAGGGAGATATGGGCGCTGCTGCAATTAAGCGTCGCCTAGAAACTTTCGATCTCGAAACAGAGCATGCAATGCTCACTGACCTTTCTGAAAATGGAAAGGGCGCAAAGAAGACTCGTGCTATCAAGCGCCTCAAGGTCGTCAATGCATTTATGACAACCACTAACCACCCTGCATCAATGGTTCTTGATTGTGTACCGGTTATTCCACCTGATCTGCGCCCAATGGTTCAGCTCGATGGTGGACGCTTTGCGACTTCAGATCTCAACGATCTCTATCGCCGCGTTATCAACCGTAACAATCGTCTGAAGCGTCTTGCAGATCTTGGTGCTCCAGAAATCATCGTGAACAACGAAAAGCGTATGTTGCAGGAAGCTGTAGATGCGTTGTTCGATAACGGTCGTCGTGGTCGTCCAGTTACTGGCCCGGGAAACCGTGCACTGAAGTCATTGTCAGACATGCTTAAGGGTAAGCAAGGACGATTCCGTCAGAACTTGCTCGGAAAGCGCGTTGACTATTCAGGTCGTTCAGTAATCGTTGTTGGTCCACAGTTGAAGTTGCACCAGTGTGGTCTGCCAAAGCAGATGGCTCTCGAACTCTTCAAGCCGTTCGTAATGAAGCGTCTTGTAGATCTCAACCACGCGCAGAATATTAAATCTGCAAAGCGTATGGTTGAACGTGCTCGTCCAGTTGTATGGGATGTTCTTGAAGAAGTAATTGCAGAACATCCAGTGCTTCTGAACCGCGCTCCTACACTTCACCGTTTAGGTATCCAAGCATTCGAACCACAGTTGGTCGAAGGTAAGGCAATTCAGATTCACCCACTCGTATGTACAGCATTTAACGCTGACTTCGACGGTGACCAGATGGCTGTCCACCTTCCATTGTCTGCAGAAGCTCAGGCTGAAGCACGCATCTTGATGTTGTCATCAAATAACATCTTGTCTCCAGCTAACGGTCGTCCAATCACATCACCTACACAGGACATGGTTCTTGGTCTTTATTACATGACCATGGAACGTGAAGGCGAACTCGGCGAAGGTCGCGCATTCGGATCAATCTCTGAAGCGATCATGGCTCACGATCAGCACTCTGTTTCATTGCAGGCGAAGGTAAAGATTCGCGTTAAGGGAGAAACTCTCGAGACAACAATCGGCCGCGCACTATTTAATGAAGCACTACCTGATGATTTCCCATTCGTTGATCACGATGTAACGAAGAAGGCTCTCGGCGCAATCGTCGACAAGCTTGCTGAGTTCTATCCAAAGGTCACCGTTGCACAGACTCTCGATGCACTTAAGTCACTCGGTTTCCACTGGGCTACTCGTGCTGGAGTAACGATCGGTATCGAAGATGTTGTTACACCTCCTCGTAAGCGTGAAATCCTCGACGGCTATGAAACACAAGCCGACAAGGTTCAATCACAGTACGAAAAGGGACTCATCACAGATGACGAGCGTCGTCAGGAACTCATTGAGATCTGGACCAAGGCAACAGCTGAAGTTGGTAAGGCGATGGAAGATAACTTCCCACGTCTTAACCCAGTGTGGATGATGGTCTTCTCAGGCGCTCGTGGAAATATGATGCAGATTCGTCAGATCGCAGGTATGCGCGGACTCGTTGCAAACCCAAAGGGTGAAATTATTCCTCGCCCAATTAAGTCCAACTTCCGTGAAGGCTTGTCAGTTCTCGAGTACTTCATCTCTACACACGGTGCACGTAAGGGTCTTGCAGATACAGCGCTTCGTACCGCTGACTCTGGTTACCTCACACGTCGTCTCTGCGACGTTGCACAGGACATCATCATTCGCGAAGAAGATTGCGGAACCGATCGTGGTCTCGCACTTCCAATCGCTATCCGTCAGCAAGCTGGCAACCTTGTTAAGCATGATCACGTTGAAACATCTGTCTACGGCCGCACACTGGCTGAGGACATTGAAGTCAATGGTGAAGTTCTTGCTAAGGCTGGCTCAGATCTTGGTGACCGCGTCATCGATGCACTTGTTGCAGCTGGAGTAGATGAAGTAAAGATTCGCTCAGTTCTTACTTGCGATAGCAAGGTCGGACAGTGCGCAGCTTGCTACGGTCGCTCACTTGCTGCAGGTCAACTCGTTGCAGTTGGTGAAGCAGTCGGAATTATCGCAGCACAGTCAATCGGTGAACCAGGTACGCAGCTCACAATGCGTACCTTCCACACTGGTGGCGTTGCAGGTGATGACATCACTCACGGTCTTCCACGTATCGTCGAGCTCTTCGAAGCGCGTACACCTAAGGGTGTTGCGCCAATCGCAGAAGCTGCAGGCGTTGTGTCATTCCGTGAAGATGCAAAGGGTAAGAAGATCATCGTTACACCTGATGATGGTGGCGAAGAAGTTGCTTACCCAATCACACGCCGTCAGAAGCTACTTGTTGAAGAAGGAACACGCGTTGAAGTTGGCCAGAAGATGGTCGTCGGCGCAATTGATCCAAAGCAGGTACTTCGTATTCTCGGACCACGTGCAACTCAAGTTCACTTGGTTAACGAAATCCAATCTGTTTACCGCTCACAGGGCGTAGGCATTCACGATAAGCACATCGAAGTAATTGTTCGCCAGATGCTCAAGCGCATCACAGTTCTTGAAGCTGGCGATACTGAAATGCTTCCTGGCGAACTCGTTGAACGTGGTCGCTTTGAAGCTGAAAACCGTCGCGTTGTTACAACCGGTGGCAAGGCTGCATCAGGTCGCCCAGAACTATTGGGTATCACCAAGGCATCTCTTGCAACTGAATCATGGTTGTCAGCTGCTTCATTCCAGGAAACAACTCGCGTACTTACAGAC
>CAIMXQ010000140.1 GCA_903845465.1 uncultured Actinomycetes bacterium
AGTTAATGGTTGAGGGTGTGGCTGCATCGCAGCAGATCATCGTGGAGGCATAAGTGAAGTTCTTAGGGCAAGTATTTATTGTCTGCATCGCTGGCCTTGCAATCATGTGGGCCGTCCGCAAGATTTAACAGTTACTCTTACCCCATGGAGCTCTTCACAACTGTGGTGCTGGCGCTTGTCGCACTTGTAGTTGGTGTCGGGCTCGTGATTTATGGCGTCAAAGGACGACGCGAATCTCAAGCACGCGATGGACGTACATATAAGAGAGGCAGGCTCTAATGGCCTTCACAATTCCCGAAGGACTTCACCCTGATCTCAATCCACTTGCATGGATGATCGGAACATGGCGCGGTAAGGGCCGTGGTGAATATCCAACGATTGAAACCTTTGAATATGCGCACGAGGTTGTCTTTAATCATGATGGACGACCATTTATGAATTACTACTCACGTTCGTGGATCATCGATAAAGAGGGCGAGATTATTCGCCCAGCAGCATCAGAGGCTGGTGTCTGGCGCGTGAAAGAGAAGAATGGTTTGGAAGTTGTTATTTCACACAACACCGGAATCTCAGAAGGTTGGGTCGGACAGTTTGATGGCCCGAAGATTCAATTGGTAATGGATCAAGGGTATTCAGCACCCTCTGCAAAGATTGTTACAGCTGGCGTGCGTTTGTATGGTCTTGTCGCTGGTGAATTGTTCTTTGCTTATGACATGGCAGCAGAAGGACAAGAACTTCAGGCACATATTTGGTCAACGCTCGAACGTCAGAGTGAGTAATGAGCGACGCCGTATTAGCTGAATATGTGCGCGATGGCGTTGTTGAATCTGTCCATCGCGGATATCTCGTTGCACTCAGCGCTGATGGATCAGTTAATTTAGCTTTAGGTGATTCTGAACATCTTATCTTTCCGCGCTCGTGTGTGAAATCAATTCAAGGCGCTGCCATGGTGCGTGCTGGGTTGAAGTTAGAACCACGTTTGTTAGCACTGGGTTGTTCAAGCCATTCCGGTTCTGAGGAACATTTATTGGCTGTGCGAGAAATTCTGGCGCTAGCAAAGCTCGATGAGAGCGCTCTGCAGTGCATGCTTGATAAGCCACTTGGAGATCAAGAGCGTCGTGCGTGGGGGGATAAGCCAGCTACGCGTATCTCAATGAACTGCAGTGGAAAACATGCAGCGATGTTGCTGACATGTGTCACAAATGGCTGGCCGATTGAAAATTATCTTGATCCAGCGCATCCCCTGCAGGTTGCAATTAAGGCAGAGCTTGAAGCGCTCAGTGGTGAGAAAAATACTTTGACATCTACCGATGGATGCGGAGCGCCGCTATTTCTCATGTCTGTAATTGGTTTAGCGCGTGCGATTCGTGCAATTACTCTTTCGACAGATCCAGTGCATCAATCTGTATTGGATGCATCACGTACCTTTCCAGAAATGGTTGCAGGTAAGGGGCGCTTAACAACACAGATGATTGAAGCAGTGCCTGGTTTATATATGAAAGATGGCGCAGAAGCAGTTGAGATTGCATCGATGCCCGATGGACGTACATTGGTATTTAAAGTTGCAGATGGGTCACTGCGACCTTTCCGTGTGTTGGTACATGCCGGTTTGAAGAGGTTAGGCATTGATAGCCCGTACGAGGCTGAAAATGTGCTCGGTGGTGACCGTGTCATCGGCACCATTCGCGCAACCTTTTAAACGCGCGTACCCTTCTACTTATGACTTCCCGTCGCATCGCCACCTTAATGGTGCATACATCACCGCTTGATCAAGCGGGTACAGGGGACGCCGGTGGAATGAATATCTACGTTGTTGAAGCTGCGCAGAATATGGCGGCGCAAGGTGTGCAGGTAGATATCTTTACACGCCGCAACAATGCAGCTGTTGCAGACATTGTCGATGTTGCACCAGGTGTGCGCGTTATTCAACTCAATGTGGGGCCAGTATCTGGTGTTACTAAAGAGCAGCTACCGAAGATGATTCCTGATCTCTCTGCAGCTTTTAAAGAAGCCCTTTCAAAAGACCGTTACGACATTATTCATTCGCATTATTGGATCAGCGGCAAGGTTGCGATGCCAGTATCGAAAGAGCTCAATATTCCCCTTGTGCACACAATGCACACGATGGCTCGGGTAAAGAACCTCAACTTGGCTGAAGGAGAAACTCCTGAACCAATGATTCGTGTGCAAGGTGAGACACAGATAGTTGCAGCAGCCGATGCGCTCGTTGCAAATACTGATGCAGAGGCTGCAAGCCTTGTTTCACTCTATGAAGCTTGCCCCGACAATGTCTCTGTTGTTAGCCCTGGTGTGAACCTCAAGGTCTTTACACCTGGTGCAGGACGCGCTGCGGCACGCGAAGTTGTG
>CAIMXQ010000141.1 GCA_903845465.1 uncultured Actinomycetes bacterium
CTGTTGAGGTTGTATGAGCAGCAGAAGGAACAGACGCACGAGCGCCTGCTGTTGTTGATGTGAATAGTGAATTCATCTCAACGCCTCCTGTAATAGTTCATCACGTGTGTGATGGAGCACTAAGAGTACGCGATGAGATACGGGTCTGGCAAATGAATTAATTAGCCTTGCGAACCCGCGAGTAACCCAGATTCACGCAGGAATGGGCTCGGGCTCTTGCGATATGAAATGTGTAGATCAGCCTTGGCCCGCGTAATTCCCACATAAAAGAGGCGCCGTTCTTCATCAATCGATGCATCAGATACCGGTAGTTGGCCATCGGATGCGCCAATCAAAAAGACTCGCTCCCATTCAAGGCCCTTGGCTGCATGCAGAGTTGCAAGGGTGATGACAGGCATTGTGGGTGGATTATTTTGCTGAACGCGATCTTCGACCTCGCGTAAATATCCGCGCAGAGTCTTCGGTGTGAAATTGTCATCGTCATCGAGTTCGCGAGCTAAATGAAGAAGCGCTGCAATTCCATCGATTGCCTCGCCCGTTAAATATGGTTGGGCAAGGGTGCGAAGTTCATCAATCCAACCTTGGCCTTCGGCGGGGATGACAGATGCTTTACGAACTTCACTTAAGAAATCTCGCACTTCTCTGCGATCAAAGAATCTTTCGGTGCTGCGCACTTGGAATGGAAGATTTAACTTCATCATGGCGCGCTCGACGCTTTTGAGCTGTGAATTTGTTCTGGCCAAGATTGCGACTTCGTGCGGCACGGTTCCGGATGCAAGTAGCTGAGTGATCTCTTCTAAGACTCCCGCAACTTCGGCGGTCTCATCAGAGTAGCCAATAACGCTCGGTTTAGAACCATGGTCATTTTGGGCAACAAGTTCTTGTCCCATTGCGCCATGGCGCAACAGCGCATTGGCGGCAAATGTAATTTCAGGTGTTGATCGATATCCAGTGCTGAGGCGAATTACTTCAGCATCAGGAAAACGTTGTGTAAATGTATTGAGGAAGACCGGGGTAGCACCTGCAAATGAATAAATCGTCTGGGCTGGGTCTCCGACGACACAGATATCGTTTCGCTTTCCAAGCCATGCATTGATAAGTCTTTGCTGGACTGGCGAAATATCCTGATACTCATCGATCGTGAAGTAGCGATATTGATCCTGAACTCGCTCGCGGACTTCGCGTTCTTCCTCCAACATTGCGGCGCAGAGAAGCAAAACATCTTCAAAGTCGATTGCAAGCTCTTGCTTCTTCACAGTTTCATAGGCGGTATAGATCTGCACCATCTGTTCTGGTAATACGCGGGGTTTCTGCATTCGCTTACTGATCTCATCGATGTAGTCAGATGGGGCAACTTGTGAAACTTTTGCCCATTCGATTTCAGATGCAATATCGCGCATTAATTCGCGATTGGTTACACGTATCGCTTCACTTAGACCTGCGCGATTGATTGCTTCTGTAAGAAAACCTGTCTTTGTTGTAATCAAATCGGGCGTACGGCCACCAAATACTGATGGCCAGAAGTACAAGAGTTGCTTCAGAGCTGCTGAGTGAATTGTGCGTGCGGCAACTTGTGGGACGCCAAGTGAGCGAAGGCGGGCACGCATTTCACCTGCCGCCTTTGCTGTAAATGTCAGCGCCAATACTTTCTGAGGATCCATCGTGCCGATGGCTGCTGCATATGCAATGCGATGAGTAATAGCGCGGGTCTTACCAGTACCTGCACCAGCGATGACACAGACAGGTCCGCGTGATGCAAGTGCTACAGCGCGTTGATCTGGGTCGAGTGCTGCAAGGATTTCGTCCTCTATCGCCATGTTATGCCGCCATATAAATGGCTAAAAGTTATCGCCATGTTTCGCCGCCGATAGCTTTCTCACCGAGCCAACCTTCAATCATCTTGCGTGCAACAGAGATAGTTGGTGGAAGAAGGAGAGAACCATCTGCGGCCGCAGCTTTGAGTTCTGCGCGGCTAAACCATTTGACTTCAGTAATCTCTTCGCCATCACCTTGTGCGGCCTCTGGATTGTCGGTCACCGCTTCAAAGGCAATCATGATGCTTGCAGGAAATGGCCATGGTTGAGATCC
>CAIMXQ010000142.1 GCA_903845465.1 uncultured Actinomycetes bacterium
ATCGGTGAGAACGCCAGTGACAAGAATATTTTTACCTTGAAGGATGCCCATAATTAGTGACCCATTCCTAATCCGCCATCAACAGGAATGATGGCACCGGTGATATAGCTCGCTTGAGGGGATGCGATAAATGCAACAACTTCTGCAATCTCTTGCGCAGTACAGAAACGACCAAGTGGAACTTGCGCTGCAATATCTGAGCGCCGCTTCTCGTCGAGTTCGGCAGTCATATCTGTTTCGACAAATCCAGGGGCAATTACATTTGCGGTGATGCCGCGACTGCCGAGCTCGCGAGCAAAAGATCGTGCCATTCCGACAAGACCTGACTTTGAAGCAGAGTAATTAACTTGACCTGCCGCGCCTACTCCCCCGACAACGGAACCGATAAAGATAAGACGACCGCGTTTCAATTTAAGTAAACCTTTAGTTGCGCGCTTACTGACGCGAAATGCTCCGGTGAGATTGGCGTTGATAACAGATTCAAAATCTTCATCAGTCATTCGTAAGACCAAAGTATCTTTTGTAATACCGGCATTGGCTACGATGATTTCAGGTTGACCAATTTCTGCCTCGATCTTTGCAAAACCTGCCTCAACACTTTCAGAATCGGTGACATCCATCTGCACTGAATCGAAACCCTCTGGAGGCGTTCCGCTGCGATAGGTAACTACGACGCGATGACCAGCAGCCTTGAGCGATGTCGCAATTGCTAAACCGATTCCGCGATTTCCGCCGGTAACAAGTGCAATCGAGGTCGAGTCGCTCATGAGAGAAAACTACCCTACTGTTGCGCCATGGCTAAAGAAGATGACGTATATGACATCACTAGCGCGCCAAAAGGCTTATCTACTGACCAGTCTGCGAGACAACGTCGCTATTTCATCTCAATGATGATTCGTACAGCCTGCTTCATTCTTACCGTAGTACTGCCTAGTCCGTTCCGTTGGTTTGCTCTTCTTGGAGCTGTGACTCTTCCTTACATCGCAGTCGTTGTTGCAAATGCCGGTCGCGAAACCGTGATTCCTGGCGCATCGATCTTGAAGAAGAGGCCGCGAGGAATTGAGTAGTTCGGTACAGCGCGAAAAATTTTCATTTCTCAAATCTTTACTTGCAATCCTTTTGATCGCACTCTGCTTATTGGCGGCGCAATGGCAATATCATCGAGGCATTGCACGGCATGCGAGAAATTTTCGCATCGAGACCAATTCGAATATGAAGACAGTTGAGCTTCAAAGCGTTGCAGGCGATGTCAAGGCTCACGAATGGCAGCCTGTAACAGTCAGCGGTTCCTTTGATGGAAAGTCACAAATTCTTCTGCGCAATTCATACTCTGACGGAGTCTACGGCTTTGAATTACTCACTCGATTTACGGATGTAGTAGGACAAACATTCTGGGTTGATTGCGGGTGGGTGAAAGCCGGTGCCAGCGCTACAACGCGCCCCGAACTTCCTGAAATTCCAACTGAGCAAGTCTCAATCACCGGTCGATTGCGTTTAGATACATCCCTGCCTCAAGGTTCATTCTTTGCCATCCCCCAAGGATCAACAACTGGTCTGATTGCCAAAGCCAATGCGCAATCTGGAACAGAATCTGAGAATTTTTATATTGATTTGATCAATGGTTCCGATTCAGCTCTGACGCCAAAGGTCAGCGCACAGCTACCAGAACTTTCTGACGGTCCTCATATGGCCTATGCACTGCAGTGGATCTTCTTTGCAGGGCTAATCGGTTACGGACGTTTTCTCATTCGTCGTGATGTCTTGACGCGCAAAGAGCTCTGAATACAAACCACCCTGCGAGATAAGGTCTTCATGTCGACCACGTTCAACGATCAGCCCTTTCTCTAAGACAAGAATCTGATCTGCCTCCATAACGGTGCTGAGTCTGTGAGCTATAACAATTGATGTTCTTCCCTTGAGCGCATGCTTGAGCGCCTCTTGAACGAGTGATTCATTCTCTGAGTCAAGGTGCGCTGTTGCCTCATCGAGGATAACAATCGCAGGTGCTTTGAGAAGTAAACGGGCAATCGCTAAGCGTTGTTTCTCTCCACCAGATAGTCGATGTCCTCGCTCGCCCACCATTGTGTCGAAACCATTTGGCAAGGTAGAGATGAGATCCCAAATTTGAGCAGCTTTACATGCAGCGATCATCTCTGCTTCGGTGGCATCTTCCTTTGCATAGCGAAGATTTTCTGAAATCGATTCATGGAAAAGATGTGCATCTTGCATCACAACGCCGATGGAATCTCGAAGGGATTGCACCGTGAAATCTCGAATATCTTCCCCATCGATTGTTATCGATCCGCGCGTAACATCGTAGAGACGAGGAAGGAGCGCACTCATAGTCGTCTTTCCCGCACCTGATGGTCCAACGATTGCAGTCAGAGTTCCAGCAGGTGCATCAAAGGAGATTCCTCGAAGTACTTCCCCACTTTCAACAGTCTCTGGCCGTGAAGCAGTTTCAAGAGAGGCAAGTGAGATGTCTTGTGCCTTTGGATAAGAGAATGCAACATCGCTAAATGCGATGGAGAGATTCTTTCGGTCTAAAGTCTTGGCGCCAGGCTTATCGGTAATCATTGGCTGTAGATCTAGCACCTCAAAGACGCGTTCAAACGATACGAGAGATGTCATGACATCGATGCGGACATTAGAAAGTGCTGTTAGCGGTCCGTAAAGTCGGATTAAAAGCGCTGTAATGGCAAGGAGTGTTCCCACCGAAATTGCACCACTGATAGCTAGGTGGCCTCCAATTCCATATGCAAAGGCAGTTGCGACAGCTGCGACGCTGGTAATACCAACGAAGAAGACTCGGTTGAGCATCGCAGTTTGGATTCCGATATCTGCAACTTTTCGGGCTCTTGTGCGGAAGAAGTTCTCTTCCTTCGCTGGCTTGCCGTAGAGATTTACAAGAAGCGCACCTGAAACGTTAAAGCGCTCTGTCATAGTGCTCGACATCGTTGCATTGAGATTAAATGCATCGCGCGTCAGCGCTTGTATCTGCTTTCCAACCCACTTAGTGGGAAGTAGAAAGAGAGGAAGGAGAAGAAGCGAAACTACGGTGATCTGCCACGAAAGGATCATCATCGTTGTGACTACTAAAACGAGTGAGACGATATTGCTGACGACTCCAGAGAGAGTGCCAGTAAATGCTTGCTGGGCTCCCATGACGTCTGAGTTGATACGAGATATCAGCGCACCTGTCTGTGTGCGTGTAAAGAATGCGATGGATTGTCGCTGAATATGTGCAAAGACTTCTGAGCGAAGGTCATAGATAAGGCCTTCACCGATACGCGCTGAGAACCATCGACCAAAGATATTAAAGGCTGCATCAAGCACAGCAAGTGCGCCAACTAATATCGCAAGTTTGGTCACGAGAGCTGAATTCTTTGGAATGACACCCTTATCAACGAGTTCGCGCAATAACAGTGGGGTTGCAACAACGAGTAGAGCCTCGACAATGACCGTCAGGAGGAAGATTGTTATCTGAGTCTTGTAAGGCTTACCGTAAGAGAAAATTCTCTTAACGGTTCCGGGCTTTAACTTTTGGGATTTAACAGATGGGTCTGCGGTCATCGACCGAAACGTTGACCACACTGCATGTTGAGACATGGGAAATCAGACTGTAAAGCCGAGTGCGCGAAGCTGTTCGCGTCCATCATCTGAAATTTTATCTGGTCCCCATGGTGGCATCCAGACCCAGTTAATTTTTACATCGTCGGTAAATGGCGCAAGTGCTTGACGAGTTTGATCTTCAATCACATCTTGCAAAGGGCAAGCAGCCGATGTCAGAGTCATATTGAGAACGGCGATGTTGTTATCGTCGACCATCATGTCGTAGATAAGTCCGAGGTCTACAACGTTGATGCCTAATTCAGGGTCAACAACATCTTTCATCGCTTCGTTGATATCTTCAATCTTTGCAACCATTTGCCTATCCTACTTTCTTTTTAGCCCTGCTTTGCCAACGCTTGAACGCTCGCATCCTTAAATGCCATCCAACCCAGAAGTGCACATTTAATGCGCGCTGGATACTGCGATACGCCCGCCAGAGCGACTGCATCTTCCAAGAGTTCTTCATCACCCTTTTCGGTGCCTTTGCTCTGCATGAGATGCATAAATGAATCAGCGACTATCTGCGCCTGCTTGAGATTCTTGCCGATTAATAGATCCGTCAGGATTGAAACGCTAGCCTGCGAAATAGAGCAGCCGACTCCATCCCAAGAAACATCCTTTACGAGATCTCCATCGAGTGTGACATTGAGTGTGATCTCATCACCACAGCTGGGATTAATGTGATGAACCTGCGCATCATACGTAGGGTTGAGCTTCTTATGCTGTGGGTTCTTGTAGTGATCCAAAATCACTTCCTGATAAAGATTATCGAGTTGCATTAGCGACCAAAATATTTCTGAGCACCGTGCACGCCAGAGATGAGAGCGTCAAGGTCATCGGTAGTGTTATAGAGGTAGACAGATGCGCGAGTGGTTGCAGGAACTCCAAGTTTACGAGTCAGTGGCCATGCGCAGTGATGACCTGTACGAACTGCAATTCCTTGGCTATCTAGATACTGACCCAAATCATGTGGGTGGATATCACCTAAGGTAAAGGAAACTACGCCACCACGGAGATCTGTCGTCTTCGGGCCAATGATGCGCAGATCAGTAATTGCAGAGAGCCCTTCGAGCAGGTACTTAGTCAGAGATATCTCGTGCTGATGAATGTTCTCCATGCCAATTGCCGATAGATATGTGAGAGCAGCACCGAGACCAACTGCCTGCGCCATATTTGGTACCCCTGCCTCAAATTTACGAGGAGCTGGTGCCCATGTTGCAGATTCCATCGTGACATTTTCTATCATTGATCCACCTGTAAGAAATGGTGGAAGTTCTGCAAGAAGATCTGCGCGTCCCCAAAAGATACCTACGCCCGTTGGTCCCACCGCTTTATGGCCAGAGAAGGCGAGGAAATCAATATCCAGCGCCTTCACATCTGTTGGCATATGTGGAACAGATTGACACGCATCGAGAACTACAACGGCGCCGACTTCGTGTGCTCGACGGGTTATATCTTCTAGCGGATTGATAGTTCCAAGGACATTTGACTGGTGCGTGAGCGCCACAACTTTCGTTGATGCATCTACCAGCGAATCCAGATTGGAGAGATCTAAGCGACCTTCCGCTGTAACCGAGAGCCATTTAAGAGTTGCACCTGTACGAGCAGCTAGTTGTTGCCATGGAATCAGATTTGCATGGTGCTCCATCTCTGTAACAACAATGGAATCACCGGCTTTCAGATGGAAACGATTACCAATCTGGGCATTTCCCATTGCATAAGCGATGAGGTTCAGTGATTCGGTAGCGCTCTTAGTAAAGACAACTTCATCGATATCTGCATTAAGGAAGTTTGCGACTATAGATCGAGCACCTTCGTAAGCGTCAGTTGCCTCTTCTGCCAATTGATGGGCGCCGCGATGTACTGCAGCGTTATGAAGGCGATAGAAATCGCTCTCTGCATCAATGACTACATTCGGCTTTTGACTCGTTGCACCGGAATCAAGATAAACGAGGCGCTTGCCATCACGGATTGTCCGACTCAAGATCGGAAAATCCTTAGCGATAGTGCGAGCGTCAAATGTCATAACTAAGCGGTTACGTACTCCGCATAACCATTTGCTTCGAGCTTATCTGCAAGCTCTGGTCCGCCTTCTTCGACGATACGACCGTTTGCAAATACGTGTACAAAGTCAGGTTTGATGTAACGCAAGATGCGTGTGTAGTGAGTAATAAGAAGAACTCCACACTGACTTGCATCCTTTGCGCGAACAACACCTTCAGAGACGATACGGAGAGCATCGACATCAAGCCCTGAATCTGTCTCATCAAGGATTGCAAACTTTGGCTTCAGGAGTTCAAGCTGCATGATTTCGTGGCGCTTCTTCTCTCCGCCAGAGAAACCTTCATTGACGTTACGTTGCGCAAAAGATGGATCCATCTTTAGTGATTCCATCGCGGCCCTTACTTCGCCAACCCATTCACGAAGCTTGGGTGCTTCTCCGCGAAGAGCGGTCGCTGCGGTACGTAAGAAGTTTGAGACTGAGACGCCTGGTACTTCAACTGGATACTGCATCGCTAAGAAGAGACCTGCCTTAGCGCGCTCATCGACAGTCATCTCAAGAACATCTGCACCATCGAGAGTGACGGTACCGCTTGTAATTGTGTACTTAGGATGTCCGGCGATTGAGTAAGCAAGCGTCGACTTTCCTGACCCATTAGGGCCCATGATTGCATGTGTCTCACCTGACTTGATTGTCAGATCTACGCCTTTGAGAATCTCAACCGCGCCTTGCTCGGTCTCGACAGATACTTTCAATCCGCGAATTTCTAGGGTACTCATATCTATCTCCGTTACATCTCTACCGTGACGGAGTCTCCGTCGACAGTTACTAAATAGCTCTTCACTGGTGCTACTGCCGGAGGGGTTAACGCTTCCCCGGTACGAAGATCAAATTCAGCTCCGTGAAGCCAGCATTCAATCTTGAAATCTGTGATGTCACCTTCGGCTAGTGATGCATCTGAATGAGAACAGGTATCTCCAATTGCAAATACTTGATCTCCTACACGCGCGACACAAATTGATTCGCCATTCTTTTCAATCCGGACCGGTTTTCCAGCAGTGAGCGTTGCGAATGAAAGGTCAGACATCTACTTACCTGCCTTTGCGAGTTCGTCATCGATACGAGCCATGATGCGCTCTTGAATCTCTGCGATACCGATCTCAGAGACAATCTCGTTGAAGAAGCCACGCACCACAAGGCGACGAGCATCATCCATATTGATTCCACGAGACATCAAATAGAAGAGCTGTTCGTCATCAAAGCGACCAGTTGTTGAGGCATGTCCTGCGCCAACAATTTCGCCAGTTTCGATTTCAAGGTTAGGTACTGAATCTGCACGTGCTCCATCAGAGAGCAAGAGATTGCGGTTGAGCTCGTACGTATCTGTACCTTCTGCCGCTGCGCGAATAAATACATCGCCGATCCAGACTGTGTGGGCCTTATCCCCCGCAAGTGCTCCCTTGTAATTAACGCGTGATTTTGCATTAGGAACTTTGTGATCGACAAACATGCGGTGCTCGAAGAATTGACCTGCTGTTGCGAAATAGACGCCCGAGAGATCACATGATGCACCTGGTGAAATGAAATCAACTGTGGGCAGTAAGCGAACGAGATCTCCGCCAACTGTGACAACGATTGATTTGAATGTTGCATCACGGTCGACGATTGCATGGTGACGAGCAGCATGAATTGTCTTAGATCCCCATTCCTGCAGTGCGATCAGTGTGAGATGCGCACCTGGTTCGACCACGATCTCGAGATCTTCAGCAAGGTGTGTATCTCCAGTATTTTCAAGAACTACAACCGATTTTGAGTGGTTTCCGGCCTTTATCAAGACACGTGAAAATTCAGCGGTATCTGTTCCGAATGAAGTTCGGTTGAGGAAGATTGGTTCAGAAATTTCAGCGTTGGCTGCAATTGTGAGAACTGCTCCCTTTGTTGTGAATTCACGGATGCGATTGACGATTGCATCGTCGGTTTGTGTCACAGCGATAATCTCTTGATGCGCGAAAGTTGCGCCAGTAGGCAGTGCACCTTTTACGGCAAGAGAGTTACGTTCTGCAGGTGTGGCAGTTCCATCGTGCATTCCACCGAGTCGCTTGAGCGGTGTAAAACGCCAAGCCTCCTCGCGCCCCGTGGGCGTATGGTTTTCAAGAATATTTGATTGAAGCGTTGTCATTATCCGACTGAACCTTCCATCTGTAATTCGATGAGACGGTTGAGTTCGAGCGCATACTCCATAGGAAGCTCGCGAGCGATTGGTTCGATAAATCCGCGAACTATCATTGCCATCGCTTCATCTTCATTTAGTCCACGTGACATAAGGTAGAAGAGCTGATCATCTGAGATCTTTGAAACAGTTGCTTCGTGTCCCATAGATACATCATCTTCACGGATGTCCACATATGGATATGTGTCAGAGCGCGAAATTGTGTCGACGAGTAGTGCATCGCATTTCACGGTGCTTGCAGAGTGATGCGCACCTTCTTGAACCTGGACAAGTCCGCGATATGAGGTACGGCCTCCACCGCGTGCTACTGACTTAGAGATTACAGATGATGATGTGTATGGGGCTGCGTGAACCATCTTGGCACCGGAATCTTGATGTTGACCAGGACCTGCGAAGGCAAGTGAAAGTGTTTCACCCTTTGCATGTGGGCCCATCAACATGACTGCTGGGTACTTCATAGTCACCTTCGAACCGATATTTCCATCGACCCATTCCATCGTTGCGCCTTCAGCACATGTTGCGCGCTTTGTTACCAAGTTATAGACGTTGTTAGACCAGTTCTGGATAGTTGTGTATCGAACACGAGCACCCTTCTTGACGATGATTTCTACAACTGCAGAGTGCAATGAATCTGATTTATAGATAGGTGCTGTACAACCTTCGACATAGTGAATATATGAATCTTCATCCGCGATGATCAATGTACGTTCGAACTGACCCATATTCTCTGTATTGATACGGAAATATGCCTGCAAAGGAATATCTACGTGAACACCCTTTGGTACGTAGATGAAAGACCCACCTGACCATACTGAGGTGTTAAGAGCTGCGAACTTGTTATCGCCTACTGGGATAACAGTTGCGAAGTACTCTTTAAAGAGTTCTGGGTGCAACTTCAGAGCGCTATCTGTATCAAGGAAGATAACTCCCTGCTTCTCCAGGTCCTCACGGATTGAGTGATAGACAACTTCTGATTCGTACTGCGCTGCTACACCAGAGACTAGGCGCTGCTTCTCTGCTTCAGGAATTCCAAGGCGGTCATAGGTATTTTTAATATCATCTGGCAGGTCATCCCATGTTGTTGCCTGCTTCTCAGTTGAACGCACGAAGTATTTGATGGTGTCGAAGAAGATTCCAGAGAGGTCAGAACCCCATGATGGCATTGGCTTCTTATAGAAGAGATCGAGACCTTTGAGGCGAAGATCGAGCATCCATTGTGGTTCGCTCTTCTTCGAGCTGATGTCGCGCACTACTTCTTCGCTAAGGCCACGCTTTGCATTTGACCCTACATCATTACTGTCAGACCAACCGTATTCGTAATTTCCGAGGCCTTCGAGTTCTGGGTGTGCTGTTGTCATGTGCGCGCCTTTCCAGCGGTTGATTTTTCTCTCTTTGGAATATATGTAGTGCAGACACCATCGCCATGAGCGATAGTGGCTAATCGTTGAACGTGCGTACCGAGAATTCGCGAGAGCGCTTCTGTCTCAGCTTCACAGAGTTGAGGAAACTCAGCTGCAACGTGTGCAATCGGGCAGTGATGTTGGCAGAGCTGCTCGCCAAGAGGACGAGATTCAACACTTGCTGCATACCCTTGGTCGGTGAGAAATGTTGCAAGCGCTTCACTCTTATTTGCACGCTTTGCAATTGCCACACTTGCTTTTCGCTCGATGTCATCAGCGCGTGACTGTGCGAAGGCTTTAACAAGATGTTCACCGGATTGCGCTGACATAAATTTAAGTGCCGCTACTGCAAGGTCATCGTAGGAATGTTCAAATTGCTCGCGCCCAGAATCAGTCATCACAAAAACTTTTGACGGTCGTCCGCGACCACGCAATAGAGCTTGATGCGGTTCGCGCGCTTCGAGAATTCCATCGCTGATGAGAAGATCGAGGTGGCGGCGAATTCCTGCCGGCGTTAAGCCAAGACGCTCTCCCAGAATGACAGCTGTTGAGGGTCCGTTTTCGAGGATGGAGCGAGCCACAGCGTCTCGGGTGCTCAGATCATCGAATTTCACAACACTATTGTGTCGTAATTCCCCATGCCATGCCAATCAGGGATGAGACGAGAGTCGCGCCTAAGGTCATAGGCTACGGAGCGTGAGTAAAGGTGAATCGCTAGCACGACGCACATTAGCTCCCTTTGCCAGCCTTCTCCTCTTTCTCCAGGCCGCTCTTCTCGTCACAGGCGGCGCAGTTCGCCTCACGGGATCGGGCCTCGGTTGTCCAACATGGCCGCAGTGCACTCCTGGTTCTTACACCCCGGTGCCCCATCAAGTTCAGGGGCAGTTACATGCATGGATTGAATTTGGGAATCGCTTACTTACCTTTGCGCTCTTCTTTGCCGCTATCGCGACCATCATCTCTGTCTACCGATCCCACCGTCGCGATCTTAGATTCCTTACCGTAACTCAACTCGTTGGAATTCTTGCGCAAGGTGTCTTAGGCGGCATTACTGTACTTACCAAACTTAATCCTCTTGCAGTGGCCTCACACTTTATCCTTTCGATATTTCTCATCGCTGCCGCAACTTCCTTGTACTCACGTCGAAAACAACCGTATGTTCGAACTTCATCGTCGCATGTTGGGATTTCACGGTACTCAACTTTGCATATGTGTCTCTCATTTTTAGTCATTGCGGTGGGAACACTTGTTACGGGTAGTGGCCCTCACGCTGGAGATTTACAAGCACCTCGATTGCATCTCGATATTCGCCATATTGCATATTTTCATGGCGCACTAGTTGTCTTACTTTTGCTTTTGACTATTTTTTTCTTCCTTCACCATGACCATAGATATGAAACAAAGCGATGGCTGGCCATCTTCTTTATCCTTGCAATGGCGCAAGGAGCAATCGGTTATATCCAATATATAAAGGGTGTACCCGAGCTGCTCGTTGGAACACATCTTCTTGGTTCTTCACTTGTTTGGATCGCAGCGTGGCGGGTCCGACTTTCTGTAGTACGTAAACCTGCTTAAGGAGTAGATATGACAAAGATGGCTGGCTGGACTGAACTCGACGATCGCGCTGTGAAATATGCACGCGCCCTAGCAATGGATGCGGTTCAAAAGGTGGGTAATGGCCACCCAGGTACAGCGATGGCTCTTGCGCCCGTTGCATACAATCTTTTTCAGCGCCACTTAGTTCATGATCCATCTGACCCACAGTGGCTTGGTCGAGATCGCTTCATCCTTTCATGCGGTCACTCATCTCTGACTTTGTATACCCAACTCTTCTACAGTGGTTATGGCCTCGAGATGGAAGATATGCAGGCATTCCGAACATGGAATTCATTAACACCGGGCCACCCTGAATTCGGACACACTGCCGGCGTAGAAATGACCACAGGTCCTCTGGGCGCCGGAGTCGCGACATCGGTCGGCTTTGCAATGGCTGCACGTTACGAACGTGGATTACTTGATCCAGATGCACCAGCCGGAACCTCAATATTCGATCACTCTATTTGGGTTATCTGTTCAGATGGAGATCTTCAAGAAGGTGTTTCAGGTGAGGCTTCATCACTCGCGGGTACACAGCAACTTGGTAACCTCAATATTATTTATGACGATAACCGAATCTCCATCGAAGGAGATACACATGTCTCATTTACTGAAGATGTAGCAGCTCGCTATCGCGCATATGGATGGCATGTTCAAGAAGTTGCAGCTCTCGCAGATGGCAATATTGATCTTGCGGCAGTAGATGCTGCAATGATCGCTGCGAAAGCTGAGACCACTAAGCCTTCCTTAATCCGCATGCACTCTGTGATTGCGTGGCCAGCACCAAAGCTTCGCGGAACCGGAAAGTCGCATGGTTCAGCACTTGGTGATGAAGAAGTTGCAGCGACCAAGGTAGAGCTTGGACTTAACCCTGATGAAAAGTTTGCAATGCCTGCCGATGTCTTTGAACATGTTCGCGCAGTAAAGGCGCGCGGCGTGCAGATGCATAAAGAGTGGGACGGAAAGTTTGCCCAATGGCAGAGCGCCCATCCTGATCGCGCGGCCCTGCTCAAGCGATTAGTCGCTCGCGAACTTCCAACAGATTGGGAATCAACCATTCCTGTATTTGAAGCCGGTAAGGAAGTAGCAACGCGCACTTCCTCCGGTCATGTGATCAATGCCATTGCAAAGGTGCTTCCTGAATTTTGGGGAGGGTCAGCAGATCTCGCGGATTCAAATATGACCACTATCGAAGGTGGCAATTCATTCTTGCCAGCTACGAGTGAGATGAAGAACGCAGATCCATATGGACGCATTATCCACTTTGGAATTCGCGAGCATGCAATGGGATCGATCATCAATGGAATCTCACTTCACGGGTTGACTCGCGCTTTTGGTGGAACTTTTGCCGTCTTCAGCGATTACATGCGCCCATCTGTGCGCCTTGCGGCAATCATGGATATTCCTTC
>CAIMXQ010000143.1 GCA_903845465.1 uncultured Actinomycetes bacterium
CTTTAGATTTGAAGATGGAATTGAAGTCGTCGGCTCGAGTCCTGAGGCGCTTGTGAAGGTAACCGGTCCAGAGGTAATGGTTCACCCCATTGCAGGAACTCGCAGACGATCAGCATCAGTAGAAGAAGATATTCGCTTAGGCGAAGAGCTATTGGCAGATCCTAAAGAGCGCGCAGAACACTTGATGCTTGTAGACCTCGGTCGTAATGATTTGGGTCGTGTATGTGCGCCAGGTAGCGTTGAAGTTATCGATTTTATGCATATCGAACGCTATTCACATGTGATGCATATTGTTTCAACAGTCATAGGAAAACTTTCTCAGTCATCAACTCCAATCGATGCACTGTTCTCTGTCTTCCCGGCTGGCACGCTCTCTGGAGCACCTAAGCCGCGTGCAATGCAGATCATCGAAACTCTCGAACCAACGCGTCGAGGCCTCTATGGCGGCGCCATTGGTTACTTTGATTTCACCGGCAATATCGATACCTGTATTGCCATTCGCACCGCCTTGCTTCATAACGGAACTGCCTATGTGCAAGCTGGTGCAGGACTTGTAGCAGATTCAGATCCTGCATCTGAAAATGAAGAGACCCTCAATAAAGCAGCAGCGGTGCTCGGTGCAATAACTGCAGCCAATGAATTGCAGCAAAGCTGATGTTTAAACTCGCATTCTCACTTTTATTAATATCAATTCTTGCAATTTCGATTAGCCGCAAGGTAAGACTGGCATCTCGATACGAACGCGCACCGAAGAAGCTCTCTATCTGGAACTCGCTCGATAAGGGAATTGATCCAACTGAGGATCAGAAATGAGCGTCCTCGACTCCATCATCGAAGGCGTGCGCGAAGATCTCGCAGCCCGCAGACTTCCACTGGCGCAGATTCATCAGAGAATTGAAGATAGCGCTCCGGCACTAGATGCACATCAATTTCTTGCGCGTGAGGAAATGAATGTCATAGCTGAAGTAAAGCGGTCCTCTCCAAGTAAGGGTTCCCTTGCTCCTATTCCAGATCCAGCATCGCTAGCTGAGCAATATCAGGAAGCGGGGGCTGCAGCAGTAAGTGTGCTTACTGAAAAGCGGCGCTTTGGTGGATCACTCGAAGATCTCGATGCAGTTCGCAAGCGCGTCACTATTCCAGTACTTCGCAAAGATTTTATGGTTGATGAGTATCAATTTCTTGAAGCACGTGCACATGGCGCAGATATTGTTTTGCTCATTGTCGCCGCGCTTTCAAAGCACCAACTTAAGGATTTCTATGATCTTGCAACTGAGTTGGGAATGGCATCACTGATTGAGATTCATACTGCGCAGGAACTTGAAAGTGCGATGGAGATTGAGCCACGAATAATCGGAGTGAACTCACGTAACCTCAAGACTCTCGACGTCGATAGTTCTGCCTTCAAGGAGTTAATTCCTCGGATCCCAAACTCTGTGATTCGCGTCGCTGAATCGGGAATCTCTTCACACGCAGATGTTGAATTTGCCCAAAGTTCGGGCGCTACGGCGATTCTCGTTGGCGAAGCCCTCGTGAAATCTGGCAATCCAATTTCTGCCATGCGCGAATTACTGGGCCGCGGGTAGGCTTTCACTATGACAACTGTCGAAGATCTTGCTGGCCACTTTGGTCCATATGGCGGTCGCTTCGTTCCTGAAGCACTAATTGGTGCGCTCGAAGAACTCGACGCTGCGCGTATTAAGGCTCAGACAGATCCAACATTTATTGCAGAATTAGCAGAACTTCATCGCACATATACCGGTAGACCAAGCATCATCACCGACGCTAAGAGATTTGCAGAACATGCAGGTGGCGCGCGCATCATTCTCAAACGCGAAGACCTTAATCACACAGGTAGCCATAAGATCAATAATGTTTTAGGACAAGCGCTCCTCACCAAACGAATGGGTAAGAAACGCATCATCGCCGAAACTGGCGCTGGTCAACATGGTGTTGCAGCTGCAACAGCAGCAGCCCTTATGGGGCTTGAGTGCGATGTGTATATGGGAGAAGAAGATACAAAGCGCCAGTCACTCAATGTCGCTCGTATGAAATTGCTCGGCGCTGAAGTTATTCCCGTAACAAGTGGCTCCAAGACACTCAAAGATGCCATCAATGAAGCGATGCGCGATTGGGTTACCAATGTCGAAACCACACACTATTTACTAGGAACAGTTGCTGGACCACATCCATTCCCATCAATGGTCCGTGATTTCCATAAAATTATTGGCGAAGAATCACGCGAGCAAGTTCTTGCTCTCACCGGTCGCCTTCCCGATGCTGTGCTTGCCTGCGTTGGTGGAGGCTCCAATGCAATCGGGATCTTCCATCGATTTATCTCCGACCCATCAGTTCGATTAATTGGACTTGAAGCAGCAGGAGATGGAATCGAAACTGGGCGGCATGCTGCTTCGATTTCAGGTGGTTCACCAGGAGTACTTCATGGAAATCGCACCTATGTTCTTCAAGATGAGAACGGCCAGACAATTGAATCGCACTCAATCTCTGCTGGTTTGGATTACCCGGGTGTAGGACCAGAGCATGCATACCTTCACGACATTGGCCGCGCTGAATATCGTGGAATTACTGATGCGCAAGCGATGCATGCATTTGCACTTCTTTCAAAGACTGAAGGAATCATCCCTGCAATCGAAACCGCACACGCGCTTGCCGGAGCAATCCAGGTCGGCAATGAACTAGGCCCTGATTCAATTATTCTGATTAATCTCTCTGGTCGAGGCGATAAAGATGTACAGACTGCGGCGCATTACTTTGGAATACCTCTCTAAATGGCCACTGCACTTGATGATCTCTTCGTCAAAGTTCGCTCCGAAAATCGTGCGGCGCTGATTGCATATATTCCTGCAGGATTTCCCAGCATTGAAGGCTGTAAAAAAGTAATTAAGGCTTTTGTTGATGGCGGAGTCGACGCGATTGAAATTGGTTTTCCCTATAGCGATCCGGTCATGGATGGACCAACTATTCAAGCCGCGGCAGATCAATCACTTTCTCAAGGCACAGGTGCAGGCGAGGTCTTTGATGCGCTGAAGACTGCATCGGGACTTGGAGTCGCGGCGGTAGTGATGACGTATTGGAATCCTATTGAGAAATATGGCGTTGAAAAATTTGCACAAGCAATCGTCGACAATGGCGGTTCAGGCGTTATTACCCCAGACCTCACAATCGAAGAATCCGGTACGTGGAAGGCAGCGGTTGCAAAGACTGGAATTAATCCAATCTACGTTGTTGCGCCAAGCACAACCGAAGCTCGTCTTCCGATGGTGACATCACAATGCGGCGGCTTTGTGTACGCCGCAAGTTTGATGGGCGTAACAGGTACACGTACATCTGTCTCTTCAGGTGCACCAGATCTCGTCGCACGAATTCGTACAACAACTGGCCTTCCTGTCTCTGTCGGGCTTGGCGTTTCTACCCGCGAGCAAGCAAAGGGCGTTGCAGGGTATGCAGATGGAGTAATTGTTGGGTCAGCATTTATCAAAGCGATCCAAGATGCGCCCGATGAAGAATCTGGGCTTACTGCGGTCCGAGAATTGGCATCAGAGTTAGCTAAAGGAGTGCGTGAGGGACGATGAAGAAATATTCTCCATGGTTTGGCTTGCTTGCGCGATTGATTCTGGGCGGAGTCTTGTTTGCTGCAGGACTTCTTAAATACCAACATCTTGATAAGTCACAGATGGCAGTTCGTGCATATGAACTTTTGCCAATATCGGTAGCAAACTTTTTGGGAATATCTCTTCCCTTCCTTGAAATTGCGACTGGAATTCTCCTTGTTGTTGGAGCAGCAACTAGAATCGCTGCAGCTATCGGTGGCATGCTCATGCTGATCTTTATTGCAGGAATTTCTCAGGCATGGGCCCGAGGACTATCAATCGATTGCGGTTGTTTTGGCGGTGGGGGACAAGTTGCCCCAGGAGCTACCAACTATCTACCTGAAATCCTGCGTGATACAGCGCTGGCGCTGATCGCGATTTACCTTTTCCGCTACCCACAAAGTAAATTTGGACTAGACCGACAAACCTCAGATGGAGAACAGAGCAATGGCTAATAAGAAACCTGGCAAAGATAACTTCACACGAAACCTCGTGATTGTTGTCGTCGTAGGTGTCGTCCTACTTATGTTGGTCCCAACTCTGATTTCAAAGGGAACCAAGACGACGGCCAAGATACCGTCAAGTGTTTCTGCGAGCCATGGATATGGAATTGTCTTTAATGGAGACGTCAAGAGCGTTCCAGTCGTTGATGTTTACGAAGATTTCCAATGCCCCATCTGCCAGCAATTTGAAAAGATGAATGGTGATTACCTTGAATCGCTTATCAAAGCTAAAAAAGCAACTGTCATTTATCACTCTTTATCGTTCCTAGGTCCTGATTCCATCCGCGCAGCAAATGCCGGAGCATGCGCCGCAGATCAAGGGAAGTTTTTAGACTTTCACCGCGTGCTTTATGCAAATCAACCAGCCGAAAATTCGGGTGCGTGGACAAATCTGGCCCTCACAATTCTTGGCCCAGCAGCCGGAATTACTGACAAGAAATTTGGAACGTGCGTCAATGGTGGGCAATATTCAGATTGGGTTACCAATGTTGCCAATGCCGGAGCAAAGGCCAATGTGAATTCAACCCCGACGGTCTTTGTGAATGGGAAAGAACTCGATCGCAAAACCGAATACTTCAACGCAGATAAATTTAAAGCAGCTATAGAGCGCGGATAACCGTGCGTTTCTCAATTCCAACTCCGACCACTTCGGCAGTTGCAATTGGGCCGCTGACAATTCACTTATATGCGCTCTGCATTATTGCGGGCGTTGCGATGGCGCTATGGCTTGGCAATAAGAGATTTATCACCGCATATCCAAGTGCGACTGGCGTCGTAAGTGATGTTGCGATCTTCGCAGTTCCGGCTGGAGTCATCGGTGGGCGGCTGTATCACATCGCAACAACCCCAGAAAAGTATTTTGGTAGTAAGGGACATTTCGCAGATGCGTTCCGGATTTGGAACGGTGGACTTGGAATTTGGGGAGCTATTGCACTTGGAACTATCGCCGCCTATTTGTATTACAGAAAAATCGCGAAGCTTCGAGATCTCCCAGCTTTTGCCGCCTTTGCCGATGCACTTGCTCCAGGAGTTCTGATTGCTCAGGCGATTGGACGATGGGGTAATTGGTTTAATGGTGAGCTCTTTGGGCGCCCTCTCAAGACTTCATGGGCGCTAGAGATTCCTGAGTATCTGCGACCTGTTGGATTCGAACAGTATTCAACTTTTCACCCAACTTTTCTCTACGAATCTCTATGGTGTTTGTCTATAGCAACTTTCCTGCTCTACCTCCGACGCACTCTCCCAAACGGTGCGCTCTTTCTTCTCTACATCACCTTGTATAGCGCCGGACGGTTCTTTATTGAAGGGTTACGGATTGATGAAGCACACACCATCGCGGGGCTGCGTCTCAATCAATACGTTGCCCTCATCGTTACATTCTGTGGAGCGGTCCTCTTCACACGAATATTGACGAGGAAGCGGTAGGCTATAAATATGGCTCTCGAAGATGTCTATCGACGCAATCAGCAACATCGCACTCATCGTGCTGGTTGGTTGCGAGCAGCAGTACTTGGCGCCAATGATGGACTTGTATCGACCGCCAGCTTGATGATTGGTGTTGCTGCTGCAAAATCTGGAGAGCAAGCTTTTCTTGTCACAGCAGGTGCTGCAGGAATCGCCGCAGGTGCGATGTCGATGGCTGTCGGCGAATATGTTTCTGTGCGATCACAGAATGATATTGAAGAATCTGATCGACTTCTTGAGATTGAGCACTTAGCCACAGATCCCGAAGGCGAGTTTGAAGAACTTATTGAAATTTATATCAATCGTGGATTACCTAGAGAACTGGCTACGCAAGTTGCGCAGACGATGCATGATAAGGATCCACTTGCAGCGCATCTTCGTGATGAACTTGGACAACATCCACATACCAAGGCACGTCCAGTTCAAGCAGCAATTGCTTCGGCAACTGCTTTCACATTAGGCGGACTTATTCCTTTCATCGGAGCCTTTGCACCTACTGCTGGCAAAGCCGCTTGGAGCATTATTGGATTTACCATGGTCGGACTAGTTGTCACCGGAATTGTCAGCGCAAAGACAGCTGGTTCCAAGATCCTCATCCCAACCTTGCGCGTTATCGGGGGAGGTTGCCTAGGTATGGCAATTACCGCAGGAATTGGCCAGATCCTTCACGTGAGTGGCATCTAAAGCACCCCCTTGCTACCCTTTCAACACTGATTCACCTGCACCATGAACTACCGGGCCAAAGTTGTCCCTTGTGATACTTACAAAAGGGACAACGGGTAATGGCACTCTCATCGAACTATCCCGCATCTCAGGGTCTCTACGATCCTGCGAATGAACATGACGCATGCGGCGTTGCGATGGTTGCCACCCTTAATAAAGTTGCAACACATGAAATTGTAGAGAAAGCCCTCACCGCTCTTCGCAATCTCGAACACCGTGGTGCATCAGGTGCAGAACCAGATAGCGGAGATGGTGCTGGAATTCTTATTCGCGTACCAGATGCTTTCTATCAAGAAGTGACTACCTTTGATTTACCAGCTGCAGACCACTACGCAACTGGAATTGCATTTATTGCGCAAGGCGTTGACGTAGCAGCAGTTATCGCACAGCTTGCATCTGAGGAAGGACTCAACGTTCTTGGATGGCGCGAACTTCCGATTGATTCATCCACGCTTGGTAAAACAGCCGTATCTGTCATGCCTCAGTTCCAGCAGCTATTTATATCTGGCAAGAAGGGCGAGACAGGAATTGCACTCGATCGCCTAGCCTTTGCTCTGCGCAAACGTGCTGAACATGGATTAGATCTCTACTTCCCATCACTTTCATCACAAACAATTGTGTACAAAGGAATGCTCACAACAGGACAGCTTGAAGAATTCTTTCCAGATCTCAGCGATGAACGAGTCGTATCACCGCTTGCTCTTGTTCACTCACGTTTTTCTACAAACACATTTCCATCGTGGCCACTTGCTCACCCTTATCGATTCATTGCACATAACGGCGAAATCAATACCGTTAAGGGAAATCGCAACTGGATGCGTGCCCGCGAATCACTTCTTGCAAGTGATGTGATTGGTGGAGATCTCAAGCGCCTATTCCCAATCGTTGAAATGTCTGGTTCAGACTCTGCATCCTTTGATGAAGTACTCGAACTTCTCTACTTAGGCGGCCGATCACTTCCACATGCAGTGTTGATGATGATTCCTGAAGCGTGGGAGAACCACGCGACGATGTCACAGAAGCGACGCGACTTTTATGCATTCCATGCATCTCTTATGGAGCCATGGGATGGACCAGCATGTGTGACTTTTACAGATGGACACCAAGTAGGCGCAGTTCTCGATCGCAACGGGCTACGTCCTTCACGTTTCTGGGTCACCGATGATGGTCTTGTTGTATTGGCATCAGAGGTAGGCGTTCTCGATTTTCCTGCAGAAAAGATTGTCCGTAAGGGCCGCCTGCAGCCAGGAAAGATGTTCCTCGTCGATATCGAGGCAGGACGAATTATTGAAGATGATGAAATTAAAGATTCACTTGCAGATTCAGCACCATATGGAAAGTGGCTCAGTGAGGGCATGGTCAAGCTCTCTGAACTTCCATCGCGCGAACATATTGTCTACCCACATAAATCTGTAATTCGCCGTCAAAAAGCATTTGGTTACACTGAAGAAGAAATCAAAATCATTGTTACTCCTATGGCAAAGGGTGGGGGAGAAGCCCTTGGTTCGATGGGAACCGATACGCCAATCGCTGCGCTCTCTGCAAAGCCACGCCTACTCTTTGATTACTTCACCCAACTCTTTGCCCAAGTTACCAACCCACCTCTTGATGCAATTCGAGAAGAGCTCGTGACGAGTTTGGGTGGTTCTCTTGGTCCTGAACATAATCTGCTTGATCCAGGACCTGAATCCTGCATGCAAATCTCATTGGCTTTTCCTGTCATCGATAATGACGAACTTGCAAAGATTATTCACGTCAACGCAGATGATGACTACCCAGAACTTGAGGCATATGTTGTTCGTGGTCTCTTCCCAGTAACGGGCGATGGAAACACGCTGCGTGCTCGCCTTGAAGAGATTAAGCGCGAAGTCTCTGAAGCGATTGCAAAAGGTGCACACATCATCGTTCTTTCTGATCGCGATGGCGATGCAGAAGATTGTCCTATTCCTTCACTATTGCTTACCGCTGCGGTTCACCATCACCTCATTCGCGAGAAGACTCGCACCAAAGTGGGTCTCGTTGTTGAAGCTGGCGATGTTCGCGAGGTTCACCATGTGGCACTTCTCATCGGATATGGCGCAGCAGCTGTCAACCCATACCTTGTTATGGAGACCGCCGAAGATCTCGTTAATCAAGGAGTAATCACCGGTATCGCTCCAGAAAAAGCTGTGCGCAATGTAATTAAGGCGCTCGGTAAAGGCGTTCTTAAAGTGATGTCGAAGATGGGTATCTCAACTATCGCTTCGTACACCGGAGCTCAAGTGTTTGAAGCAATCGGAATCGCTCAAGATGTTGTCGATGAATTCTTTGTTGGAACCACTTCACGGCTCGGTGGCGTTGATCTCGATGTCATCGCTGAAGAGACCATCAAACGCCATCACTTCGCTTACCCAGTGGGCGGAGAAATTCCTGGCGCAAAACGTTTGGCTGTTGGAGGCGAGTATCAGTGGCGTCGTGATGGCGAACCGCACTTATTTAATCCAGAGACAGTCTTTGCGCTACAACATTCGACTCGCAATAAGCGTTACGACATCTTTAAGCGCTACACGGGACAGGTCAATGATCAGAGTAAGGCTTTGATGACGTTGCGCGGACTATTCCAATTTAAGGAAGGCACACGTACTCCAATTTCAATCGATGAAGTCGAACCGATTTCTGAAGTCGTCAAGCGCTTCTCAACAGGTGCCATGTCATACGGTTCTGTCTCTCAAGAAGTTCACGAGACTCTTGCAATTGCAATGAACCGACTTGGCGCGAAATCTAATACCGGTGAAGGCGGAGAAGATCCAGCACGTTTTATTCCAATGGCCAATGGTGATTCTAAAAAGAGTGCGATCAAACAGGTTGCATCTGGGCGCTTTGGTGTGACAAGTAATTACCTTATTAATGCAACTGATATTCAGATCAAGATTGCACAGGGCGCAAAGCCTGGTGAAGGCGGTCAACTTCCTGGATACAAGGTCTATCCATGGGTAGCAAAGGCACGTTACTCAACACCTGGCGTTGGCTTGATCTCGCCACCTCCACACCACGATATTTACTCCATCGAAGATTTAGCGCAACTCATTCACGACCTCAAGAATGCAAATAAGAATGCTCGTGTACACGTCAAGCTTGTTGCCGAGGTCGGCGTTGGAACAGTTGCAGCTGGTGTCTCTAAGGCACATGCAGATGTAGTGCTGATCTCTGGCCACGATGGCGGTACAGGTGCATCGCCACTTACATCACTGAAGCATGCAGGAGCTCCGTGGGAGCTTGGGCTTGCAGAAACACAGCAGACGCTACTTCTTAACAACTTGCGTGATCGCATCGTTGTTCAGGCAGATGGTCAACTCAAGACTGGTCGCGACGTTGTTATTGCAGCACTTCTTGGTGCAGAAGAATATGGATTTGCAACGGCTCCTCTTGTTGTCTCCGGTTGCATCATGATGCGTGTCTGCCATCTCGATACCTGCCCAGTGGGAGTTGCAACTCAGAACCCAGAACTTCGCAAGAAGTTCACAGGTAAACCTGAATTCGTAGAAACATTCTTTGAATACATTGCTGAAGAAGTCCGCGAAATTCTTGCATCTCTCGGCTTCCGTACTCTCCAAGAAGCTATTGGCCACGTGGAATTTCTAGACACAAAGGATGCCGTTGAACATTGGAAGGCTAGCGGGCTTGATCTCTCACCATTGCTGGTGCGCCCTGATGTCGATTCAGCTCTGCATTGCACAACAACCCAAGATCATGGATTAGCTGCAGCCCTTGATAACACTTTGATTGATCTTTCAAAGTCCGCACTCGAGAACCGCGAACCAGTTCGCATCGATCTTCCAGTGCGTAACGTCAACCGCACAGTCGGAACCATGTTGGGTGCGGAAGTCACTCGCCGCTATGGTGCAGAAGGTCTTCCTGCGGGCACCATCGATGTCACTCTCCATGGTTCTGCAGGTCAGTCACTCGGAGCATTTATTCCACAAGGTGTCTCACTTCGACTCTATGGCGATGCAAATGATTACGTCGGCAAGGGAATTTCAGGCGGTCGCGTTGTTGTACGCCCAGATGAGAAGGCAACATTTAAATCTGAGGCAAATGTCATTGCAGGAAATGTCATCGGTTACGGTGCGACATCGGGAGAAATCTTTATCCGAGGCTTAGCGGGCGAACGTTTCTGCGTTCGAAATTCTGGAGCAACAGCAGTTGTCGAAGGCGTAGGCGATCACGCCCTCGAATATATGACTGGCGGAACAGTTGTGATTCTTGGACAGACTGGTCGAAATATTGCAGCAGGTATGTCAGGTGGACGCGCATTCGTTCTCGACCTCAATACAGCTGTAGTTAATACAGAAATGGTGGATGTTCTCGCTGTTCCTGCTGATCAGCGCGACATTGTGAAATCAATCGTGTCTTCATTCCATGTAGAGACTGGCTCCGAGATTGCATCTGCACTTCTTGCCAACTGGGATTCTGAAATTTCTCGTTTCTCTCTCATCATGCCTCGCGATTATGCAAAGGTGCTTGCCGCCATTGAACGCGCGACAAGAGAAGGACTTCCTATCGACGAGTACATCATGGAGGTTGCAGCAAATGGCTGATCCAAAAGGATTTATGACTACTCCTCGCGAGACTCCCAAGCGCAGGCCGGTAGATATTCGTATCCAAGATTGGCGTGAGGTCTACGAACCACAATCAATCGAACACTTGCAGAAGCAGGCTGGTCGTTGCATGGATTGTGGAATTCCCTTCTGTCACTCAGGCTGCCCACTTGGAAATTTAATTCCCGAATGGAACGACTTGATGTGGCGTGGCGATAAGAATGAAGCTATCGATCGATTACATGCTACAAATAATTTCCCTGAATTCACTGGCCGCCTCTGTCCTGCTCCATGCGAAACAGCCTGTGTTGTTGGAATTAATCGAGATGCCGTCACCATTAAGCAGATTGAACTTCGCACAATCGAAGAGGCATTCGATGCAAATAACGTCAAGCCACTTGCGCCAGAACGTATTTCGGGAAAGACCATCGCGGTCGTTGGCTCAGGACCTGCAGGTCTTGCAGCTGCACAACAGTTAACGCGTGCAGGGCACACTGTTGTTGTCTACGAACGTGCAGAAAAGATTGGCGGCTTACTTCGCTATGGAATTCCAGAATTTAAGATGGAGAAGCACATCGTTGATCGTCGCCTTGCCCAGATGGAACAAGAAGGAACTCGCTTCCGTGCTGGTGTCAATGTTGGTGTCGAGCTCACAGGTTCGGATCTTCGCGCTAAATACGATGCAATTGTTCTTGCAGTAGGTGCAACCCAGTGGCGCGATCTTCCAATCCCAGGTCGCGATAACACAGGTATCTATCAAGCAATGGAATTTTTGCCGTGGGGCAATAAGCAGGCGCTCGGTGAAGTTGAAGTTCCCCCTATCAACGTTGCAGGAAAACACGTCATCATCCTTGGTGGTGGAGATACTGGCGCAGATTGCCTCGGCACATCTGTTCGCCAGGGTGCAGCATCGGTTACTCAACTTGAGATCATGCCTCGTCCAACAGAAGAGCGTCCATCTTCACAACCGTGGCCTACATACCCAATGATCTATCGCGTATCAAGTGCACATGAAGAGCTTGATAATCGAGTCTTCTCTGTCAGTACTCAAGAGTTTGTCGGCGATGGCAATGGAAACCTGAAAGCGCTCAAGATTGTCGAAACTAAATTCGAGAACGGAAAGTTTGAACCAGTTGCAGGAACCGAGAAAGAAATTCCTGCAGATTTTGTATTTCTTGCCATGGGATTCACTGGTCCAGAAAAGTCCGCTCTTATCGATCAACTCGAGGTTCAACTCGATGAACGAGGCAATATCAAGCGCGATGAGAATTTCCAAACATCCGAAGAAGGCATTTTCGTTGCAGGAGATGCTGGTCGAGGTCAATCACTAATTGTCTGGGCAATTGCCGAAGGAAGATCTGCGGCAGCCGCTGTAGATACATATCTTTCGGGGGAGACTCAGTTGCCAGCTCCTATCGACCCCACAACGCGCCCGTTGATGGTCTAACTTCTAAGTAACTACATAAGACAGATAAGGTAAAGACATGCGCCGCGCCAAAATTGTTTGCACCATGGGTCCTGCAGTTGAATCTCCAGAGAAAGTCAGAGAACTCATCGCTGCTGGAATGAATATGGCTCGACTTAACTTGTCTCATGGTTCATATGAAGAGCATCAAGCTCGATTAGACCAAGTTCGTACAGCAGCGTTGGAGGCAGGAAAGCCGGTTGCAATCCTCGTCGACCTCCAAGGTCCAAAGATTCGCCTTGGCCGCTTTGCTAATGGTCCACACGATCTCGCTCGTGGAGATATCTTCACAATTACCACCGATGAAATTTCCGGAACAAAGGAACGCGTAGGTACTACATATAAGGGACTTCCCGGAGATTGCAAAGCCGGCGATCGCATCCTGATTGATGATGGAAAAGTTACAGTTGAAGTTATTGAAGTTAAGGGCAATGACGTCATTACAAAATGCATTCAGCCAGGGGCTGTCAGCAATAACAAGGGAATTAACTTGCCAGGGGTCGCAGTCTCAGTCCCAGCAATGTCTGAAAAAGATGGAGACGATCTTCGTTGGGGACTTCGCGCAGGTGCTGATTTCATTGCGCTCTCCTTCGTGCGAAGCGCTGCCGATGTCAAAGATGTACATGCGATTATGGATGAGGTCGGAATTCGCGTTCCAATCATTGCAAAGATTGAGAAGCCGCAAGCGGTTGAGAATCTGGTAGAAATCGTTGCAGCCTTTGACGGAATCATGGTTGCGCGCGGAGATCTCGGCGTGGAGCTTCCAATCGAAGATGTCCCTATGGTGCAAAAGCGCTGCGTCGAGCTGGCACGTGATGCTGCCAAGCCAGTTATTGTTGCAACGCAGATGCTTGATTCAATGATTACCAACTCGTCTCCGACTCGCGCAGAGGCAACAGATTGCGCAAATGCCGTCCTCGATGGCGCAGATGCGCTGATGCTCTCTGGTGAAACATCCGTTGGTGCATTTGCAATTCAAGCAGTTGAGACAATGGCACGCATTATCGAGCGTACCGAGGAACTTGGTCTCGACCGTATTCGCCCACTAACAAACCTTCCACGAAGCAAAGGCGGCGCAATCACTAAAGCCGCTGCAGAGGTAGGGCTTGTTGTCGGTGCAAAGTTCCTCGTTACCTTTACGCAATCAGGTGACTCTGCGCGACGCATCTCGCGCCTGCGTTCACCGATTCCCATTCTTGCGATCACTCCCGAGATCGGTACCTACAACCGCCTTGCACTCTCATGGGGCGTTGAGCCATTGGTAACTCCCATGGTCAAGCACACTGATGAGATGGTGCTGCAAGCTGACAAGATGTTGATCGAAGGTAAGCGCGCGGAAATTGGCGAACTTGTGATGATTGTTGCTGGTTCACCTCCAGGAATTCCTGGCTCAACGAATGCGATGCGCGTACACAAGGTTGGCGATGCGGTTAATGGCGTTGTCGCTGCCTACCGTTAATCCACAGTTGCTTTCGTTTCGTCTATCTTCCTTCTTCTAATACGATAGGGGCTTACGCCTCGGTACTCCAACGGTAGAGAGGGC
>CAIMXQ010000144.1 GCA_903845465.1 uncultured Actinomycetes bacterium
AGAAGGTCGATAACTTTGATACCTGTTTCGAACATTTCAGTCTTTGACTCAAGCTGATCGAATGCAGGTGCGTTACGGTGAATTGACCAACGCTCCTTGATATCAAGAGATGATGTTGGAACGTCGAGGGATTCTCCGAGAGTGTTGAAGACGTGGCCCTTTGTGACGTCACCAACTGGGACAGAGATAGCTGAGCCAGTGTCTGTTACTTCAGCACCGCGCACCATTCCATCTGTTGGTTGCATCGAGATTGCGCGCACGAGGTTATCTCCAATGTGCTGCGCTACTTCGAGGGTCAAGGTACGAGTAGTGCCACTCATGGTGGTCTCTACGTGAAGCGCGTTGAAGATCGAAGGCATTGAATCTGCGGGGAATTCAATATCCACCACTGGTCCAATAACTCGGGCTACGCGGCCTTTACCTGTTGCTGACATCATTCACTCCCTGCACTAGCTGAGGCCAACGCATCTGCGCCGCCAACAATTTCACTGATTTCCTGGGTAATTTCTGCCTGACGAGCAGCGTTCGCAAGTCGGGTAAGCGACTTGATCAAATCCTCAGCATTGTCAGTTGCTGATTTCATAGCGCGACGACGAGCTGCATGTTCAGAGGCAGCCGATTGCAACATCGCGTTGAAGATACGTGCTTCGATATAACGAGGAAGAAGCGCATTGAGAACTTCTGCTGCGTTAGGTTCGAATTCATACATAGGAAGCAAGCCTGTTGGAATAGCTTCAGAAGTTTCAACAACTTCGAGAGGGATCATGCGCTTTGCAGTTGCTTCTTGGGTCAACATTGATTTGAACTGAGTAAAGATGATGTGAATTTCATCGATACCGATATTTGATTCAGTTGAATCTGCGAGGAATGCTGCTAGAAGTGAATCTGCGATTTCCTTCGCATTTTCATACGTTGGGTTATCTGAGAAACCTGTCCACGCTCCAGCAATCTCGCGGTTACGGAACTTGTAATAGTTGACTGCCTTACGGCCCACGAGGAAGTTGGAAACCTGCAAACCACGCTCGCGAAGAAGGGAAGCGAGTTTCTCACCTTCCTTAATCGCATTAGTTGAGTACGCACCAGCCATACCGCGGTCTGCAGAGATGATCAAAATCGCTGCGCGACGTGGATTGTCGTGTGGAGTGGTCAACGGATGGTTTGTTGAAGAGTATGTAGCAACTGCAGATACCGCACGTGTTAGCTCCGTTGCATACGGAGTCGATGCTGTTACACGTTGCTGCGCCTTAACGATACGAGAAGCAGAGATTAACTCCATAGCTTTCGTAATCTTTTTAGTCGCTTTAACGGAACGCATCCGCCTGCGATATATGCGAAGTTGAGCACCCATGAGTTACTTCTTCACCGCCGGTGGGACGTGCTTTGTAATTGCTTCTGCGCCTTCGCCCTCGAGAGCCTTTGCAGGCGCATCGTTGACTGCAGCAGCTGCAGATGACTTGAACTGCTTCTTGAAATCAACAACTGCAGCTTCCATCTTTGCAACAGTGTCATCTTCAAGCTGCTTAGTCTCTGAAATCACTGTGAAGATATCTTTGCGTTCGCGACCAATGAAGTCGAGAAGTTCTGTTTCGAAGCGACGGATATCAGCGACAGCTACATCATCGAGCTTGCCTGTTGTACCTGCCCAGATTGAAACAATCTGACGCTCGAGTGAATATGGTGAGTACTGACCTTGCTTAAGAAGCTCGACCATACGTGCACCGCGCTCGAGCTGAGCCTTTGATGCAGCATCGAGATCTGAACCGAATGCAGCAAATGCTTCGAGCTCACGGAACTGTGCAAGGTCAAGGCGCAGACGTCCTGCAATCTTCTTCATCGCCTTAGTCTGTGCAGAACCACCAACACGAGAAACAGAGATACCTACGTTAATCGCTGGGCGAACGCCTGCGTTGAAGAGATCTGTTTCAAGGAAGCACTGTCCATCAGTAATAGAAATTACGTTTGTAGGAATAAACGCTGAAACGTCATTTCCCTTTGTCTCAATGATTGGAAGACCAGTCATTGAACCACCGCCCAATTCATCGGAGAGCTTTGCGCAACGCTCGAGAAGACGTGAGTGTAAGTAGAAAACGTCTCCTGGATACGCTTCGCGGCCTGGTGGACGACGAAGTAGCAATGAGACTGAACGGTATGCCTCAGCTTGCTTTGAGAGATCATCGAAAACAATAAGAACGTGCTCGCCGTTGTACATCCAGTGCTGACCAATTGCAGAACCGGTGTAAGGAGCGAGGTACTTAAAGCCAGCTGGATCTGATGCAGGAGATGCAACGATTGTTGTGTACTCCATTGCGCCGGCTTCTTCGAGTGCGCCCTTTACAGATGCAATCGTTGAACCTTTCTGACCGATAGCAACGTAGATGCACTTAACCTGCTTCTTCTTATCGCCTGTCAGCCAGTTTTCACGCTGGTTAATAATTGTGTCGATTGCAACTGCAGTCTTACCTGTCTGACGGTCACCAATAATGAGCTGACGCTGTCCACGACCGATTGCTGTCATTGCATCGATTGCCTTAATACCTGTTGCCATTGGCTCTTTTACAGGTTGGCGCTGAACTACTGATGGTGCTTGAAGTTCGAGTGCACGACGTGCATCGGGCTTTATATCGCCCTTGCCATCGATGGGACGACCAAGTGGGTCAACAACGCGACCGAGGAATCCATCGCCGACAGGAACAGAGAGAACTTCACCTGTACGACGTACAGATGTTCCTTCTTCAATGCCTGCGTAATCGCCCAAGATAACAACACCGATTTCGCGCACGTCGAGGTTCAGTGCGAGTCCGA
>CAIMXQ010000145.1 GCA_903845465.1 uncultured Actinomycetes bacterium
AGCTGTTGCTCTCTTTGTTGGCGGCCTTGAAATTCTTCAAGTAATTGCAAATCAACTCAATCTCAATGGTGGTTTCTGGGATTATTGCAAGGCATTTAACTTGAATTCAGCTGGTTATTTCATCGTGGGGGCATTTGCTGTTGTCTGGTCGGTAGCGCTGCTGCTTTGGAAATACGGCAAGATTGAGGAGCGTTGGCATAACACAGCACACGCAGCGCAAATGGCACGCGGTGAAAATACAGATCACGCTGCTGCTGGAATTGATTTAGGTCCGATTACTGATGGCTGGAAGATCGACTAAATTTAATTCGCTCTTGTGCAATCGCTGCTCCACATAGAACTATCAACGCTCCAACGGGCTCGTACCACGTCACCTTTTCATTGAGAAAGATCACGCCGACGATTACCGCGACAACAGGTGTTATATAAGTGACTGTGCTCGCGATTGCACTTCCTGCCAACTCCATCACCTTAAAGTTCCATATGTAGGCAAATCCACTTCCAAATATTCCCAGTGCCAACATCCCAAGCACTGGTCCGATTCGATATTGATCTTTTGCAACTCCATCAAAGAGATAGAACGGAAGAAGTGTTATCGCTGCAAGAGTGAGTTGAGTTGCAACTGCGGCTTCTGACTTCAATTTATATGGCAGTACATATCTGCGCGTATAGGGAAATGAAACTCCGTAGCAAGACACCGCAGCAAGTAAGACCAGAATCGCCCATAGTGGATTTTCTCCAAGTCCTTGCCATACTCCAAGGACTGTGAGTACGCCAGAGAAACCGATGACGAGACCGACGACCTGGAAGACCTTTGGTTTCTCATCTCTATTAACGACCAGAATTGCAATTAAGGTCATCAGCGGAGTTACTGCATTGAGAATTCCTGCAAGAATTGATGTGACTTTAGTTTCGGCAAGGGCAAAGAGAACTCCCGGAATTACATTGAGCAGCATCGCAACCACCCACAAATGCAGCTGAATCTTTCGATCCCGTGGAAGTGAGGTACCGCGCACTCGAGTAACTATTAAGAGAGTCATTGCCCCCAGTGCGCAACGACCAAAAGCAACACCGAAGGGGGTGAGGAACTCAAGACCTAACTTGATGAAGATAAAGGAACAGCCCCACACCGCACCAAGTGCGAGGTATGAGGCTACCCAGTGTGAACTCTTATTAGGTGAAGCTGAGCGCGAAAGCACCAAGCAAGGATGACACAACCATCCAGACCCACCACACATTGACGATATCGACATGCCAATGATCTGGCTTATAGAGACCAAGACGTGAACGGTTCCAGTTACCTAATGAGATAAATCCAGTAAGAATCAAGTGCACAGTGTTCATGATTGCAAACATGTACCAGCAAGAAACGTATGCACCTTTATCGAAATTAAATGGAACAGCGCCAAATTGTTGGATTTGAAGTGCAAGAGCGAGGATTGATGCTAAGAAAGCAACAAAGCCAAAAGATTTTAGCCCGCTTTGATTTCCCTTACGAACGTTGCGCAGAGCAATGAGGTGGGCAATGAGTCCCACGGCAGCAACTGCAGTTATCTTCCACGCACTTGCACTCGAGATCGGATGAACCGCTGGTGTATCTCCATCTGCCTTAGGAAGCCACATGTCATTGACGTTCTGTGCTTTGAGGTAGAAGTAGGTAAACATCATGCTGAGTGCAAAAGCTACGTCGGCAACAATAAGAAGGATTACGCCTAGACGGTTACGACTTCCCACAACATCAGGATGTTCGTGATGTGGGTTGGTATGTGCGTGTGTATCGACGCTCATTATTTCTTCCTTCCGTAACCGTAAACATCTTCTGTGACAACGGGAAGAGTGTCAAAGTTCTCAAGAGGTACTGGGTATGGAACTGTCCATTCGAGTGACTTTGCCTGCCATGGATTCATTGGCGCCTTGACGCCGCTGCGCCATGATCCGATAACTGCAGCAAGAAGAACGAGCATGCCCGTCATGATGGCCGCAGCTCCGATTGAGGTAATCAGATTTCCCTTGCTAAAGATTGCTGCGTAGGCCTCAACGCGACGTGGTTGACCTTGAAGTCCAACGATGAACATGCCCATAAAGGCGACGTTAAATCCAAGCTGTACAAACCAGAATGAGATCCAAGATAACTTCTCATCTAACATTCTGCCGGTCATCTTAGGGAACCAGTAGACGAGAGATGCCAGCGCACCAGTGAGCCCCGCGCCCATCAAGGTGTAGTGGAAGTGAGCAGTCACAAACATTGAACCGTGAAGGAATGCATCAGCTGGGACATCAGAAAGATAAATTCCTGTGATTCCGCCGATCATAAAGTTC
>CAIMXQ010000146.1 GCA_903845465.1 uncultured Actinomycetes bacterium
CCATCTTCATTGGCAGCCTTTGACCAAGGAATATTCTTCGCAGTTGGAATATGTCCCTTGATCTGTCCACCTTCTTGCGGAAGGTGAGCAGGAGCTGCAAGCTCTCCTGAAAATTCAGCTGGTGAGCGAACATCAACGATATTCTTTGTACCAATCGCAGCGATTACTTCATCGCGGTAGGCGCGAATTGAGTTATCGCGCTCTTTAGCAACGTAATGAGCAAGTGCGCATGTAGGAACTTCAGTCACAAATGGACGAGCATCTAATTCCCAGCGCTTGCGTCCACCATCGAGCAGGCGAACATCTGCATGTCCATAGACCTTGAAGTACCAGAATGCGTACGTTGCAAACCAGTTGTTATTGCCACCGTAGAGAACAACTGTTGTGTCGTTTGAAATTCCGCTCTTAGAAAGAAGTGCTTCAAACTTCTCCTTTGAAATAAGGTCGCGGATTAAGCCATCTTGTAGATCTTCGCGCCAGTGGAATGTAATTGCGTTCTCGATATGGCCCTGTGCATACAAAGTTGTGTCTTCGTCAACTTCGACGATAACAACCTTTGGATCATTGAGGTTGGCAGCCACCCAATCAGCTGTAACTAACGATGTTTCACGTGACATTTATTTTCTCCTTGTAGTAGTTCGAACGAGTAATAGGTACATCTCACAACCGAGACAGTAATTAAAAGCGGCATTAAGAAATGCGGCAGCCAAGGCAATCGATGTTGCAGCAGCAAAGATCAGACTGCGATCAACGACTGCGCCAAAGATTCCAACGAGTGCAAAAATTAAACCGACTGATTGTGCAAACTTCGGTGGTCGCACATCCTCCGTTGGAGCTTCCTTCTTCAAACGAGGTTTAACCACGTTCTTAAAGAAAAGTCCATACGGGGTGAACTGGGGACCGAAAGTTGCACCAATCAAGAAGACAAGTCCTTGTGCAACTAATACCCAGATGTTATGAGTTACTAAGGCTGTTGCTAGAACAATCGTTGTGATGCTGGCCGAGAATCGTGGACCACGCGCATCGATATAAATCTTCTGCACTTCTGGCTTCTCTAAGATTTCGGACATACCTGAAGATTAGAGAGTTACAAATAGATATGCGAGTTGCGAAGAATTCGCAGAAGTTAATTGATTGCAGCCAGCGCTGCTAATACCTGCTCGCGCTTAGGTGTTCCTGCTGCGCGGCCTACTTCAATGCCATCCTTATTGATAAAGATCGTTGTTGGGGTCGAACGAATATCTAACTGGCGGACTAATTCAAGATGTGACTCGGCATCGATCTGCACATGCTTCACATCGTTCATGGGGATGACCATCTGAGATAACAACGAATGTGTGGCTCTGCATGGAGTACAAAATGCTGATGAGAACTGCACCATCGTGGCCCGAGTTCCAAGGGCCTCGCCCAAAACATCAGCGCTTAATCGATGGCCCGGAATAGCTTTATTTGAGCGAATAGCCCCTTGTTTGCGCTTCCACCAGAAGCCATATGCCGATGCAAGGACCAGCACAACGAGAAGTGGAAGATATGTTTTCACACGAGTATTCTCACACAATGGCCAAGGTGTTGCTACTTACTAATTCGCAAGGAGCAAGTGCAGAAGTACTCCCTGCCCTTGGCTTGTTGCAACACGCTTGCAAAGTGATGCCACTCGAAGCATCAGTTCTTGTCGATACACCTTTAATGGATGTTGTCTTCATCGATGCACGTCGCGACTTCCCTACAGCAAAATCACTCACACGACTTCTTGCAACTACCGGAGTCGGCGCACCCATCATTGCAATCACAACCGAAGGCGGCCTCACTGCATTTACTGCAGATTGGGGCTTTAACGATGTCATCCTCGATTCAGCAGGTCCTGCAGAAGTCGATGCTCGTATTCGCATTGCAGTTGGCGCACATGCAGCGCACCTTGAATCGCAAGATCCCACATCATCTGAAATCCGCCAAGGTGATGTTGTCATTGATGAAAATACATACACCGCCAAGATCAAGGGCACATCCCTTGACTTAACATTTAAAGAGTTTGAACTTCTGAAATACCTCGCACAACACCCAGGTCGCGTATTCACACGTGCACAGTTATTGCAAGAAATCTGGGGCTATGACTACTTCGGTGGTACTCGCACAGTCGACGTACACATCCGTCGCCTTCGTTCAAAGCTCGGCCCAGAATTTGAATCCATCATCGGCACAGTTCGCAATGTGGGATATCGCTTCACCGTTCAAAACGGTGGCAAGGAAACTAACTCTTACGAACTCGTTTAACAATGCGCCACATCCTCAAGCTCTACCGTTCACTTGAAGCACCCATCGCACATATTCCACACAACTATCAATTCATTACCTTTGACCCAGAAATCCACAGCCAAGCCTGGTTAGAGCTCAACAACCTGATCTTTGCTACCCACCCCGACCAAGGTAATTGGGCGATGGCAGATCTTGAAAACAGAATGCAAGAACCCTGGTTTGATCCCAAAGGTTTCTTCCTCTGTGTTCAGGGCGGCAAGATCGCAGGATTCTGTTGGACCAAGATTCATCAAGACTTTGTTAACCAAGATCCCATCGGTGAGTTATACGTAATCGGCGTTGATCCATCAGAATCCAGTAAAGGTATTGGTAAAGCAGTCTGCACCGAGGGTTTGATCTACCTTAAGGAAAAGGGCATCAAACAAGCGATGCTGTATGTCGACGACGATAACGAAGCGGGCAAAGGTTTATATCAATCGCTTGGCTTCAATTAACCGCTGGGTTCTTCCATCGCATTAATTAGCCACAGTAATGTAGCAATTTCCTCTTCATGATCTCCAGCATTTATAAGATTGAAGTGAGCAACGCGATTCCTAATGTTGTTCGCACGTTTCATATTTCGGCAGACAATTTTAAAACTTGCCTTGGTGGCGGCATTAGGAATACCTAAGAATGCCAAATGAAGTGATGGCACCCAAAGTCCTGCGAAATATTCTCTGCGAAAGAGATGCCGCCAAAATGAGAATGGGAGGAATGACTCAAAATCTAATCCCCTGCTAGCTATCTTTGCTGCTGCAATCGCTTCCTTGTTCTGCGGCGTGTTAGGGATTAGTTGATGCCACTCTCCGTAACTATATTTCTGGGCAAAGTCACGCAGAGTAGCAACAATATGTATTCGTAAAAGTAACTCCAATTTTCCCACCAAGAAATAGATTTCTGCGTATCGCTTTAGATAGAACTCGTACATTTGTGGCCCAAAACTCATTGCAGAATCATCTGCAATGGCACCGACAAATTGGCTTCCTATAATTGCAAATGTGGATTAATTTCTTTAGACTTTGTACAAGGCCCAAGAGAGATCCCTGGCGAAAGCTATATCGCTTGGGCCAATCAATTTTTTATGAGACCAGTTCTGCGCACATTGTTCTAAATGCCGCAGTGTGGCCATCAACATCTGCCTCTGTTGTGTCGGGGCACATCAAGGCCATGTTGTGAAACGGTGTAATCAAATAACCATCATTTAGAAGGCGCAAGTGAATGTACTGCTCGAGTTCGAAGTCACCTGAATCAGCTGCTTCCTTACCTGTCGCAGGCTGCTTACCTTTAAAGATGTACTCACCGCGTGCACCTAAGCGGTTGCAGTGCCAATCAAGATCAAACTCCTTAATCGCAGCATCGATGCCATCGCACCAGCGATTTCCCAGCGCAATCATTCTTTCGAAGTTTGCTTCAGTAAGCACTTGCGTCAACGTCGCCTTCATCGCAGCAAGTGACAAGGCATTTCCTGCAAGCGTTCCACCAATGCCACCAAGATCAATGATCTCAAGTTCCACCAGCTTCTTAATTGCATCTGCAATCTCTTGAGTCATTCCAAATGTTCCCGTTGGAATACCTGCAGCGAGGGCCTTACCAATTGTTAAAAAGTCAGGCTTGAGACCAAGCGCCTTTGTCATTCCACCAGGACCCACAGAGATTGTGTGGGTCTCATCGATAATTAAGTATGTGCCGTATTTCTTTGCAAGTTCCTGCACGCCAACCAAATAGCCATCTTGCGGCAAGACAATTCCAATATTGGTCATCGCAGGTTCCATCAAGATTGCTGCAACATCTCCATGAGCAAGTGCCTTCTCCATCGCAGCTAGATCATTAAATTCAACGACGCGGGTGGTTTCAGCAAGATCAACTGGCGCACCAATATTTCCTTCTCGCTTTACCGTAAAACCTGCATCGTCAAGAGTTGCAAAGGTTTCATCAACAGAGCCGTGATAACAACGGTCAATTACAACAATCTTGCTGCGCCCTGTGATCATTCGTGAATAGCGAATCACGTGGCGATTGGCATCGGTAGCAGAGACCGTAAATTGCCAGAGCGGCAGACCAAATCGTTCTTTCAATAAGCCAGAGACAATGGTTGCGTCAATGGTTGGCAACATTGCAGTAATGCCTTTACCTACTTGTTCGCGGATTGCAGCAACAGTTGCATCAGGTGAGTGTCCTGTCATTGATCCGGTATCACCTAAGCAGAAATCAACATAGGTATGGCCATCAACATCGGTAAAGCGCGCGCCCTTTGCCTCTTTCACAAAGAGGGGATGCGCACCTGGCCACTTTGCCATCCATGACATCGGCACACCCTCGTGCATTACTTTCTTAGAATCTTCAAAGGCGGCAGCTGACTTTTTATGGGTATCAAGAAAGCGTTGCTCTTCCTTTGCACGAAGAGTTTTAAGGTGCTGGCGATTAATCTGAGTGCTCATATATGAAATCCTATTTAGCCTTCTGAGAAAATAAAGAGCGCTTCAATGTAGTTCTCACCACTAATACCAAGATTTGCAGCATCAGGTGGCGCAGTCTGAGGTTCAAGACAAACCCCATCAGAATCTTCGCTATAGACAACCCACCACGGCGCATCAGATTCAATATCGATACGTGCAACATCTTCCCAAATAACTGCAGGTGTTCCGCGAATTTCAGTAAATGCATCATCCCAAGGTTCTGGTGTTGGTGAAATTAATTCACCAGTTGGCAATCCATCTGACCCGCGCTTTAACATCTTGGCAGCGCTAAATTCGATTTCTGCTGCTCCTCCGCGTTCAAGATCGCGCGCAAACCATGGATGCATTCCAAGCCACACAGGAATATCGCAACCATTGTCATCGTATTCAAGTGACCACCGAATTGCATCATCGAGTACTTCAATTGTCTGCTCAACTGTCGCACCCAAATAAGGCTTTGGTAGATGCAAGAGAGAACGCCCAGGGCCAATCTCTTGCCACGATGAAGAAAAGCCAAAACCATGAATTGCATTAGGTGGATCAATATTTGTTGGCAGCTGATGTTCCACACCAGATGCGGATGTAATCAAACCATCGCGGATGCGCCCAGCCCACGGAGCCATCGGATACCAACCGTTAGAGAGAACGCTGCCGCGAAATGGCACAGTTAATTCCATCTCGCGCCATTTGATAGATGTGATCTTTCCACCGCCATCGAGATCGATTGCGACCTGGAATTCTGCATCATCGATAAATTGCATTACACGCCCTTCAATTCATGTTTGTAAGGAGGTTGTGCGCCCTTACGTGAACATGTAATTCCTGCTGCAACTGCTGCGCGGTGCAGAGTCGCCTTCAAAACTTTACCCGTTAAATTCTCTAAACCTTTTTCAACCATCGCTTCAACAAGGATTGCACCCACCGTGTCTCCTGCACCCACTGTATCTGCGACCTCAATCTTCACACCTGGTACTTCAACAGAGCCAGCACTAGAAAAACCAATCAGCCCATCTGATCCGCGAGTAATAACAACAACGGATGTACCTTGTGCAACCCAGCGCTTCGCAACACTTTCAAAGCTCTCATCGGGATAAAGCCACTTCACATCATCATCATCACTGAGTTTGATGACAGATGAAATAGCAGCCCACTTTTCAACGGCTGCTGCATAGCGCACGCGATCG
>CAIMXQ010000147.1 GCA_903845465.1 uncultured Actinomycetes bacterium
ATTTTCTACTCTCCTGGCCGAAGGTCGGCCTTAAGGATGAAGGTAGTTGCAGCCCATGAATGTGTAAATGGTTTGTATTGGCTTACTTGAAATAAGTGGGCCCAGACAGGCTCGAACTGTCGACCCACGGATTAAAAGTCCGTTGCTCTACCGGCTGAGCTATAGGCCCCACGTTAATAACTGGCGCAGTCTACTACCTAGAGGCACTGCTTCTGTTAACGCATAATCCCTGTATGGCCGAGTGAATAACGTCCTGGTTGTGGCCAAATAGTTAGTCCGTGGGGTTCATGACCTACTTTAATTCGAGTAACAAATGAGCCTTTTTCTATATTAAATACATAGACCTCATCGTTATAGCGACCTGAAACCCAGAAGAATTTTCCATCTGCTGAAATGTTTCCCATATCAGGACTTCCGCCTCCAGGGATCTTCCACTTTGCAATCAATGTATTATCGGAAAAACGCATGACCGAGACTGAACCTTCTTCACGGTTTGTAATCAGCAAGGTCTTGGCATCTCGTGTTACGTAGAGACCATGTGCACCTTTACCAGTGTGCATGAACGTTAAATGGCCAAAATTATTGGCCGGCATTATCCAAACACCGTGGGATGCCATATCTGCAATATAGAAAGTTTTGCCATCAGGAGAAATCTTGATGTCTTGAGGCATTGGATTCGTATCAGTCTGCTTCTTGAGAGTTGTCACCTTTAAAAGCTTCATCTTTGCCGTGTCAACAAGAATTAATTTGCCCGTAAATTCACATGTAGCAACGAATTGATTTCCATCTGCGGTCCAATCCGCGTGATTAACACCAGCACATGGCACGTTTAAAGTCTTCTTGATTGCCATGGTGCGTGGGTCACGAAAGACAATCTGCTTATCTGACTCAGCCATAACAACTGCATATTTGCCATTGGGAGTGAAGTACAGGTTATAGGGGTCGTGAACATAAATATCTTTTCCTGCAGTCGCTGTCTTGGGGTTGACGGGGGTTAAGTAATTGCCCTTATTGTCATTTACCCACAGGGTCTTTAAGTCCCACGAAGGCACAACATGTTGAGGTCCTGCCTTAGTTTTAATGGTCTTAATAATTTTGTATGTCTTCGGATCGATAACCGAGACTGTGGCAGAGCGAAAATTCGGAACGTAGACAAGTTCGCGTGTTCCCTTTACTACATCACTTAAATTGTTGGGCGCATCGGCTGCATAAATATTGTTGGGATCTAGCACAGGAGGCATCCCTGCAAGTGGCACCGCAAATGCACTTAAAGGCAAGGAGAAGAGAAGGGCTAGCGCAAGTACGGAAATCTTTCTCATACATGGAGTAATTCAGAGAGTGTTACTGGGGTGAGTCCTGCTGCATGCAATTTATCGAGGATAGTTGGCATGGCTTCGAGTGTGACTTTGTGGCCAAAGTGCATGCTGATAATTGAGCCGTTCTTCACGTTATCCATTACATTGGAAACCATCTTCGTTTTTGATACATCCATAAAATCTTGAGAATCGACTTCATAGGAAATGCACTGCCCGTAACCATTCTTCACGGCTGCTTTACGAATAGTCGGTGTTGAGAACTGAGTACCCGAAGGTCTAAACCACGCACCGTGATTGCCTATGAGCTTTGTAAGTTCATTTGCACATCCTGTAATCTCACTTTCAACTTTCTTGGCAGAGATAGTTTTCATCTGTGTATGGGTCATTGTGTGATTTCCAAGATCATGACCTTCGCTGATGATGCGAGATGCAATTGATGGTTCTTTGACAAGCCATGTACCAACAGCAAAAACAGATACTTTTGTCCCGGATGATTTAAAGAGTTTGAGCAATGGATCTGCAAAATCTGGTGCACCTGCGCCATGGAAAGTGAGGGCTACTTTCTTCACTGAGCGAGACCCATGTTGGATATCTGCAGTTGCAGCTTCAGCTGGTGAAGAATTGAGGAATTCAAAAGATCCGGCGCCGACAATGGCAGTTGCCTTCAAAAGGTTGCGGCGCGAAATACTCATGGCGTAAGAGTACCGAGTGAATTAGCGACCGTTACTTGCTCTCTGCAATCTGTCGCGAATTGCGATAGTGATACCACTTCCTTCTGGCTGCTTCACGACAACTCGTACAAGATTCTGAGTATCTGCTGAGCGAAGCGCCGCATATAGCTGACGAGCAAATTCATCATCGTTCTTTGGTGATGCCAATCTCTTTACACCTTCGGGGGTTTCAAAGTGCGAGAGCGCAATATATCCATCACCGGGTTGGGGTTCGATATCGAGTAAAACTTGTGCCACAGGTGAATAGTGATTATCCAATGAACCGCTGACTCGAATATCTGTGGTGTCGTAAGAGAGATCGAGTTTGGTAACTTCTTCAATCATTGATTCAGTAATTGCACCTGGTCGCAAAATCTTTGGACTTTCAGTTGTGCAATCGATGATGGTGGATTCAACACCAACAAGTGATGGTCCACCATCAAGAATAAGATCCTTAGGTGCTAAATATGCAGAAAGCTCTGCCTCAACTGCATCAGCTGTTGTCGGTGAGACATGTCCAAATCGATTGGCGCTAGGAGCAGCAATACCTTTGCCGCCAATCTTTTTAAATTCATTGAGTAGCGCCAGTGCAATTACATGATTGGGAACGCGAAGCCCAACTGTCTCTTGTCCCCCTGTTATGAAATCTTCTGCGAGTTCAGAGCGCTTGAGAATAAGTGTCATTGGCCCTGGCCAGAAATTTCGCGCAAGTGCAATTGCATAATCTGGGATATCTGACGACCACTCGACGATATCTTGCATATCTGCAATATGAACAATGAGCGGATGATCAGCAGGCCTACCCTTTGCTTCATATATGCGAGCAATAGCCTCTGGATTTGTAGCGTCAGCACCGAGCCCGTAGACAGTTTCAGTCGGAAATGCGACAAGGGATCCTGACTTCAGCGCCATCGCAGCGCGTGACATCGCATCTGCTGTGCAGTTGGATACGAATTGCCCGCCGGTCATAAGTTCAATTATCCAGCCTTTTTGCGAGAAGATAACCACATGGCGCAGCGCATCAAAGTTATGCAGATCATTGCCCGCATGAACGTGGGTGGTCCTGCCGTCATTGTTGCCGAATTAATGCGTGGGCTCGATTCAACACAATTCGAGCAAGTTCTGATCACAGGTTATTGCGATGAGACAGAGGCTGATTACCTCGATGAAGTTGCCACAGATATCACAGCAACACGTATCGCAGGTCTTGGTCGCTCTGTTTCACCTTTTGCAGATCTCAAAGCTTTTTTTGGCTTAGTTAGCACAATCAAAAAATTCAACCCTGATGTCATTCATACACACACCGCAAAAGCTGGCGTGCTTGGCAGATTGGCTTCAATCATTGCAGGTCGTAAAGCGGTTCGCATCCATACATTCCACGGCCATCTGCTTCACGGTTACTTTGCAGGGTGGAA
>CAIMXQ010000148.1 GCA_903845465.1 uncultured Actinomycetes bacterium
CCGGGTCGCAAGAAGAGGAAGGTGTCCACACGCCTTCTTCTTTTTTAACTACAGAGGCAAGTGCAGATCGGTAAAACAATTACATATTGGCTCGGTAGCTCAGTTGGTACGAGCGCGCGACTGAAAATCGTGAGGTCGACAGTTCGATCCTGTCCCGAGCCACAACGAATTACAAGCTAGAAATTGATTGAGTGAATTACTGCAGAGAGTTTTTAGCCTGCAGAGCCAGAGCCAGATGGTCCAGCTTTACGCTGAACTTGTGGAGCTCCACCGCTGCGTTGTCCGCCGCGAATCTTTGAGCCACCTTCAGAATGTGTTTGAGTGCCTGGCGCGCCCTTCTTATTCTTCTTTGCTTCAAGGGCAGCGAGCATTCTTGCTTTTACATCATCATTCTTATCGGTCATGAGATGAGTCTACCCCTCAGATGGAATTCGCAGGAATGCAATGAGCATCGCAAGCCATAACGCAGAACCAAGAATAATTGTCTGTAATCCGAGCGTATCTGGCCAGGTATAGATGGTGATGGCGATTAATCCATACATGGCGGCAAGCCCCCACAAGATAAATGCTGTTGTTCGGCGATTGAGCCCCTTGCGCATTAAGCGATGTGACAAGTGATCGCGTCCACCTTGAAATGGTGAGATACCGCGATAGAGGCGTGAAACAACGGCGACAGTGGTATCGAGAATCGGTGTTGCCATCAAGAAAACTGGAATTGCGAGCGATTTATAAGAAGGAACAACACCTGGGCTGAGGCGAATAGTTAATACGGAGATGATAATTCCTAGGAAGAGTGAGCCTGCATCGCCCATATAAATCTTGGCTGGGTGGCGGTTCCAGATAAGAAATCCAGCTGTTGCCCCTGCGGTCACAATTGCCAGTGCGCTGACAAGTATTTGTTGGCGGTCATAAGCGATAAAGAAGAGGAAGAAGGTAATAACTGCAACTGTGCCCGCGGCCCCACCATCGTGGTTATCGAAGAAGTTGATTGAGTTTGTTACGCCTACAATCCAAAGAACGGTGATGAAATAGTTGATGTAGTGGTTATGAAAAGCAAAACCCATCGTATCTGTGACAGTAAGAATAACCGCAACAAGAATTCCGGTAAATGTTTGTGCGACCAGACGGGGCCATGGTTCCAGGCCCTTGAGGTCATCCCATAAACCCATCGCCGAGATAGCCATCGCAGGCACCAGAACAAAACTGGCCAATTTAAATGTGGTGAGTGAGAAATCAACTGCCAAGAGTGAACCGTATGAGGCGGCAACGATACCGATAGCAATTGCGACGCCACCTAAATATGGGACTGGGTCCTTCTGCGCTTTTCGAGCCAAGGTCGGTGCATCGACTGCGCCAAAGCGAAGAGCAATCTCGCGAATTGGCGGAGTGATAAAACCAACCGTCACAAAGGTGAGAAAGCCCAGTAAGAAAAATTGCGCGATTGAGTAATTCATAGTGCTAAGAAGGAATTAGTTCTGTGCCTTGAAATAATTTTGACGAAGTTCATCGACTTCAGATTTGCGATAACGGCGATGGCCACCCAATGTGCGAATGGAAGTTAACTTTCCAGCCTTAGCCCAACGAGTAACTGTCTTTGGATCGACGCCGAAGAGATCGGCAACTTCACGTGGAGTGAGAAGGACCTCTGCATCAGGCAGTCGATTCATCTGCAATCCCCCAAGATGTGGCTCGGACTCGGTGTCCGTTTTGCTCCGTAATGTCGGGAAGTATTCCCCACTGTTTCAACTCTGGCAATACCCAGAATGAGCTTACATAGCTGATTCATAGGCTTGAACACCGCGCCAACGACTTACAAGGCGCTCATATCCCTGGCCAGCAACTGAGCCATCAGCTGATGCAAGCCCCTGAAGGCTAAATTCAACATCTTCGATCGATGAATCTTCACTAATTCCATCAAGACCTTGTGCACGAAGAGATGCATCGAGATAACTTGCAAGACCGCCGTAATCAAGTTCTACAAGTGATTCTGGGTGAAAGAGTTCGAGCCAATCCAACATATTTTCTATCTCTTGTTCGACAGGCCCTTGTCCAAATGCGCCAAGAACTATTTCATGTGATTTTTCCGCTCGGTCGCGCGCCTTTGACATCGTTGTGCGCGCAAAACAGAATGGACCATCACCATCTTCTCCGCGGACTCGTTCATCTGCGGTAAAGATTGAGAACCATCTCGGAGGAATAACCCAATTTTCGGTAATGATATGAGGAACCCGATCTTCGAGTAAATCAACGCCAGTTGTAATCACCTCTTCAAGCGAGGATGGAATAAAAAATGGCGTGATTGATGATGGAAGCGACTCTTTAAAATCATCGAGAGCTGCCCAACATCGAGTTGCAGTTGACCATGGTGAGACATAGCGAATTCCATTGATATCGAGAACGTGTGCGCCATCGGGGCGAACAGCTGGTGGTTCAGGAAAAACTAATCTACGAAGTGCGAGCGCTTGTTCTTCCTTTTTGGAATCAATCGATGCATCAATATTCTGCCAACGGATGCGATCGACTGGCTCAAATGCAGAGAGAGGTTCGTATATACGAAGAGAGGCTACGTACGGAGTTGGTCTCACGCGCGGGGAATGTAATTACCTTCAGCAAAAGGATCGTCATCATCCTGATTCTGCTGATTTGGAACATCGCCATGGAGTTCCTTAGTGAGGCGATCGAGGTCCATCTCCTGAGAGTTGTACTTCAAATCGCGTGCAACTTTTGTCTGCTTAGCTTTTGCACGGCCGCGACCCATGGGCGACCTCCTTACGAATAGCTGATGTGTCAGGCGCGTAGGTTATCGCGCCTGAGCTCCTGACTCCAAAGCAACGGCAAATGAGCCTGTTTTGACCCGATGACGAAGGGCGAAGTAGCCCATGACCTGCAGGAATACGCTCAAGGTCATCGTCGGGATGCGGAATCGGTGGTCACCGATTGTGCCCATCGACACCAACCAGGAGATGACGACGGGGATAAAGGCTGCATATGCCAAGTTGGCATAGATGCCCTTCATCGATCTGAGCCAGAAGAAACCGATGAAGAAGAGTGAGATACAGCCAATCACCCAGAAGAAAGAGATTCCGCGGCCGGCAGATTTATAGACCAAATCATTTCCAGATTGGCTGCCCTTTGCGATATTTACAATCGGATCGATCTTGAGCCATGGGTTACGCGCCATAGTGCCATTACCCAACGGACCAGACCACGGTGACCAGTAGAACCAACCCTTATTAATGAAGAGGCGAATTGATTTACCAGGGTGACCGGCATACCACTTGATTACGCACTTAACGACATCGTTATCTGAAGTTGTAGTAGCTGGAGGTGTTGGTACACATGGAACATCAGGTCCTGTGTGCGCATAACCGCCTTGAGTGCCGTCTCCTGCGCCGAGTTTCATTGTGACGCCTAGGTTTGTAGAGATTACTGATTTATGAATCGATTGTTGATTACGTTGAATCATAATTGCCGGAGCAATCGCCATGATTCCAACAACGCCTACGAGAATTAGCGCTTGAACTTTTCGGTTCTTATACATCAGTGCCCACACAATTGCGATTACAACAGAAGTTAATATCCAGCGAGGCTGCATAAATGAGGCGAGGGCCGAGAAGAACCCTGCTGAAATAACACGAAGCGCTAACGCTCGATCATTTCCACTTTGTCGAGATTTCATAATCAAGCCAGTCACCATCAACATGCATGCCGCGATGGGGCTTTCATAACCGACGGCTAACGAACTAAGAGAAAGAGTTGGGTTAAAAGCAAGGCCAAGACCGATAAGCATCATGTATGGCTGCAACTTTGTTCCGCGCAGTTGCTTCACAAAGTAATAGCTGGCATAGGCATAGAAAATTGATTGGGTAAATGCAATCAAATAGATCACGTGAGTTAATGAAATCTTTGTCAGGATCCAGATCAGAATCGGATATCCAGCTGGCCAATAAGACAGAATGCTCTTATCGCTGAAATAGCCTTTTTGAAGTAAGCCATCGACACCGCTGAGATAGTTCTCGCCATCTGCCCCAAGCCATCCACCCAAAGTTGCGCCATCGGTGCCTTTGATATTGGACATGATGATCAACTTGATTGCGAAGGCGATAACTGGAATTGCAATTAAATAGAAGTTGATCTTCTTTGCAGAGGTTGACTGCTTCTTCTGTGCGACTTTTGACTTACTTGCCATTGAATTTACCCCTTGTACTGAGAGACCAAGTATGAACGAAGTGCGTCCTTATCTGTAGAAGGCTCAACGACGCCAGCGATCCAAGCTGACATTCCGCGGGCTGCAAGTGAACGAATCACCAAATCCGCAATAGTTGGGTCAACTACTGCCGACATGCCAATGCCGCAGTTCCAGGTACGTTCCATATCTTCTTGCGGAACAGATGCAACGCTTGCCAAAAACTTGGTTGCTGCAGGCAATGTCCATGTTGAACGGTCGTACTGTGCAGTGAGCCCTGCAGGAATAACCCGCGCAGTGTTATCTGCCAAGCCACCGCCCGTGATGTGGCTAAAGGTACGAAGTTTCTCTCCCTGTGCCTTGATGAGTGCAAGGCAATCAAGTGAATAAATCTCGGTCGGTGTCAGAAGGATTTCACCCAATGTCCGTGAGAGACCTTCGTAAGTCTTTGCAAGATCGAGTTTTTGCGATGTAAGTATGTGGCGAATGAGCGAGTATCCATTTGCATGGAAGCCGCTCGCTGGCATTGCAATAATCACATCGCCTGCTTTGACGCGATGTGCCCCAAGTTGTTTATCTGCATCTACTGCACCAGTTGCAGCACCTGCGATATCGAATTCATCTTCTGCAAGTAGCCCAGGGTGTTCTGCTGTTTCGCCACCGATCAGTGCAGTGCCGGCTTTCTCGCAACCTCGCGCAATTCCAGCGACGATATCTGCAATGCGCTCTGGGATAACTTTTCCAACTGCGATGTAATCGGTCATAAAGAGCGGTTCTGCGCCGCAGACAACGAGATCATCAACAACCATGGCAACAAGATCTTCGCCGATGGTGTCGTACTTACCCAGCTGGCGTGCGATTTCAGTCTTTGTTCCGACTCCATCTGTAGATGTTGCTAGAAGTGGCTGCTTCATCGATTTCAGAGCAGATGCGTCAAAGAGGCCAGCGAACCCACCAATGCCACCCATAACTTCTGGACGGGATGCACGTGCAATAGATGCCTTCATTAATTCGACTGCGCGATCTCCTGCATCGATATCAACGCCAGAATCTTTATACGTCGCCACTATTTATGAACCTTCTCTGAGTGCACATCTGTTACTTCAAGGCGCATCTTGCCTTCAGACATATCTGTTGGAATTGCAATTGGGTATTTACCCGAGAAGCAGGCGGTACAGAGTTTATCTTCAGGAACTCGCGTGGCCTCAATCAAACCTTCTTCAGATACATATGCCAATGAATCTGCACCGATAGAACGTCGAATCTCTTCTACTTCAAGGCCACTTGCGATTAATTCGGCGCGCGTTGCAAAATCGATCCCATAGAAGCATGGCCACTTTACGGGAGGAGATGAGATACGAACGTGGATTTCGAGCGCTCCAGCTTCGCGCAACATGCGAACAAGTGCGCGCTGAGTATTTCCGCGAACAATCGAATCATCGACAACGATGATGCGCTTGCCTTCGATAATTTCGCGTAGTGGGTTGAGCTTTAAGCGAATACCAAGTTGGCGAATTGTTTGAGATGGCTGAATAAATGTGCGACCTACATAGGAATTTTTCACGAGGCCAAGTCCGTATGGAATTCCCGATTGCTTTGCATAACCAATAGCAGCAGGTGTACCAGATTCAGGAACTGGAATTACAAGATCTGCATCTACCGGAGATTCAATTGCAAGGCGCTGACCGATACGACCGCGCACTGCATGAATTCCCTGTCCAGCAATTGTTGTGTCGGGTCGAGCAAGATAGACATATTCAAAGATGCATCCTTTGGGATCAGGCTTTGCCCACATCTCAGAACGAATTCCATCTTCATTGATTGCAAGAAATTCTCCGGGTTCGACTTCGCGAACGAAGGCTGCACCGACGATATCGAGAGCGGCAGATTCAGATGCAACAACCCAGCCCCGTTCAAGTTTTCCGATAACAAGAGGGCGAACACCGTGGCGATCGCGTGCAGCATAAAGAGTATGTTCATCCATAAATACGAGCGAGAAAGCACCGTCAAGTTTTGGTAGTACAGCAAGTGCACTTGCTTCAACATTCTTCTCATCTTGCAAACCAATGAGCGCTGTCATGATTTCTGTATCTGTTGTTGCACCTCGATCGCTCTTCGGTAGATCTATTTCAAGTCTCTGAACAAGCTCTGCAAGATCTCCTGTATTGGTCAGGTTTCCATTATGTGCAAGTGCCAAGGTTCCATACTTAGTTGGACGAAGTGTGGGTTGGGCATTGACCCATGTACTAGATCCTGTGGTGCTGTACCGGCAGTGACCTATAGCGAGATTTCCAACAAGGGATGCTAAATCTGTTTCGGTAAAGACCTGTGAAACGAGGCCCATATCCTTATAGACCAAGATGCGATCGCCATCTGATGTTGCAATTCCTGCAGATTCTTGGCCGCGATGTTGCAACGCATAAAGCCCGTAAAAAGTTAACTTTGCGACTTCTTCGCCCGGTGCCCATACGCCAAAGACTCCACATGCATCTTGTGGACCTTTATCGTCTTCAAGAACGTTGTGATTTAACAATCCATCTGGGCGACGGCTCATGGGCTCATCCTAAGCGGTAGTAGTTCGGTTAAATCTGCACGTGCACCTGAGGCAAGGATGAGACCTTCAGACATTGCATCTGCCCAGCTTTTCTTACCGCCTGCAAGTGCTAGCCAAGTATCTGCATCCATCTCAATGATGTTAGGCGGTGTTCCGCGAGTGTGTGTTGGGCCTTCGCCGCATTGCACCGCTGCATACGGTGGCACGCGAACTTCAATGGCGCGACCCGGCGAACGTTCAGTAAGGAGAGCAAGGGTCTCCTTTACTTCGGCAAGAATCACAGGATCGCGCATTAAATTTATCCAAACAACTTCGCGAAGGTTTCGGTGTGGGCTTTTCGAAGTTCAACAAGTGAAATCTTTGCATCGTTAATAACGAGTGAATCCCCACCTGTAACACCGATCTTTGTCAGCACAATTTTCTGAGTTACAGCCTCTTGGGTAAGGGCCGCAGTCTGTGCAGGATCAATAGCAACGACTACGCGTCCTGGAGTCTCACTCAATAGCGCCATTCCAACGTTATCGAGTTGAATTGTTGCACCAGTGTTATGACGCAGCACCATCTCAGTCAACGTTGCAGATAATCCGCCTTGGCTTAAATCGTGCGCCGCAGTAAAGATCTTCTTTGTGCGACCTGCAACTAATAAATCAATCAATCGCATCTCGCGTTGCAGATTTGCTGTTGGTGCAACTCCTCCACGTTGATTGTGCATGTAAGCCCATTCACTTCCTGCAAGGTGATCTTCTGTCTCTCCAAGTAGATATAGATCAAGGCCGGCGCGATCAAATGACATCGGTGTGCGAGTACGAACATCATCGATAACACCAAGTACACCAATAACTGGGGTAGGAAGGATTGCTACCGCACCAGTCTGGTTATAGAACGAGACATTTCCACCAGTAACAGGTAGGCCCATTTCAAGACAACCATCTGCAAGGCCTCGTACTGATTCTGCAAATTGCCACATCACGCCAGTATCTTCGGGAGAACCAAAGTTAAGACAGTTAGTAACTGCAAGTGGCTTAGCGCCGGCTGTTGCAATATTGCGAGCAGCTTCAGCAAGTGCGAGCCTCGCACCTTCGTATGGGTTGAGATAAGACCAGTTGGCATTGGCATCAGTTGCGATTGCAACACCAAGATGTGTCTTCTCGTCAATGCGAACCATTCCAGAATCATCTGGCTGTGCCTGAATCGAATTGCCCTGAACATAGCGATCATATTGATCGGTAACCCATGACTTATCTGCAAGGTTCGGAGTCGCAGCAAGTTTTAATACAGTTACTTTGATTTCATCTGCTGTCGCAGGAATTGGAACGTTGATTACTTGCTTTGCAACTTCATTGATATATGCAGGTTGCGCCATTGGACGGTTATAAACCGGGCCATCGTGTGCCACAGTGCGAGGCGGAACATCAACAATCAGTTCGCCGTTCCATGTGATTTCAAGATGGTTGCCATCGGTAACTTCACCGATAACGTTGACCGTGACATCCCACTTTGCGCAAATTTCAAGAAAGCGAGCAATCTTGCTTGGTTCGACAATTGCGCACATACGCTCTTGTGATTCGGACATCAGAATTTCTTCAGGAGATAGTGATGGATCGCGTACAGGAACTTTCTCTAGCTGAACTTTCATGCCACCTGAACCACCGGATGCAAGTTCGGATGTTGCACAAGAAAGTCCGGCGCCACCCAGATCCTGAATGCCAACAACAAGATCTTCAGCGAAGATTTCGAGAGAACATTCAATTAAAACCTTTTCCACAAAGGGATCGCCAACTTGAACTGCAGGGCGTTTTGCAGGTCCCTTTGATTCAAATGTTTCAGATGCAAGAACTGAAACACCACCAATTCCATCGCCGCCAGTTTTAGCGCCATACAAAACAACAAGGTTTCCAGCGCCGGCAGCCTTTGCAAGCTTGATATCGCTATGTTTCATAACGCCAACACAGAGCGCATTTACGAGTGGATTTCCTAAATACGTCTCATCAAAGACAACTTCGCCGCCGATATTGGGTAAACCGAGACAGTTTCCATATCCACCAACGCCTGCAACGATGCCAGGTAATACTCGACGAGTATCTGGTGCATCTGCTGGACCAAATCGAAGCGGATCCATGACTGCAATGGGACGTGCACCCATAGTCAAAATATCGCGAACGATTCCGCCAACCCCAGTTGCCGCGCCTTGATATGGCTCGATAAATGATGGGTGGTTATGAGATTCAATTTTAAAAGTTACAGCGTATCCCTGACCAACATCGACAACACCTGCGTTTTCGCCGATTCCAACAAGGAGAGCATCAGTCTTAACGGCTTTGTCACCGAATTGCTTTAGGTGAACCTTGGAAGATTTATATGAACAGTGTTCTGACCACATGACCGAGTACATCGCGAGCTCAGATGAAGTTGGACGGCGTCCAAGAATCTCCTTGATGCGTGCATACTCATCGGGCTTCAAGCCAAGTTCTGCAAATGGTTGTGATGCATCTGGATTTGCTTTCGCTGTTGCAACGGTGTCTAGTGACATTACTTCACACCTCCAGAAATAAAGCTTTTCAAAACTGATGTAAAGAAACCAAGGCCATCGGCAGATGGACCTGTCAGAGAATCTATTGCATGTTCAGGGTGTGGCATTAAACCAACAATATTTCCGCGTTCATTGGTAACTCCGGCAATCAAATTACGTGAACCATTGGGATTTTCACCAACGTAACGAGCAATGATGCGTCCTTCTCCCTCTAACATCGCAAGGGTCTCGTCATCGCACATATATGCGCCCTCACCGTTCTTAAGTGGAATCACAATCTCTTGACCTTGCGAAAATGAGGATGTCCACGCTGTATTTACATTTTCAATACATATTGTCTGGTCGCGACAAAGAAAGTGAAGTTCGTGATTGCGTGTGAGTGCACCTGGAATGAGGTGAGCCTCGGCAAGTACCTGAAAGCCGTTACAGATACCTAGTAGCGGCATTCCACTTTGAGCTGCCTTAATGATGGGCTCCATTACTGGAGAAAAACGTGAGATTGCACCGCAACGAAGATAATCACCATAAGAGAAGCCACCAGGAAGTATGACTGCATCGACACCGTGAAGATCTGCATCGTTATGCCAAAGAGCAACTGCCTCGCCACCAGCATGGCGAACAGCGCGGGCAGCATCTCGATCATCGAGAGTGCCTGGAAAAGTTACAACACCAATCTTCATATCTATTACTTCTCCACTCGAACTGTGAAGTTTTCAATGACAGGGTTAGAGAGAAGTTTCTCAGCAGCAACTTCTACCTCGGCAAGTTGCGCCGCCGTTGGTTCGCCATCGACTTCAATTTCAAATCGCTTTCCTTGGCGCACATCTTTTGCAAAGGTAAATCCAAGGCGAGGTAACGCTGCCGCAACAGCCTTTCCTTGTGGGTCGAGAATTTCTGGCTTTAACATCACATCAACCACGATCTTTGCCATTTACTGCTCCCTGTTTTCTATTAGAACTTGCTGCCGGTAATTCGTTCAAAAGCTTGCTCATATCGCGCCGCAGTCTTTTCGACTATTTCTGCAGGCAATTCTGGAGGAGTGGATTCTCTATCCCATCCACTTGTTGTCAGCCAATCGCGGACAAATTGTTTATCAAATGATGGTTGTGATTTTCCTGGCGCCCATCCATCTGCCTCCCAGAATCGCGAAGAATCGGGAGTCAACGCTTCATCACCCAAAGTAATTTCGCCGGCCATATTGACACCGAATTCAAATTTTGTATCAGCAAGAATGATTCCGCGACTTGATGAGAAATCAGCTGCTGTGTCATACAACCGGATTGTTAAGTCGCGAAGCTCGGCAGCTTGCTCTGCACCAACAATATTTGCAGCACTGTCGAAATCGATATTGATATCGTGATCGCCAATCTCAGCTTTTGTTGCGGGTGTGAAGATGCTGGCTGGTAGCTGCGAACCATCTAATAACCCTGGTGGGAGTGTGTTTCCGCAAACTGCTTGGCTGGTTTTGTATTCAACAAGTCCGCTACCGGTGAGATATCCGCGCGCAACACATTCGATCGCAAACATATCGAGTGGCTGAACAATCACTGCACGATCTGCAACTGATGCAGGAACATCATCGCTAATGATGTGATTAGGGACGATATCGGCAAGGAGCTCGAACCAGAAGAGAGAAAGTTGAGTAAGGATTGCACCCTTATTGGGAATCGTTGTTGGTAAGACCCAGTCAAAGGCAGAGATGCGATCGGATGCAACTAAGAGAATTTCACCAGAATCGTTTGTGTAGAGATCGCGCACTTTTCCTGTGCGTAGATGTTTCCAACCACCGATGGCTGGAGCTGGCGGTGCGCCAGCTGCGCCGAAGCCGCTCACCGTATATCCAGACTCAACGAATGGCTAGAGGTTTGTACTGCGCTGCGGCAGGGTGCGCGGATGTAATCGCGTCGATGCGATGTACAACTCGTGCTACTTGTTGGCGAGCATCGCCAGTAAATTCAAGTGGGTTACCAATCAGTGCATCAAGTTCTGCACGCTTAAATGGAATACGAGCATCACCTGCAATTGCATCAAGGAAATTATTTGCTTTTCCTTCGCGCATTCCGAGTGCTGCAGCAACTGCATGCTCCTTGATTGCCTCATGTGCAACTTCGCGACCAACTCCAGCTTTCACTGATGCCATTAAAATCTTTGTCGTTGCAAGGAATGGTAGGTAACGTTCGAGCTCTGCTGAGATAACTGCAGGAAATGCTCCGAATTCGTTGAGCACTGTCAGCATTGTTTCTAGCAATCCATCCATCGCATAGAAAGCATCAGGAAGTGCAACGCGGCGAACGACGCTGCATGAAACATCGCCTTCATTCCACTGGTTTCCAGCGAGTTCAGAGACCATCGATGCATAGCCGCGCAAAATAACCGTGAGGCCATTTACTCGTTCGCATGAACGTGTATTCATCTTGTGTGGCATTGCAGATGATCCAACTTGGCCAGCCTTAAATCCTTCAGTGACAAGTTCTGCACCTGCCATGAGGCGAATAGATGTTGCTAGCGAAGATGGTGATGCTGCAAGTTGAACAAGTGTTGACAGGACTTCGTAATCGAGAGAACGTGGATAGACCTGGCCAGTTGAATCGAGAACGCGATCAAATCCGAGCTCTTTTGCAATCGCTGTTTCGAGTGATTGATGCGCATCAGTTGATCCAAGCAAATCAATGGAATCTTGCGCAGTTCCAACAGGACCTTTGATTCCACGCATTGGATAGCGACTTTGAAGAGATGCGAGGCGCTCGTATGCATAGAGAAGTTCTTCAGCAGCGGAGGCAAAACGCTTTCCCAGTGTGGTGATCTGTGCTGGCACATTATGTGAACGACCAGCTATTGGTTGATCTGAATACTGAGCGGCTTTTGCTCCAAGGGCAGCAAGAAGTGCAACTGTCTTGTTGTGAACAATCGCAAGGCCGTCGCGAACTTGAAGTGCTTCAATGTTTTCTGTCAGATCGCGGCTTGTCATTCCTGCATGAATTGCTTCGTGTCCTGCAAGTGCGTTGAACTCTTCGATACGTGCTTTGACATCGTGGCGCGTAATTTTTTCGCGCGCATCGATGGAAGCTAGATCAACTTTAGCGACTACCTTTTCATAATCAGCAATGACCGAATCTGAAATTGGATGTCCGAGCTTTGATTGCGCACGCATGACAGCAATCCAAAGCGTACGTTCAGCGATAATTTTCTGCTCTGGCGCAAAGACCTGGCGCATCTCTTTCGATGCATAACGATCAGCTAATACGCTCACTGGTGCATTCTCCCCCATTTAATTGCCCTTCTCAGCGACCGACGCATTGAGCGCGATATCAGATCGGTAGAAGGAACCTTCCAGTTCAATCTGTGAGATAGCGCGATAAGCGCGGTCACGGGCTTCGGTCAGATCCGCTCCTAAGCCAGTCACGGTTAAGACGCGTCCACCCGTTGAAAGAAGTGCGCCACCATTTTTTGTAGTCCCTGCGTGAAAAATTTGAGAATTTTCAATTACCGGAATTGATGAGATAGCAGCGCCAGTCTTTGGAGAGTCCGGATAACCCTGTGATGCAAGAACTACAGTCACTGCGCTTTCATCACGCCATTGCAGGACTGCATCATCCAAATTATCTGTCGCAGCGTTATAGAGAAGTGTCGCAAGTGGAGTCATTAATAGTGGAATCAACACTTGAGTTTCGGGATCACCGAATCGAGCGTTAAATTCAATAACGCGAATTCCTTCATTGGTCAGAGCTAAACCTGCATAGAGCAAACCGACAAATGGAGTTCCGCGGGCAGCCATTTCAGCAATGACCGGTGCCAAGACTTTCTCATATGTCTCTTCGACGATGTCATCGGGCGCCCACAAAAGTGGTGAATAGGCACCCATTCCGCCAGTGTTAGGACCTTCATCGCCATCAAATGCTCGTTTGAAATCTTGCGCTGGTTGCATCGCCAAAATATTGCGACCATCAGAGATACCAAAGAGTGAAATTTCGGGACCTGCCAGGAATTCCTCAATGACAACACGTGAACATGCCCGTGCATGATCGAGCGCCACTTGGCGATCGTTGGTCACTACGACGCCCTTACCAGCAGCAAGGCCATCATCTTTTACAACATAGGGTGCACCGAATGCATCAAGTGCTTTCTCGATTTCAGATTGTTCTGTACATGTAAAGCTACGTGCGGTGGGAACGCCGGCATCGCGCATGACACCTTTCGCAAAATCTTTCGAACCCTCAAGTTGCGCAGCTGCCTTCGATGGTCCGAAGACTGCAAAACCTGCACTGCGTAATACATCTGCAGCGCCATTTACTAAAGGCACTTCAGGGCCAATAACGACAAGGTCAACAGATAACTTCTGTGCGAGTTCGCAGATTGCATTGTTGTCTGTGATTGCAACTGGATGAATGGTTGCAACAGTTGCAATGCCAGGATTGCCGGGCGCTGCATGAAGTTCAGTACAACTTTTATCTGCCTTGAGTCCTAGTGCGAGTGCGTGTTCGCGACCACCGCTTCCGACTAGGAGGATTTTCATGGCTTAGATGAAATCCTTGACAACAATTGTCTGGGTGCGCCCGGGCCCTACGCCGATGGCGCTCATTGGTGCACCGGAAATTTTTTCGAGGAAGGAGATGTAATCCTGTGCATTCTTGGGAAGATCGCTGAGCTTCTTTGCACCCGAGATATCTTCTTTCCAGCCAGGAAGATATTCGTAAATTGGCTTTGCATGGTGGAAATCAGATTGTGATGCAGGAAGTTCTTCAACGCGCTTTCCATCAATTTCATATGCAACACAAACTGGAATTTGCTCCCAGCCTGTAAGAACGTCGAGCTTAGTGAGGAAGAAATCTGTCAGCCCATTTACTCGCACTGCATAACGTGCGATAGGTGCGTCGTACCAACCGCAACGACGTGCGCGACCTGTTGTGACACCGACTTCGCCACCAATGGTGCGAAGTTTTTCGCCATCTTCATCAAAGAGTTCTGTTGGAAATGGTCCAGAGCCAACGCGAGTTGTGTAAGCCTTGACGATTCCGATGACGCGATCAATCTTTGTTGGTCCGATTCCAGAACCTGTGCATGCCCCACCTGCAGTTGGGTTTGATGATGTAACGAATGGATAAGTGCCGTGATCAACATCGAGAAGAGTTCCTTGCGAACCTTCAAGAAGTACACGCTTTCCAGCCTTCAAAGCGTTGTCGAGCAATAACACTGTATCTGCTACATATGGTCGCAAGATTTCTGCATAGCCAAGATATTCAGCAAGAACATCTTCGACTTCAATATCTTTGCGGTTAAAGACCTTGATAAGTACTTGGTTCTTATCGCGAAGCGCCCCTTCAATCTTCTGACGCAAGATTGATGGATCAAAGAGATCTTGAACGCGAATACCGATGCGATTGATCTTGTCTGCATATGCAGGTCCAATTCCTCGACCGGTTGTTCCAATCTTTGATTTGCCTAAGAATCGCTCAGAAACTTTATCGATGGTGCGGTGATACGGAGTAATCAAATGCGCATTCGTTGAAATCACTAACTTGCTGCAATCGATTCCGCGCTCTGTAAGTCCCTTAATTTCTTCAAGTAATACGCCCGGGTCAATAACGACACCGTTTGCGATTACTGGAATAACGTTAGGAGAGAGAATTCCAGATGGAAGTAAGTGGAGTGCATATTTCTGATCACCAATAACAACTGTGTGTCCTGCGTTATTGCCACCTTGATAACGAACTACATAATCAACGCGATCGCCCAACAAATCGGTAGCTTTACCTTTGCCTTCGTCGCCCCACTGAGCTCCCAGCAGTACTAATGCAGGCATGGATAGAGCCTCTCCCAGTCGTAGTTAATTAATTACTTGAGAAGTGATGTACCGGTTGAACGAAGATCCTCGCAAGCAACGCCAACACGTGCAGCGATTCCTGCTTCAGCAGCCTTACCCCACGCACGTGGATCGTAAGCCTTCTTATTTCCGACTTCGCCATCAATCTTAAGAACGCCGTCATAGTTTTTCATGATGTGATCAACAACAGGACGTGTAAATGCATATTGAGTATCTGTATCGATATTCATCTTGATAACGCCGTAATCAAGTGATTCGCGGATTTCAGAGAGAAGTGAGCCTGATCCACCGTGGAATACGAGATCCATTGGCTTGCTTCCTGCTGGAAGTCCAAGCTTCTTTGCAACTGCTTCTTGGAGAGTTGCAAGAATCTTTGGCTGAAGAACAACGTTTCCTGGCTTGTAAACGCCGTGTACGTTTCCAAATGTTGCCGCCACCATGTAGCGAGCATTTGCATCGGTGCCGAGTGTTTCAATTGTAAGAAGTGCATCTTCTGGAGTTGAGTACAGCTTTGCATCGTGCTTTGCCTCGACGCCATCTTCTTCCCCACCGACAACGCCGATTTCGATTTCAAGAACTGTGCGAGCTGCAACTGATTTATCAAGAAGTTCGCGAGCAACCTTCATATTCTCTGGCATATCAACAGCTGATCCATCCCACATATGTGAGTTGAACAATGGATGCTTGCCTTCCTTAACGCGCTGAGCGCCGATTTCAAGAAGTGGACGCATAAAACCGTCGAGCTTCTCCTTTGGGCAGTGATCAGTATGAATTCCAATATTGACGTTGTAATTCTTTGCAACAACGTGTGCAAACTCTGCGAGCGCAACTGCGCCATCGACCATCTGCTTTACAGTCGAACCTGATGCGTATTCAGCCCCACCCCAAGAAAATTGAATAATTCCATCTGATTCTGCCTCTGCGAATCCACGAATTGCACCAATGATGGTCTGTGATGATGAAACGTTGATTGCTGGGTATGCAAATGCTCCGGCCTTAGCTCGGTCCAACATTGCTGCATACACTTCAGGGGTTGCTATAGGCATCTGATGCTCCCAATTGTCTAGAACTGTGTGTAAACGCTCTGACGCACCATTGGGTCTTGAGTGAGGCTTACGCCTAATCCAACCACCTACCCTCGCGTATGAAAAATCGGCGCACTGAATACGCGAGAGGTAAGGGGTATGGAGCCCTATGGATGAAGGATTTTCTGAAGTAAGGCGATAAGACCGGTAATTAGGGCTGGGCTGCTGAGCACCTTGAGCAAAATTGCAAGAAATGCTGAAACTGTCATTTTTCTCCTTTTATATATCAATCTTTTGCGAAGGTGCGCATTATTGGCAGATTGTGAATTGCAGATATGAGCATTTGCACTCATCTGTTGATAACTAAACCTTTAAAAAGCAGCTCTTGAGCGGTAACCTCAACGACATGGCATCAGATTCCATTGAAAATCTCTCGACAGAAGACCGCTCTTTCTTACCCACTGCAGAATTTGCCGCGCAATCAAATGCAAAAGTCGAACTTTATGCCGAAGCTGATAAGGATCGTCTTTCATTTTGGGAGAAGCAGGCGCAGGCACTTACATGGGAGAAGAAGTGGGATAAAACTCTCGAATGGGAATCTCCCTATGCCAAATGGTTTGTCGGCGGAAAACTCAATGCAACAGTCTCGGCACTTGATCGCCACATTGCAGATGGCAATGGAAGCCGCACTGCATTTCACTTTGAAGGCGAACCGGGTGATACAAGGACTATTTCTTATGCAGATTTACTCGCCGATGTTTGTAAAGCATCGAATGCACTGACATCTATTGGAATTAAATCTGGTGATCGCGTTGCGATTTATATGCCTCTCATTCCTGAGGCAGTTGTCGCAATGCTTGCGTGTGCACGAATCGGCGCAATCCACTCAGTTGTCTTCGGTGGATTTTCTGCAGATGCTCTGCTCTCACGTATTCAAGATGCCGATGCAAAGTTGGTTATTACTTCAGATGGTGGTTTTAGAAAAGGTGCAGCGTTTGCTCTCAAGCCAGCAGTAGACGATGCGCTTAAAGGTCAGACTCATGTCGAGAAGGTAATCGTTGTAAAGCGCACCGGGCAAGAGACTGCATGGGTCGAAGGTCGCGATGTGTGGTGGCATGACCTTGTAGATCCACAACAACCAACCCATACACCTGAATTCTTCGATAGCGAGCACCCACTTTTTATCTTGTATACATCGGGTACAACCGCAAAACCAAAGGGAATTTTTCATACAACAGGTGGTTATCTAACACAGGTCGCATACACACATAAGGTTGTCTTTGACATCAAACCAACTAAAGATGTCTATTGGTGCACCGCCGATATCGGTTGGATTACCGGCCACTCGTACACGGTTTATGGACCACTAATTAATGGGGCAACTCAAGTTATTTACGAAGGCACACCTGATACTCCACACAAGGGCCGCATCTTCGAAATCATCGAAAAGTATGGCGTCACTATTTTGTACACCGCACCAACTCTGATTCGTACTTGGATGAAATGGGGAGATGAATTTCCAAATAAATTCAATCTTGCATCACTTCGCTTACTCGGTTCGGTTGGCGAACCAATAAATCCAGAAGCATGGATGTGGTACCGCGAAGTTATCGGCGGCGGCAATTGCCCCATCGTTGATACATGGTGGCAGACTGAAACTGGCGCAATCATGATTTCCCCGCTGCCGGGAGTTACTGCAACGAAGCCAGGATCTGCAATGAAGGCGCTTCCTGGAATTAGCGCCAAGGTTGTTGACGATAAAGGCGCACCAGTACCTAACGGACATGGTGGTTTCTTGATTCTTGATCAACCATGGCCATCAATGTTGCGTGGCGTATGGGGCGAAGATGAGCGCTTTAAAGAAACGTATTGGTCTCGCTTTCCCGGAATTTACTTCGCAGGAGATGGTGCAAAGCTCGACAATGACGGTGCTATCTGGCTTATGGGTCGCGTCGATGATGTCATGAATATTTCCGGTCACCGCATCTCAACAACGGAGGTTGAATCTGCACTCGTTGCACATGAGGCGGTTGCTGAAGCAGCCGTCGTGGGTGCTGCAGATCCATTAACTGGCCAAGGAATTGTTGCCTTTGTGATTTTACGAAGTGGTATCGAGCATGCGGACGGTGAAGCGCTCGTTAAGGAACTCCGTGATCACGTTGCAAAAGAGATTGGTGCCATCGCAAAGCCGCGCCAGATAATGGTCGTGAACGAACTTCCTAAGACTCGAAGTGGAAAGATTATGCGTCGCTTGCTTAAGGATGTTGCTGAAAATCGCGCTGTGGGAGATGCGACCACACTTGCTGATCCCAATGTGATGGCGTTGATTTCAGAAGGTTTGAAATCCTCTAAAGACGAGGACTAGCAAGGACTTTTTCTACACGTACTCGTATATCGGTTATTAACGCCGGTGCATGCTTATTAATCTGTAAGTAGACCTTGCTTTCAGATACAGCATTCTGACCTGACGCCCAAGGTGCCCATAATAAAATTGTTCCAACGACATAAAAAAGAATTACATATTTACTTACCTCGAGTATCGCACCGAGAACAGAATCCACAAAACGTAGCGGTCCTCGTATCAGTGTAAATTTCAAAGCCTTTGCAATCTGTGTTCCCACCCATGCAGCGGCGTATGCGCCTACGATGATTGCTGCAATTAACCAACCGCTTTGATCGAATTTCACAACAAGATACATCGCAGCTACTCCACCGGCGAGGAAGAATGCAGTACGAAGAATCGTTGTTATTAAACCATTCTTATATCCGTTGAAGAGCGCCCCGAGCGCGACCAGACCAAATACCGCATCAAAAATCATTTAACCCCTAGATACTTAATAACATCGAGCTGAATCTCTTCTGGTGAATGAAAAGGTCCATATTTCTTATAGACAACTTTGCCAGATGTATTTATAAACCACGTTACAGGCACGCCCATTCCAAATTTTCCTCGAGTACTTCCATTAACGTCATAGAGGATTGGCCATGACATTCCATGAGTCGTAACAAATTTCCTTGCAACCGCAGGACTTTTTTCTTCAACGTCGACACCAATTACTTGTACTCGGTCACCGTATTGGGCCAGGAAATGAGCAAAGTGTGGAAGCTCTTGTTTGCATGGTTCACACCAAGATCCCCACACGTTTATCAGTGCAGGACCTGCAATCGAATCAACTGCGACCCCAGTTGTCCCATCAAGACAATCAAGTGCCTTTCCATTTCTGGCCATTACCTTTATTGACGTACAGCTGACGACTTCACCTTTGATGGGAATGGGTTGAGTAAGTGAGCAGCCAGTAAGCGTGATGAGAGAGAGTGCGAATATCAGGAGCTTCTTCATCGGAAGTCCTTATCGGTTTTGACCAAGAGTTTTGCTTTCTCTCTATCCATCTCGCCGATTCCAACTGATGGGCATATCTTTGCAATAGGACATGCACCGCAGGCAGGTTTGCGTGAATGGCAGATGCGACGACCATGCCAAATCATTCTTTGAGAAAGATTGGTCCATTCTTTCTGCGGAATCAAAGCGCCAACTTCATGTTCAACTTTGACGGGATCCATTGAGGTAGTCCATTCGAATCGACGAGAAAGTCGTCCAAAATGTGTGTCGACTGTGATTCCTGGAATATCAAATGCATGACCTAAAACAACGTTGGCGGTTTTGCGACCAACTCCTGGAAGAGTGACGAGTTCTTCCAGAGAAGATGGAACTTCACCATCAAAGTCTTCAACTAATTTTCTACCAAGTCCTTTCAGATGTCTCGCCTTAGCGTGATAGAAACCAGCTGAGAATATATATTCCTCAATCTCAGCAAGCGGTGCCTTTGCATAATCTTTCGCCTTCTTATACTTCTTAAAGAGAGCTGGGGTAATAGTGTTAACTCTCTTATCTGTACATTGCGCTGAAAGCACTACAGCCACGATCAGCTCGAGGGGATTCTTAAAATCTAATTCACAGCGAATCTCAGGATAGGTCTTGGTCAAAATTCGATAGATAGCTCGGGCTTCCTTCCGAGTTTCGCTATCGACGGCCATACGAGTAAACTACCCACGTGCCACAAGAAGATGAAGTCGTAAGACGCGCCCCACTCTTTACCGCCCTCGATGATGCGCAAGCCGCATCTCTTCGCGCCTCCATGGATTCAGTGAAGATCAGCAAGGGCGGAATCCTCTTTAAAGAAGGCGATGAAGGCGAACACGTCTATGTCATCGTCGATGGAAAGCTCAAACTCGGTACTTCCAGCGGCGATGGACGCGAAAACCTTCTCTCAATTCTCGGCCCCGGCGAAATGTTTGGCGAGCTATCTCTCTTCGATCCAGGCCCACGTACATCAACTGCAACAGCAGTCACCGATGCAAAGCTCTTATCTCTAAGCCACGAGAAGTTAATTCCGTGGCTTAAAGGAAATCCCGAAGTCTCACTTCACCTTCTTGCTCGTCTTGCACAGCGACTACGCCGCACCAATGAAGCAGTCGGCGATCTCGTCTTCTCGGATGTTCCAGGTCGCGTTGCAAAAGCACTCATTGATCTCGGTTCACGCTTTGGCAAGAAGACCGATGAGGGTCTCTATGTTCACCACGACCTCACACAAGAAGAGCTTGCTCAGTTAGTCGGCGCATCACGCGAGACAGTTAATAAAGCCCTCGCTGACTTTGCAGGTCGCGGCTGGCTTAAGCTCGATGGTCGCGCAGTATTGATTACAGATGTAGAGCGCCTAGAAAAAAGAGGTAAGTAATTCTTACTTCGTAAGAATTATGCGATTTCTACTGTTAGCTCGACCTCTACAGGTGAGTTAAG
>CAIMXQ010000149.1 GCA_903845465.1 uncultured Actinomycetes bacterium
CCCGATGCGCCGGTAACGAGATACAAACGCTCTGCTGAGGCTGTCTGGGGATTCTGCGAATTCATATAACTGAGCCTAGACTTACCTCATGGCAACTTCTACTCGACCTCGCGTTGTCATTCTTGGCGCCGGATTCGGCGGGCTAGGAGCGGCGAAAGCTCTCGCAGGAAAAGCCGATGTCACAGTCGTTGACCGTCATAATTTTCAAACTTTCTTACCTCTTCTCTATCAGGTATCCACTGCCGGCCTTGCCGCAGATCATGTTGTTCACCCAGTGCGCGGAGCCCTTCGCGATACTGGAATTAAATTCCGAATGGGTTCACCAATCTCTGTCGACCACAAGAACAAGTCGGTGAAGCTGGATTCATCTGAAGTTCTCGAATTCGACCATCTCATCGTTGCTCTCGGTTCCGCAACAGCAGATTTCGGAGTTCCAGGAGTTACTGAAAATGGACTTGGAATGAAGAGCGTTCATGAGGCAATCGCTATTCGCGCAGAAGTAATGCGGCGCTTTGAAGATCTCTGTCGCTTTGAAGATAACACTCGCTTATCTATCGCTGTTGTCGGTGGTGGACCAACCGGAGTTGAAATGGCTGGTGCACTTGCCGAGCTGAAGCGTGGGCCGCTAAAGAACGATATGGCACATGCTGCAGACCATATGGATATTTACTTAATCGAAGCTGGGCCACGAATCTTGCCAATGTTTAGCGAGAAGCTATCTGCCCGCGCAGAATCAGATCTTCATAAGTTAGGTGTCTTCGTTAAGACAAATACAGCAGTGCGCGAAATCAAACCTCGCCAAATTATTGTCAAAGATGGCGAACCGATTCCTGCTGAAGTAACAATCTGGGCAGCTGGCGTTAAGGGCGAGCCAACTGCAGGTTTATTAAACCTTCCTATCGTGGGTACACGTATTGATACTGATGAAAATCTTGAAGTAAAGCACTATCCAAATATCTGGGCGATCGGCGATATCAATGGAACAAAGGGTGCAGATGGCCGCTTCTTGCCGATGGTCGCACCAGTTGCGCTGCAACAAGGTAAATGGGTTGCTAAACAAATTCTTCGTAAAGTTGCCGGTAAACCACTTGTAGCCTTTAAGTATCTCGATAAGGGATCTATGGCAACTATCGGCCGTCACAAAGCGATTGTTGAATTTCGTGGTCTACGAATGACAGGCCCACTTGCATGGTTTGCATGGCTCTTCTTGCACTTGTTCTATCTCTTGGGGGGTCGCAATAAAGTTGGCACGATTGCCGATTGGACCTGGAACTACCTCACATTCGATCGCGGCAATCGCCACATTATGGATTCGATGTAAATGACTCAATATCTCGACGTTGATGGCCATCAGGTTTATTCATACGAGTGGGATAACAATGGCGAAGCAGTTGTATTACTTCATGGTGGTTTAAGCCAAACATCGCACTGGGATTCTTACATTCTCCCTGCGGTCGAAGATGAATTCCATGTCTTTGCTTACGACCGTTCTGGTCATGGATTTACCGGTGACCAAGCAAAGAGCTTTCACTACCAACACCAAACCGATGAAGCAATCTCTTATCTGAAACAAGTCGTGAAAGAGCCTGCACACCTCATCGGTTATAGCGATGGTGGAATCATCGCGCTGATGGTTGCGATGCAGCAACCAGCACTAGTTCGTTCCATCATTACATTGGGTGCGAATTTCCATCCAACTGGCGTCACACATCTCGATGATTTTGACGGTGTTATTTCTGCAGAAAATCAAGAGGAGTACCGTGCAACTTCACCTGATGCACCAGAAACACAAGGGCTCAAGATTCAAAAGATGATTGATATTCAAAAGTCAGAACCTAATCTCAGCACTGCAGATTTAGCCACAATTCAGTGCCCTGTAATGGTTATGGCAGGTGATGACGATGTCATCAAACATAATCACACTGTTGAGCTCTACGAGAGCATTCCTTTGGGCCAGCTTGCAATAGTGCCTGCAACATCTCATAAATTTATTAAAGAAAGACCTGCGCTAGCTCAGCTTTTGATTCGTGAATTTCTAGAGGATTTAAGCTATCCCGTAACTCAGATGCCAATCCGCAGAACAAACCCTGCTAACTAATTAGCCTTCAAAGGGAGAAATAGTCCCTGTCTTCACATCATAAATTGCACCAGCTACAACAACGCCTTCGCGCAATAGTGGATACGAACGCACACGATTGATATCACTTGCGAGCGCGCCCATTTGATCTGTGGTTGTTTTAAATTCAAGACTTGAAGTGTTGACTCCGTACTGATCTTCAATCAACTTATGAATGGCAGATTCATCGCCCTGCGCCATGCGGCAATCAGTATGTGGCATCACCAAGATGCGGCTGACATTGAGTAGATATGTAGCAAGAACCAATGTACGTAATACATCCTCAGTGACCCGAGCACCGGCATTGCGAAGAATCTTGGCATCTCCCGATCGCATTCCAACAACTGACAATGGATTAATACGTGAATCCATACATGTCACGATTGCTAAGCCCTTTGCGGCAGAGCCCGTGAGTTCGGAGTACTTAAATGTCTTTTGGTATTCGGCATTTGCTGCCAAGAGATCATCGAAAGAATCATGAGGGAAAGAGTTATCTGACATCTGCGACTCCTTACTTGTTGCTTTGGAGTAATTCTGGAGCCCCCCATCCGGATTGAACGGATGACCTGCTCATTACAAGTGAGCTGCTCTACCACTGAGCTAGGGAGGCGTACTGCGGGCGTAATTATGGCAGTTATCTGCAGATTGTAAAAATCCTCGTTCTCAGCGCGAGAATTACCTATAAATGAGAGGATTCACGCCATGTTGCCTAACTACTGGATGAGCCCCGAGACCAATTCAATCAATCGTCTTGGAATGCTTAATATCGAGCACTTCGAAACAATTTCACTCGACGGTACATGGCGTTTCCAACTACTCGCATCTCCTACTGATGACTCACGTAAACGTTGGACGAAGATTCCCGTTCCAGGTTTATGGACGATGCAACCAACAAGTGATGACTTCTTTGATAAGCCGCATTACACCAATACACAAATGCCGTGGGATCACGTTGCACCTGAAGTTCCTGCACTAAACCCAACCGGTATCTACGAGCGCGACTTTGAAATTCCTACTTCGTGGGATGGCAAGCGCATTGTTCTGCACTTAGGCGGCTATGAATCTGTAGCAGTTGTCTCAGTCAATGGTGTTGAAGTCGGCCTTACTAAAGATTCTCGACTCGCAGCTGAATTTGATATTACCAGTCAGATTAAGCGAGGCAAGAATAATCTTGAAATTAAGGTGACCAAATGGTCTGATGCAACTTATATCGAAGATCAAGATCAGTGGTGGCATGGTGGAATTACTCGTTCTGTAAAGCTCTTTGCAACAGAGCATGTTTACATTGAAAAGTTTGAAACAACTGCAGGACTTAAGGCAGATGGCACAACTGGTACGTTAAAGATTGACGCGATTATCGGATCAATCGGTGGAAAGAACGTTGACGGGTACGAAATCCGAGCATTTATCGAAGAACTTCCAAAGGTGAAATCTGCGCAGATGGCTCAGACCTACAGAAAACATGTAACGCCATTGTGGACTGAGATGACTCCAGAGCTGCGTGAAGCTGATCGTAAATTCTTCGCTGGCGAATACTGGCGCGGAGATATTCCAGAGGCATCCAAGGCAAGCCGCCTCAAGCTTAAATCTCCATGGCCAGGCCACGTAGTTCTAGAAACAACTATTCCTAAGGTTGCAGCATGGTCTGCTGAAACCCCTAATTTATACACACTTCATATCGAGCTGATCAGCCCAACAGGTGCTGTTGTAGAAATCTCGCAACAGCGAATTGGATTCCGCTCTGTTGTGGTCAAGGGCCGCGAGATGTTGGTCAACGGTAAGGCTGTCTATATCTATGGCGTTAACCGCCACGACTTTAATCGCCTTACAGGTCGCGTCTTAACTCGCGAAGATATGCGCCAAGATTTATTGGAAATGAAACGTTGGAACTTTAACGCAGTGCGCACATCACACTATCCAAATGATCCAGCTTTCTACGATCTCTGTGACGAACTTGGTTTCTATGTCATCGATGAAGCAAATATCGAATCCCATGCTTTCTACGATGCAATCTCTAATGATCCACGTTATGCATCTGCCTTTATCGAACGCGTTGGCCGCATGATTCAACGCGATATGCACCATCCATGCGTTATTTTCTGGTCACTTGGAAATGAATCAGGACGCGGAAAGAATCATGAAGCAGCTGCATCATTTGCACGCGCGCTAGATCCTTCACGCCCAATTCACTACGAAGGTGGCATCAACGGCAACTGGACCGGCGGACATTCATTGACCGACATCATCTGTCCGATGTATCCATCGATTGCTGCAATTCTTGATCACGCAAAATCTGGAAAGCAAGATCGTCCGCTGATTATGTGCGAATACTCGCATGCAATGGGTAACTCCAATGGAAATCTGAAAGAGTATTGGGATGCAATCCATTCAACTCCTGGTCTTCAAGGTGGATTCATCTGGGAGTTCTGGGATCACGGAATCGAACAGACGCTGCCTGATGGAACAAAACGTTCTGCATATGGCGGAGATTTCGGTGAGACACCACACGATGGAAACTTTGTCTGCGATGGAATGGTCTTCCCAGATCGTTCACCTAAGCCTGCGATGCACGAATTCAAAGCAATCGCTGCGCCTGTAACAATCACTACAGCTAAGGCGACATCAGGTTCTTTCACTGTCACCAACCGCCAATTCTTCAAGGATTTAGCTGATTTTGAGCTCTTCTGGAGCATCAACCGCGATGGCGAAGTCATCGATAGCGGCAAAGTCGCGCTACCAAAGATTGCGCCACAGAAGAGCGCGAAGATTTCACTTAAATCAAAGTTACTCTTAAAGCCCGACGCAGCAGGAGAACGTTTTATTAACTTCAGCATTGTGCGCAAAGCACGCACCGATTGGGCACCTGCTGGCCATGAAGTTGCATGGAACCAATTCGCACTTCCGTCACGTAAAGCAACAATTGCAACATCAAAGACAAATAGCCTCTTTGAGATCGCAGTTGATGATGCTGGAGAAATTCAGATTCCATTTGCAGTGCTTGCGCCAGAACTTTCACTCTGGCGCGCACCAACTGACAATGATCGCATCGGCCGCATAACCTCAAAGTGGGAGCAATACGGTGTTCGCGAACTCGAACGCACAGATTGCACAATTACTGAAACTTCTAAGTCATATAAGGTTGTCAGCGAATGGCAGACAAGTACAGGATTTAAGGTCAAGCAAGTTCAACTTCTTACACCTGTAGCTGGTGGTTACTCGGTCAAAGAGACAATCACTGTTCCTAAGCAATTTGAAGATATGGCCCGTATCGGTATCAACTTTGAAGTAGATGGCGCTTTGAGCAATTACACCTACTTCGGTATTGGATCTCATGAATCGTATCCAGATCGCAAGATTGGTCGCGTTCATAAGTGGGTATCTACAGTTGCAGATCAATACATTCCATATGTTCGCCCACAAGAAAACGGTGGACATGCAGGAGTTCGTTGGTTTACTTTGACTGACAATGCAGGTCATGGCATCCGTATCGATATGGATAAGCCACGTCAGGTATCTGCAACTCCATTTAGAGCAGAACAACTTGCTGATGCAACACACGATGTTGAGCTAGTACCTACAGGAAACACCATCGTTCATATCGATGTTGCACATCGTGGTGTAGGAACTGCATCCTGTGGTCCCGATACTTTGCCTCAATACTTAGTGCGCGGCGGTACTTATAGCTTCAGCTGGACTGTGAGAGCGATTTAAATATCGCGAGTTAACGGCCACTTCACAGGCGTTGGGTATTTAGCACTGCGCCCATCTCCTGATGATTTACCTTGCAGGCGCCGCAAAATCCATGGCAGAGCAAAGACAAAGAACCATGCAACGGTGACGCCCTTTTCAACGATCCACGGAGTCTTCTTTGCTGGTGGCAATGGTGTGCGCCATGCAGGATCAAAGGGAAGGTTAAGTTTTTCAAGAACTGCTTGAGCACATCGATTATGTCCGTCGGCATTTAAATGCAAGCGATCAAATGCTAAGAATCTGCGATCGCTGAAGAAGCTCTCTTGATTGGCATCGACGACGATTGCGCCAACTTCAGCACCAACTTCGCGCACACCACGATTAAATTCAGAGAAACGCTTCTCCCACAACTCGGCGCCCTTTCCTTTATTTCCCGTGCGCTCTAACACGGTAAAGAGCATGACGGTGGCACCAGATTTGGCAATCATTCGAACGGTCTCTTGATACAAGGCAATTGCAATCGATGGCTGATATCCAGGGCGAAGCGCATCATTTGCGCCAGCGTGGAATGTAATCAAGGTGTCTTTACCTGTTACAAAGGTAAGAGCAACAGGAACCTGATGTTCGACTACTTGTGGCAATAACTTTCCACGGATTGCAAGGTTTACATATGTGAAATCGAGGCGAGCATCTGCCATCACGTCTGCAACGCGATCGGCCCATCCGCGATATTTGCCATCAATGACTTCATCGGTCATACCTTCAGAGTATGAATCTCCGCAGACAATAAGACGTTGAAATGCCATTGCTAATTAACCCTTACGACGTGCCTCATCTACTGCATACAACGCGATCGAAGTCGCAACGGATGCGTTGAGTGATTCAGTAGATGCGCTAATGGGAATAGAGACAATAAGGTCGCACTTTTCGCGGGTTAAGCGAGCAAGGCCTTTACCTTCAGAACCCACGATAACCATGATGTTTTCAGTGGCAACCTTCATATCTGCAATAGCTGTATCGGATTCTCCATCAAGGCCCACAACAAAGCAGCCCAACTTCTTTGCTTCATCGATGGTGCGAGCAAGGTTTGTTACTTGTGCGATGGGAAGACGTGCTGCAGCACCAGCGGATGATTTCCATGCCGATGCTGTCATGCCAGCTGCGCGACGTTCTGTCATCAAGACACCTGATGCACCAAATGCGGCTGCAGATCGAACGATCGCTCCCAAGTTACGTGGATCTGTCACGCCATCGAGGGCCACAAGCAACATCGGCTCCTTCGCGCGTTGAATGATCTCTTCAAAAGATGAATATTGGAAAGGTTTAATAGAGAGAATAATTCCTTGGCTATTAGGTGAAATTCCTTCTACTTCTGCACGGTGTGCTTCACGAATCTGTAGACCGTGGTTGAGGGCAATCTGCAAGCTCTCGGCAACGCGATCATCGACATCGATGCTGCGTGCAACCAGTAATTCTGTTGCTGGAACAGATTCACGTAGTGCTTCAAGAACTGCGTTACGACCTGCAACGATTTCACCGCGCAACCCATCACTCTTTACATATTTACGTGGTGCACTAGCTGTCTTCTTAACTGCGCTTTTCTCAGCAGCCTTCTTACGCTTTGCAGCTGCGTGATATGGACGATCTTCAGCCTTCGGTGTTGGGCCTTTGCCCTCTAAGCGACGCTTATTATTTCCACCAGTGCCGGCAGATGGGCCCTTCTTTGATTTACGAACTGCACCGCGAGGTTTTGCATTACCGGCCATTGTTATTTTCCATCTCTAGAGATTGACCAACGTGGCCCTTGTGCAGTGTCTTCAATAGTAATTCCTAGTGCTGCAAGCCCATCACGAATCTGATCGGATGCTGCAAAATCTTTTCGTTCACGCGCTGCCGTGCGCTGTTCGAGAGCCAATTTAATAGTTCCATCCAATGCGGCTGTGAGATCTTCGCCAGCTGATGCTGATGCAAATGCTGGATCAAAGGGATCGCATCCAAGGATTTCTAGCGCTCCACGGATCTCGTTGGCTGAGGATTCAATAACAGCGCTATCTCCCGCAGTAATTGCGCTATTTCCTGCGCGCAAAGCTTCAGAGATAGATGCAAGGGCGGTGGGAACAGCTAAATCATCATTCATCGCATCGGTAAATGCTTGGCTCAATACTGGTGTTGGTTGCGCGCCCAAAATTTCAACTGATCGTGTTAAGAATGATTCGATACGACGAAATGCAGTTGCAGATTCTGCGAGTGCCTCATGTGAAAATTCGAGCATCGAGCGGTAATGCGCAGAACCTAAATACCAGCGCAGTTCAATTCCGCGCACTGATTTCAAGAGCTCGTGCACCTGCAGTGAATTACCCAGTGACTTCGACATCTTCTCGCCAGATGCTGTCACCCATGCGTTATGTAACCAACGCTTAGCAAATGCATACCCAGCTGCCTCTGACTGTGCGATCTCGTTCTCGTGGTGAGGGAAGATTAAATCAAGTCCACCACCGTGAATATCAAAGCTTTCCCCTAAATATTGATGTGCCATTGCAGAACATTCGAGGTGCCACCCAGGACGACCTGGCCCCCACGGAGTTGGCCATGAAGGGTCTCCTGGTTTTGCAGCTTTCCATAAGGCAAAATCGCGTGGATCTTTCTTTTTTGAACTAGCAGCATCAACATCCGCTGCCGGTTGCAAATCATCAAGCTTCTGACGAGAAAGAGTTAAGTACGAAGAAAGTTTGCGGACTTCGAGATAGACATCGCCATTGCCGGGTGCGTATGCAGCGCCCTTTTCAATTAATACCTGCATCAGTTCGATCATCTGAGTGACATGTCCTGTTGCGCGTGGTTCATAGGTGGGTGGCAATACATTCAAAGCAGCGTAAGCCTCAGTAAATGCGCGCTCGTATTTCATGGCAACTGCCCACCAAGGCATATTTTCATGTACTGCCTTATGCAAAATCTTGTCATCAATATCTGTGACGTTACGAATAAAGGTGACGTTATAGCCAGATTTAGTTAACCAACGGCGCAAGATGTCGAAATTAACGCCAGAACGCACATGGCCGATATGAGGAGGCGCTTGAACGGTTGCACCGCAGAGATAGATTCCGACTTCGCCTTTTTTTAAGGGGACAAAGCTAGATGTGGTTCGCGTTAGCGTGTCATATAAAGATAGCGAACTCATTAGGCAATTCTAACGCTTGATTACTAAAGCAGATGCAATCGCTGCAATGCCTCGGCCTTCGCCTGTTAGGCCCATTCCATCAGTTGTTGTAGCAAGGATTGCAACTTCTGTCCCACCGAGCGCCTGCGAAATTGTTGCAATTGCCTCGGCGCGACGAGCACCGATACGTGGACGATTTCCGATGATCTGCACGGATACATGCGATATCGAATATCCCGCATTGGAAATCAAGACATATGTCTCTTTCAATAACGTCACACCCGATGCGCCCGCATACTCTGGTCGCGATGTTCCGAAGTTACTGCCTAGATCGCCAAGTCCTGTTGCTGCAAAGAGCGCATCACAGATTGCATGAGCTGCAACATCGCCATCAGAGTGGCCTTCAATGCCAACTTCGTCAGGCCAATGAAGACCTGCAAGCCAGAGCTGTCTTCCTTCTCCAAATGCATGTGCATCAACGCCCACACCGGTACTAAATGTTGTGCCATCGCCTAAGAATGTAAGTGCTGTTGCGAGATCTGAAGGCGTTGTGATTTTGAGAGCTCGTTCTTCACCAGCGATAACACGCACCTTATGGCCCGCATTAAGCGCCAGCGTTGAATCATCTGTGGCATCGGTTGCACTTTCGTGAATTGATTTCAGTACTGAGCAAGAAAAACCTTGTGGGGTTTGAATGCGACGAAGCGGTGCGCGATCTACTGCGTTGACAACATAACCGCCCGCATCAACGTTCTGTAAAGTATCAACGACGGGAAGTGCCGGAACTACAGCAACATCTCCGGCCTTAAGCGCTGCTACAACACTGGCTGCTAATTCGCGAGTTGCGAGAGCACGTGCTGCATCGTGAACCAGAACAAAATCTGCGCCACTAATTGCCGCAAGACCTGCGCGCACTGAATCAGAACGCGTTGCACCACCAGTAACGACAGTGACGGCATCTCCAACGAGTGCGCGAATTTGATCTTCGAAACCTGCGGGCGCTGTCACAACTATCTGATCAACAACGCCAGACAAACTAGAGATGGCATGTTCAAGAAGTGTGCGATCACCAAGTTGAATGAGCGCTTTAGGAATTGGCGCACCAAAACGTTCGCCACTACCTGCGGCAGCGACGATTGCGGCGATCATGAGATTAGATGAAGAAATTTATGAAGCGAGAACCTCGTCAAGGAGAGTTGCAGCCTTCTCTTCATCTGTGCGCTCGGCAAGTGCGAGCTCAGAGACGAGAATCTGCTTCGCCTTGGCGAGCATGCGCTTTTCACCGGCAGAGAGTCCACGATCGAGATCGCGACGATAAAGATCGCGCACTACTTCTGCGACCTTAATGACATCTCCTGATGCAAGCTTTTCGAGGTTTGCCTTATAACGACGTGACCAGTTTGTTGGTTCTTCGGTATATGGCTGACGAAGTACGTTAAATACGCGATCGAGGCCAGCTGAATCGACAACATCGCGAACGCCAACGAGATCAACATTCTCTGCAGGAACACGAACAGTGAGGTCGCCTTGAGCAACCTTGAGAACAAGGTAGGTCTTCTCTTCGCCCTTAATTACACGAGTTTCAATTGCCTCGATAAGAGCTGCTCCGTGATGGGGATAAACAACGGTTTCGCCGACCTTAAATGACATGTATTGCCCTTCGTTAGAGGGTCAATTCTACCAGCCATCTCTGACATAGAAAACCCCATTAGAAAGCGCTAAACCAGCGTCAAATAACGCTAATTTGACATGCGATAATTCGCCTTATGCGTCGTCCATATATTAAGAAATCTTCAATTGCATTTATTGCAACGGCCCTTGCTCTCTCACTCACTGCATGCGGTGGTGCAGGTCCCGATGCAGCAACACGTTTGATTAAGCGCGTAACAGATGGCAATGAAGCAAGTATAAAAACAGATGGCAACGACCTCTCAATCACTAACTTACTTCTTGTTGCAACTGAAGATGGCTCAGCAGTAGTTGTCGGAACAATCGTTAACCACACCTCTACACCTGATGCACTTCTTGGAATTACCGCAGGCGGAACAACAGCTGCAATTACAGGCGAGCAGAACTTAATTCAAGATAAACCAATCCGTTTTGAAGGGGATTCAGCAAATGCAAAGGCAGTATTTGCTGGCGTTGGCGCAACTGCTGGACACAACGTAACTTTGACACTTGCATTTGCTCGCGCAGGTGTTGTCACAATTGATGCGATTATCCGCGACAAGCGCGATACCTACGCAAATATTACGAAGTAGTTACTTCTTACCCTGATTCGCCACAGCCGTGATTGCCTCTGCTGCTGCTTGAGGATCTAAGTATTCGCCGCCTGCTTTTACTGGCTTGAAATCTGCATCCAGTTCGTACAACAGTGGAATACCTGTTGGAATATTGAGGCCCGCAATATCTGCATCGCTAATTCCATCGAGGTGCTTAACCAAAGCGCGTAGTGAATTACCGTGCGCAGTAACAAGTACTGTCTTGCCAGCTTTGAGATCAGGGATGATGGATTCAGTCCAGTACGGAACCATGCGAACCACAACATCTTTCAGGCATTCAGTCAACGGCATATCCGCACCTAAATCTGCATAACGCGCATCAGCATCTTGCGAGAATTCAGAGCCCTTTTCAATCGCAGGAGGCGGGGTGTCATACGAACGACGCCACAACATAAATTGTTCTTCGCCGTAGGCAGCAAGTGTCTGTGCCTTGTCCTTGCCTTGAAGTGCTCCGTAATGACGTTCATTTAGACGCCATGAACGCTTTACGGGAATCCAATGGCGATCACATGAATCGAGTGCAAGCTGCGATGTGTGGATCGCACGGCGCAATAGCGATGTGTGAACTACATCTGGCAACAAACCGCGCTCTGCCAATAACTTTCCACCACGTGATGCCTCAGCGATACCTTTTTCAGATAAACGAACATCGACCCAACCGGTAAAGAGATTGAGGGCGTTCCATTCGGATTCGCCATGGCGCAGAAGGATTAACTTGAAGTTCGACATAGTGCGAATTCTCTCACATCAGAGGAGATGTTTGAATGCTTCTAAATTCGCAAGAGATTCTCCGCGACTTACACGCCAAGCCCATTCGCGGCGAATTGCATCTGCAAAGCCAAGTTCCAGAAGCGGATTAAATGATGAATCTGAATATTGCAGCACAGAACCAATTAAGCGATCAATCTCGCGAGCATTCACTGCGTCAAGTGGCAAACGCCCGACAAGGTAGATATCTCCCAGCTCATTAATTGCAAATGCAACCCCATACATTTGAGCATTCTTTGCCATGCACCACTTATGGACTGCATCTTCATGAGTATCAGGTTTACGGATAACAAAAGCATTGATACTCAAAGAATGATCTCCGACAACTAGCGCACAATGAGTCTGTAACTTCTTTTCTCCTGGCAGAGTCACCATAAAGGTGTTCTCGTCTTTTCGATCAAAATCTAAATCATGTGATTCGAGAAATTCCTCGATAACTTCCCGTGGTTCTAAGGCCATTAACCAATATTTTTCGCAAGAGCTGCGCGCGCAGTGAGGACGCGATCATAGATATCTAGCGTTCCACGTGATGTTGCATCCCACCCGAAGTGCGATGCATGTTCGACTGCGCCCATCGATAGAAGCACACGACGCTGTGGTTCTTGCAGCAAACGTGCCAATACTGATGACCATGCACGTGGATCGTGGCCATCAACGAGTACACCTGAAATACCATCAGCAACTGCAGTGCGAAGTCCACCAACGGCTGTTGCAACCACTGGTGTGCCACATGCTTGTGCTTCAAGAGCAACTAAGCCAAAGCTTTCGGAATAACTTGGCACACAGACTAAATCAGATGCGCGATACCAATTCGGTAACTCTTCTCGAAGAACAGGAGGTGCAAAGCGCACAACATCTTCGATTCCAAGCCACGTTGTTAGCTCTTTCAACCGTTCAACTTCTGATTGGTTGGCACCTGATGCTCCACCAATAATGTTGACGATTAACTTGGTGCGCAGATGTGGAGAGTGCGAGACGAGTTCGGCGATAGTGCGAATCAATACCTCGGGGCCCTTATGAGGCTGGATGCGCCCAACAAA
>CAIMXQ010000150.1 GCA_903845465.1 uncultured Actinomycetes bacterium
ATAGAGTGATGCACGCAGTGGATCAGACATTGTCAGATCTGCAAGGATTGCATCTTCTGCATCGAATCCTTGTCCGCGTGTATTGGTCTTTGCTTGTGCAATAAGTTCGAGAGCTCGCATAGGAGAGGCAATCTCAGCTCCACCGTACTTCTTCAGCGCTGCTGCTCGCCCTGCAGCAAGGGCTGTATCCCATGCAGGATCAGTTGAATAATCCTTACGTTCGATCTTTGTTGCACCACTCAAGATAGAGGCTGCAAATTTCACAGAATTTTCAAGGAAGTCAGATGGAGGAAAGACTGCATCAACGATTCCGAGACCAAGTGCATCCTTTGATTTCATCATGGCGTTGTTATTGAGTGCGTTACCGATGATGATCTGAACTGCACGTTCTGGGCCAATCAACTTAGGAACAATTGTCGCTCCGCCCCACCCAGGAACTAATCCAAGGAAGACTTCAGGAAGTCCGGTAAACGCTGTCGCAGAAAGGGTGCGGTAATTACAGTGAAGCCCTACTTCAAGGCCGCCACCAAGGGCTAGCCCATTGATAAATGCAAAGGTGGGAATTCCAATTTCATCCAAGCGACGAAATACATCGTGGCCAAGTTTTCCGATAGCAAGTGCTTGTTCGCGCTTATTCAGGAAGGCAAGTGCTGAAAGATCAGCACCTGCTGCAAAGATAAAAGGTTTGCCTGTAATCGCGATGGCTGCAGGCTTACGTGATACGGCATCGGTAATTGCGGCATCGAGTGCCATCAAAGACTGTGGGCCGAAGGTATTGGGACGAGTGTGATCAAGGCCGTTATCTAGGGTAATCAAGGCAAGTGATCCCTTAAATCCGAAGGCTGCGAGATCGACGTCGCGAACTAGAGCGTGTGTAACTACTTCTTCTGGTGCGCCTTCAGGGAGTTGTATAGCAGTTGTCATTATTTTTTCACTCCTGTGAAGTGAGGGTTTTCCCAAATGACTGTGCCGCCCATACCAAGGCCGATACACATTGTTGTAATGCCATAACGCACATCAGTTTTCTCTTCAAAGGTGCGAGCTAAGTTGAGCATTAAACGAACTCCGGAAGATGCAAGGGGATGGCCGACAGCGATAGCGCCACCACAAGGATTGACGCGAGGATCATCATCTGCGATTCCAAAGTGATCTAAGAAAGCCAATACCTGTACAGCAAAGGCTTCATTGACTTCAAAGGCGCCGATATCGTCAATCTTCAAACCTGCTTTTTCTAGCGCCTTAATCGTTGCAGGTACAGGTCCGTAGCCCATGACTTCAGGTTCAACGCCTGCAAATGCAAAGGTGACCATGCGCGCTTTGATTGTTAGCCCAAGTTCTTTCGCCTTATCTTCACTGGCAAGAAGTGCTGCAGTTGCACCATCGTTGAGTCCTGATGAATTTCCTGCGGTCACACGGCCCGCGGGACGAAAGGGAGTCTTGAGCCCTGCAAGACCTTCCATGGTGGTTGTAGGACGAGGTGCTTCATCGACAGTTGCAATGCCCCAACCAAGTTCTGGGTTGCGAGCTGCAGTTGGAATCAAATCGCGCTGAATTTTTCCATCTGCATATGCCTTGGCAGTTTTGATCTGAGAATTCAGCGCATATGCATCTGCACGTTCCTTGGTCAATTGTGGAAAGCGATCGTGCAAACGTTCGGCGGTTGCACCCATGGCGAGCGCATCTTGTTCTACTAACTTCTCGGCAAGATAACGAGGGTTGGGATCCATGAGTTCACCCATTGGATGATTACCCATATGTTCGACGCCACCAGCGATCGCAATATCAATAGCGCCCATCGCAATTGCACCTGCAATAGTTGTCGTTGCAGTGAGCGCTCCTGCACACCAGCGATCGATGGAATATCCGGGAACAGTTTTAGGAAGACCTGCAAGAAGAGTTGCGCTACGACCGATATTCATTCCTTGATCGCCGGTCTGGGTTGCAGCAGCAATCGCAACATCATCAATCGATGCGGGATCGACTTTCGGATTGCGCTCGAGCAACCCGCGCATCGCACGGACCATGAGGTCATCGGCGCGTGTGCCTGCATACATGCTTCCAGCTTTGCCAAAAGGTGTGCGGACAGCGTCAACGAGGACGACGGATCGAATCTGCGAAGTCATAAGATTTCCTTCTCTACGGAGTATGTTTCAAGGTTACCCGTGAGTAGGAAAAAAGGCTATGCGTGAAGGGGAGTTTTTACCTTCTTGGGAGCCTTCAGGTATGCGCTGACCGTAAAGCCAAGATAGGCAGCCCAGACCAAGAGTTGTAGCCAGGTCATTGAAACGCCGAAGCCAATAGTTCCTGAGATCAGGGATGCGATTAGCGAGTCTTGAGAAATACTGGAAGCTAAGTCCCATGCAAATGCATGAGAACCTGGCAAGAATCCGAATTTTTGAAGCTCGAGGGTTCCGTGAGCAAGAACTCCGGCTGCAACAACAATGAGAGCCACACCAGAATATGTGAAGAATTTTCCTAAATTAATTGTGACTGATCGTTTGTAGATTCCATAGCCAAGGAGAACAGCGATTGCCAGGCCAACAACTAATCCAATCGTTGGAGCGCTAAATGGTCCAACGGTCTTGAAATTTGTATAGAGAAAGAGCGATGTTTCAAGGCCTTCGCGCGATACGGCAGCAAATGAAGCAATTGCAAGGGCGACAGGGCCTGCAAGGAGTGCGTTCTCTGCCTTTCCTTGAAGCTCATCTCGAAGTCCACGGGCTGCGCGCTGCATCCAGAAGACCATCCAGGTAACTAATCCAACTGCAGTAAGTGCTGTAACTCCCGCGAAGAGTTCTTCTCCTTGGGTAGTCAGCTCTGCAGAGGTGTAAGAGAGGAATGCACCAAAGGCAAGACTTGCTGTGATTGCCAGGAATACACCGCTCCAGAGAGCACGTAAGAGATGTCTGCGCTCGGTCTTAACGAGATAGGCAACCAGAATGCCCACAATGAGTGAGGCTTCAAGCCCTTCACGGAGGGCGATGATTGCAGTGCTCAGCATGGTGAGAGCGTAATTGACCCTCTTTATTTACGCAACTTATATGTTGCGTAATTCGTCACTCTGCTGCTGGCGCCTCAGACTCGCCTTCGGGCTCAGGGAGCTCTAGGGGTTCACGCTCAGTCAGAGCCTTCTCAAGGATGGGGGAGGCAATCTCTGCCTGCCAACGACGGGCGCCCATAGCGATGAGGGCTTCATTGACGGTAGAAGCCGGTGGCTGCCAACAGATTCGCCTGACGAGTTCGGGGCTGATCATATTTTCCAGGGGAATCGAGAGTTCTTCAGCACGAAGTTGTAAGTTAAATCGCGCATGCGAAAGCGGTGCATATTTTTCAGGGAAGCGCTCGCGCCAAATTTTAATGGGCGGCATCGCATCGCTCTTG
>CAIMXQ010000151.1 GCA_903845465.1 uncultured Actinomycetes bacterium
CCAATACCTGCTGCGATCAAGCCAGGAACCATTAGTGGCTTTGGTCCAAACTTTGGTAGCAATTGGGATGCAACGCCAGCAAAGATAATGATTCCAGCCGTAAATGGAAGGAATGCAAAACCTGTCTTCAGCGGACTAAATCCAAGGATTACTTGGAGATAAAGCCCAAGGAATAAGAACATTGAGAATAAGCCAGCACCGACAACTAACGATCCAAGATAGGAACCTGCACGGTTGCGCTCTGTGATGACGCGAAGTGGCATCAGGGGATTTGCAACGCGACGTTCGATTGTGATGAATGCAATCAGAAGGACGATTGCTGCAGCAAAGAAGGTGAGAGTAATAGATGAAGACCAACCCTTACGTGCTGCTTCATTGAAACCGTAGGTAAGTGAGAAGAGGCCTGCAGTTGCGGTGAGAACTCCAGGGATGTCATAGGTCTTATTTCCTTCAGCCTTTGACTCGTGTACAAACTTCAATGCAAGAAGGGATGCGATGATTGCGATTGGAGTATTTACTCCTAGGCACCAACGCCATGACGCGTACTGTGTAAGAGTTCCGCCAACAATCAGACCGATTGCAGCGCCGCCACCTGAGATTGCACCGAATACTCCGAATGCCTTGGCGCGCTCTTTTGGAACAGTGAAAGTTTCAGAGATGATTGCAAGTGCTGCTGGCGCAAGAAGTGCGCCAAAGACACCTTGAAGTGCGCGTGCACCAAAGAGCAGACCCTGAGTCGATGCGATGCCACCTAGAGCAGATGCTGATGCAAAACCGAGAAGACCAATAATGAATATCTTCTTACGGCCTACGTAATCTCCGATACGTCCACCGAGAAGAAGAAGCGAACCAAATGCGAGTGTGTAGGAAGTGATAACCCACTGCTGATTTGCATCAGAGATATGGAGGGCAACTTTGGCCCGCGGGATTGCGATGTTCATGATCGAGCTATCGAGAACGAGCATGAGTTGTGAAATCGCAACAACCAGGAGGGTTCTCCAACGGTCGGGTGCGGTTCCTTTTACATGGCCTTGGGCATCGCGTACTTGATTTGGCACAAAAATCTCCTAGTGAATATCTATCGTTATTGATGAGGTTAAAGATCAAGAATCCATCTTGAATACTCCAATCTTAAGGCAGTGGCGACAACTTTGCCTCTTGAGCCTTACGATTAGCCCATGTCGAAGATGAAACCCCGCTCTGGTCTTGTCACAGATGGATTAGAGCGCGCCCCTGCCCGCGGAATGTTGCGCGCAGTCGGAATGGGAGATGAAGATTGGGTGAAGCCTCAGATTGGCATTGCATCTTCCTGGAATGAAATCACTCCTTGCAATCTTTCACTCGATCGTTTAGCAAAGGCATCGAAGAAGGGCGTCATCGATGCCGGTGGATTCCCGATGCAATTCGGAACAATCTCAGTCTCTGATGGAATTTCAATGGGCCACGAAGGAATGCACTTCTCATTAGTCTCTCGCGAAGTTATCGCAGATTCAGTTGAGACCGTGATGCAGGCAGAACGTCTTGATGGAATGGTCACCTTTGCTGGATGCGATAAATCGCTGCCGGGCATGATGATGGCAGCGGCGCGTATCGATGTTGCGTCAGTATTTGTGTATGCAGGCTCTACCTTGCCCGGCCAAGTAGATGGAAAAGATGTCACAATCATCGATGCCTTTGAAGCCGTTGGTGCATGTGCCCGTGGATTAATTACACAAGATCGCGTTGATCAAATCGAGCGCGCTATATGTCCTGGCGAAGGTGCATGTGGCGGTATGTACACCGCAAACACAATGGCAAGTATTGCTGAAGCAATCGGACTTTCACTTCCAGGTTCTGCTGCCCCTCCTGCAGTCGATCGTCGTCGCGATACTTATGCTGAACAAGCAGGAGCAGCAGTTGTGAATCTCATTGCAAAGGGAATCACTACACGCGATATCTTGACGAAGAAGGCATTTGAAAATGCCATCACAATCTTGATGGCACTGGGTGGTTCAACCAATGCAGTTCTGCATTTACTTGCAATCGCTCACGAAGCAGAAGTAGATCTGACTCTCGATGATTTTCACCGTATTGGTTCGAAGGTTCCACTACTGGGTGATCTCAAGCCATTCGGAAAATTTGTCATGACCGATGTCGATCGCGTTGGCGGTATTCCAGTTGTCTTGCGCATCTTGCTTGATGCAGGTTACCTGCACGGAGATTGCCTCACAGTAACTGGCAAGACTATGGCTGAGAACTTGGCCGATATCAATCCACCGCTTGCCGATGGAAGCGTCTTGCACGCAATCGATAAGCCACTTTCTACAGATATCGGAATCACTATTCTTGGCGGATCTCTTGCCACTGAAGGCGCTGTCTGCAAGACCGCTGGAATTGGAATTGAAACTTTTGAAGGACCAGCGCGCGTCTTTGAACGTGAACAAGCTGCAATGGAGGCTCTCGAAAACGGAACTATCCAAGCCGGTGACGTTGTTGTTATTCGCTACGAAGGTCCAAAGGGTGGACCAGGTATGCGCGAGATGTTGATGATCACTGGCGCAATTAAAGGTGCTGGACTTGGCAAGACAACTCTCCTACTTACTGATGGTCGTTTCTCAGGTGGCTCTACAGGTCTCTGCGTCGGACACGTTGCACCAGAAGCTGTCGACGGGGGACCGATCGCATTTATTAAAGATGGCGACATCGTCCGTATTGATATCCCAAACCGCACACTTGATTTACAGGTAGATGCTGCAGAACTTGAAGCCCGCAAAGTTGGCTGGAAGCCGCTGCCCCACAAGTACTCCCGTGGAGTACTTCACAAGTATTCAAAGCTTGTGGGATCTGCATCCAAGGGCGCTGTCTGCGACTAATTGTTTCAATTATTGTGACGTTCATCTCATCTCTTGACGCATCACCCTGCTGCGATGGAGAATAGCGCCATGCAATCGACACAGACTTCAGCAGTTTCAGTGGTGGTGATTCGATAGCGCGTGCCTTCATGTCACGCGCGCCCTCAGATATCTGAGGGTTTTTTCATTTAACAACCGTTCTGCACAAAGTTTGGGTAAGCGAAGAGATCGAGAAAGAAAGGAGCAAGAAGATGGCGAAACACGTTCATACACCGAACGGCACAGAAATGACAGGAGCTACTTCATTGGTGAAGAGCCTTGAAGCAGCTGGCGTTGATGTGATGTTTGGACTTCCCGGTGGTGCGATTCTTCCTGCTTACGATCCGATATACGACTCAACAATTCGCCACATCTTGGTTCGACATGAACAAGGTGCAGGTCATGCTGCAACTGGATATGCGCAAGTAACTGGTCGCGCTGGTGTCTGTATTGCAACATCAGGACCGGGTGCTACAAACCTTGTTACTCCACTCATGGATGCAGCAATGGACTCAGTTCCACTTGTCGCCATCACAGGTCAAGTTCCATCTGCTGCTATCGGAACAGATGCTTTCCAAGAGGCAGATATTCGCGGAATCACAATGCCTTTTACCAAGCACAATTACTTGGTCACAGATCCTGCAGAAATTCCTGGTGTTATCGCTGAAGCTTTCCATATTGCAACTACGGGTCGCCCAGGTCCAGTACTAGTCGATATCGCTAAAGATGCACTTCAGAAGATGACTACATATAACTGGCCAACATCAATCAAGCTTGCTGGTTACAACCCAAAGACAACTCCTGATGCACAAGCAATCACTGATGCAGCAGCGCTGATCGCGCAATCATCAAAGCCTGTCTTCTATGTTGGTGGCGGTGTTATCAAGGCAAATGCATCTTCTGAACTTCGCCAGTTGGTTGAACTCCTTGGCGCACCCGTTGTAACAACCTTGATGGCACGTGGTGCATTCCCTGATTCACATCCTTTACATATGGGTATGCCTGGAATGCACGGAACAGTTGCTGCAGTTACAGCGCTTCAAAAGGCTGATCTATTAATCACTTTAGGTGCGCGATTCGATGACCGCGTTACAGGAAAGCTTTCGACATTTGCACCGAATGCAAAGATTCTTCATGCAGATATCGATCCTGCAGAAATCGGCAAGAACCGTCATGCAGATGTTGCAGTTGTGGGCGATGTCCGAGAAACAATTGCTGCGCTTATCCCTGCACTCAAGTCTGCCCTTGCAAAGAACAAGCCAGATCTGACTGCTTGGTTACGCCAGATGAACTCACTCAAATCTACATACCCATTGGGATTTGATACTCCTGATGATGGTTCACTATCACCACAACTTGTTATCCAACGTCTTGGACAAATTTCTGGAACAGATACCATCTTCACTGCCGGCGTTGGCCAACATCAGATGTGGGCATCACAATTTATTTCGTATGAACATCCACGCACCTGGCTTAACTCAGGTGGCGCAGGAACTATGGGCTACGGCGTACCTGCTGCAATGGGTGCAAAAGTTGGAGCACCAGATACCACTGTGTGGGCTATCGATGGAGACGGTTGTTTCCAGATGACCAATCAAGAGCTAGTCACATGTGCACTTAACAATATTCCTATCAAGGTTGCAATCATTAATAACGAATCTCTCGGCATGGTTCGCCAGTGGCAGACCTTGTTCTATGACAGTCGTTATTCAAATACATCACTTGATTCAAAGCGCGTTCCAAACTTCCCAATGCTTGCAGAAGCTATGGGCTGTGTTGGGCTCTCATGTGATCGTCCTGAAGATCTTGATAAGACAATCAATAAGGCGATGTCTATCAATGATCAACCAGTTGTTGTTGATTTCCGCGTTCATCGCGATGCGATGGTCTGGCCGATGGTTGCAGCCGGAACTTCCAATGATGAAATCATGATCGCTCGCGCTACAGCGCCTGACTGGGATTCACAGGAGCTCTAATGACTACTCAACGCCGTCAACATACTCTTGAAGTTCTCGTTGAAAATGAGCCAGGCGTGCTTGCTCGCGTATCTGGCCTATTCTCACGTCGCGCATTCAATATTGAAACCCTTAATGTGGGTCCCACCGAAGATTCATCCATCTCAAAGATGATTATTGGAGTAGCTGTCGAAGGCCACTCACTCGAGCAAGTAATTGCTCAGCTCGACAAGCTCATCAGCGTTATCTCGATCAAAGATGTAACGCCAAAGGCAAAAGAAGTTAACGACACACAACCTGACTATCAAAACTAAGCAAGAAACTACAAAAGGAGAAATACCGTGGCAACGATGTATCACGAAGAGGATGCAGATCTATCAATCATCCAGGGTCGCAAGGTCGCGATCATCGGTTACGGCTCACAGGGCCATGCACATGCACTGAACCTTCGCGACTCGGGTGTTGATGTTCGCGTTGGTCTCAAGGATGGTTCACCATCTCGCGCAAAGGCAGAGGCAGAAGGTCTTCGTGTTACCTCTGTTGCTGATGCAGTGAAGGAAGCCAACGTCATCATGATCTTGGCTCCAGATCACTTGCAGCGCCACATCTATGCAGAATCAATCTTGCCAAACCTCGAAAAGGGCGATGCTCTCTTCTTCGGCCACGGTTTCAATATTCGTTTCGGTTACATCAAACCATCTGCTGATGTTGATGTTTGTATGGTCGCACCAAAGGGTCCAGGACACTTGGTACGCCGTGAATACGCAGCAGGACGCGGAGTTCCAGTCATCGTTGCAGTTGAGCAAGATGCAACAGGTAACGCATGGCCATTGACACTTTCCTATGCAAAGGCAATCGGCGGACTTCGCGCAGGCGGAATCCTCACAACATTTACAGAAGAGACAGAGACAGACTTGTTCGGTGAGCAGTCAGTACTTTGTGGTGGCGCATCTCAACTAGTTATGTACGGCTTCGAAACTTTGGTGGAAGCTGGATACCAGCCAGAAGTTGCTTACTTCGAGTGCTTGCACGAACTCAAGTTGATCGTTGACCTCATGTACGAAGGTGGAATCGCAAAGCAGCGCTGGTCAGTATCTGACACCGCTGAATTCGGTGACTACGTATCAGGTCCACGCGTTATCGATCCACACGTCAAGGAGAATATGAAGGCAGTTCTTGCCGATATTCAATCTGGTGCATTTGCAAAGCGCTTCGTCGATGATCTCGAGAGCGGCGCTAAGGAATTCACAGCACTTCGTGCAAAGGGTGAATCACACCCAATCGAGACCGTTGGTCGCGAACTTCGCAAGATGTTTAGCTGGATGAAGAACACCAATAAGGATGATTACAAAGAGGGAAGTGCTGCGCGTGGCTAAACCCGTTGTTCTGATTGCTGAAGAACTCAGCGCAGCAACACTTGATGCTCTTGGTCCTGACTTTGAAGTTCGTAATTGCGACGGTGCAAACCGCGCAGAACTTATTGCAGCCTTAGGCGCAGGTGTTGACGCTGTTCTTATCCGTTCTGCAACAAAGATGGATGCTGAAGCGATTGCCGCAGCAAAGGGCCTCAAGGTCATTGCTCGCGCAGGTGTAGGTCTTGATAACGTTGATATTCCTGCTGCAACTGCAGCGGGTGTCATGGTTGTGAATGCGCCAACATCAAATATCGTCTCCGCTGCAGAGCTAGCAATCTCACTTCTTTTAGCTTCAGCTCGCTTTATCTCACCAGCTCATGCTGCTCTTAAGGCAGGAAAGTGGGCGCGCTCTAAGTACACAGGCGCAGAACTCTTCGAAAAAACTCTTGGCGTAGTTGGCTTTGGCCGTATCGGTCAGTTGGTTGCTCATCGCATGCAGGCATTTGGCATGAACGTTGTTGCATACGATCCATATTTGCAACCAGCAAAGGCTGCACAGTTGGGCGTTGAACTCGTTGAACTTGATGAACTTCTCAAGCGCTCTGACTTCATCACTATCCACTTACCTAAGACAAAAGAGACTGCAAACCTGATTGGCGTCGAAGCGCTCAAGAAGGTTAAGAAGGAAGTTCGCATCATCAACGCCGCACGCGGTGGAGTACTAGATGAAGCAGCTCTCTATGACGCAATCGTCGAAGGTCGTGTTGCTGGTGCA
>CAIMXQ010000152.1 GCA_903845465.1 uncultured Actinomycetes bacterium
GAGGCCGTAGAAGACATGATCGCTTCCGCGGAATGGAATCCAGGCAAGAGCGTAGGCGGCCATAAGACCGAAACCAACAGAGAGAACAACTGCCGGAATTGTGATTGCAAGTGAGTTGATTGCAAAGGGGAGCATTCCTTGAGTTCCGACTTCGCCGCTGCCTGTTGAAAGTACGGCGCGGAAGTTATCGAGGGTGAAATGTGGGTGTGCAAATGCGCTCCACCAACCAGTCGAGGAGATGTCTTCCTTCTTGCGAAGAGATGTCACAACAAGACCGAAAGTTGGAATCGTCCAGAGAAGTGCGATGACGGTGACTATCGCCGATGCGATTGGTGATGTGAATGGGCGCTTGCTCTGTGTCACGCCAACGTTCTTCTTCTTCATCAAGGTGGCCATTATGAGTGCTTCCGTTCTGCGCGAAGGGAGCGGATGTTGTAATACGTAATAGGTAGAACGCCTAGGAAGATCAAGACTGCCAGCGATGCACCGCGACCATAGTTAAGGAAGACGAAGTTCTCATCGACCATGCGGTTGGAAAGTACATCTGTCTTAAAGTTTCCGCCGGTCATTGTATGAATCACGTCGAATAGTTTGAGTGTGCCAACCATGGCGGTTGTAAGAACAACAATGATTGTGGTTTTCACCATCGGAACTGTGATTGTGCGAAAGAGTGTGAACCCTGTTGCGCCATCCAATTGAGCTGCTTCTTCAATATCTGTAGGAATACCTTTAATAGCAGCTGACAAGATCACCATGGCAAAACCTGTGAAGCCCCATACATAGACAACCATCAAGAAGAGGTTGTTCCACGGGGTCCATAAAAGTAAATGTTGTAGCGGAATACCAAGTGATCTCATCACCTGACCGACGAGACCACGTTGCGGCATATTTGGTTCTTCGTATTGATACATCATGTTCCAGATCAAAGATCCGCCAACAAATGAGATTGCCATCGGCATAAAGATTAAAGATTTCGCTAACGCTTCGCGCTTCATCTTATTGAGCATTGTTGCAAGTGATAGGCCAAGAGATGTAACAACTATTGGGCAGATTGCCACCCAAGCAATGGTGTTATAGAAAGCTAAACGAATATCCGGGTCTTTAACTGCGCGTGTGTAATTTGCTAGGCCGACCCATTTAGATGAATCAGCATTTTTAAAAGATTCCATAAAAGTTTGTATCGCAGGAATTCCGAGTCCGGTCATCGCCAAGATAATTGCTGGCGCTAGGAAGAGCGAGAGAGCTAAACCGTTCTGCTTCTTACCTTTGACGCGCGCACCTGCTGCAAATGCGATTCCGTAGAAACCAAAGAAGATGGCGAGGACTGCAAGAATTTGTGCAATCTTGGGCCAAGAGGTGTGAAGGATGTCAGACCATGGAATCACAGTTACTCCCTCTTTCACTCATAGTTAATATTATAAAGAAGAGACCGGGGCCCACACGGATGCGGGCCCCGGCTCTATTACTTCAAGTTGCTTTACTGCAATGTGCTAGTTGGTATTAGTTACCAGTTTGCATCGATTGCTGCTGCAACATCCTTCATTGACTTACCTTCTGCGTAGAACTTTGTGATTTCCTTCCAGAAAGCACCGTTCACAGCTGATGGCATCAAGTCTGATGCATCGAACACGATCGCACCTGACTTGTTCTGAAGCTGTGTTGCTACAGCCTTAAGTACTGGATCCTTGTATGTATCTAGTGGGATACCAGTGTTAGCAGATGTCCATCCGCCTGCAGCTGCACGTGGAATTCCGTATGCAGGTGAAGCGAGGTAAGCCTGGACTGCGCCAACTTCCTTACGTGTTGAGAATGCAACTGGGAATTCAGCTCCGCCTTCTACAGGGTTACCGAACTTCGCATTTGTTGCTGGGAGGTAGAACGCATCAGCGTCTCCTGCTGGACCGAATGTTGTTCCAGCTGGGAACATTGATGAGTAGAAAGATGCCTGCTGCAACATGCCGCATGTACCGTTCTTAAGTCCTGGAACTCCTGCATCCTGGAAGCGACGTGTTGCTACTGACTTAAGGTCACCGACCTGGTCCTTAGTTCCAACCCAAGCTGCCACATTGTTCATTACACCAAGCATTTCAGGTGATGAGAACTTGAGCTTGCCTTGCCACCATGCGTTGTACTTCTTTGGACCGAGCTCGCGAAGAGCCATCTCTTCGATCCAGTCAGTTGCTGCCCAACCTGTTGCAGCGCCTGATTCGATACCTGCACACCATGGGTTAGCTCCGGCAGCCTTGAACTTCGCTCCGATTGCGTCCATCTGTGCCCA
>CAIMXQ010000153.1 GCA_903845465.1 uncultured Actinomycetes bacterium
GTTCCCCTAAGGTTTCATCACCTGACACTCCAGAGAATCTAGCTGAAGCACCTACTGCTTAATCTCTCTTCTTAACTAAGTACGAGGCAGCGAGAACTTGTTCTTGCCTTGAGCTTCGATAAGTCCATCATCGAGAAGAGTTAAAAGCGCTTTCTCTAACTGTGAAGGCACATCCCATAACTGTGCAATCTGCGTCTTTGTAAGAGATTCATTCTCGCGAAGTGCTTGAACAACAGTTCCGCGACATTGGCGATCAGTGCCATGCCAACTCTGTGTTCGTTTGATGACATCAGATTTTGGATAATCAAGGCTGCGCCAGGTGCACTCGTTTGCTACAGGGCAGATTCCACATTTTGGCGATTGTGAAGTACAGACCAGCGCACCAAGTTCCATCGTTGCCGCAGCCCACAAATGCGGATCCCTCTTTGGGATCAACTCTTCATACCTAGATTTCTCATCTTTCGTTGCAGAAAGCTTTGGAGATTGAACGCCATCGAAGATACGCGCAAAGAGTCTTCGGATATTGATATCTAAAACAAGGGATCGACCACCAAATGCAAATGCCACCATTGCAGCAGCGGTGTATTCGCCTATGCCTGGAAGTGCGCGAAGTTCTGACTCTTCGCGTGGGATTACTCCTTTATATTGCGAGGTAATAACTTTCGCACATTCATGCAGCCGTAGCGCACGTCGTGGATAACCGAGCCTGCCCCATGCAGTGATAACTTCTGCGGGAGTCGCCTTTGCAAGATGTGCAGGTGTTGGCCAGCGTTTCATCCACTCGGTATAGACCGGAAGTACTCGGTTAACAGGAGTCTGTTGCAACATAAATTCAGATACAAGTACGCCCCAAGTATCTGTATTGCGCCACGGAAGATCACGCTTATTCTTCTTAAACCAAGAAATGATCTCTTTCTCGAGCATTATTCGCCAGTGATTTTTACTCGCTGTAGCGCTTGATCAAGTCGTGATACTTCAACGATCTCCATGCCATCGATCTTTACATCAGAGCCAGCTGGAACAAGTGCTCGCTTAAACCCGAGGCGATATGCCTCAGCTAAGCGACGAGATACGCCGCTTACTTTGCGAATTTCACCAGCAAGACCGACTTCACCGATTGCAACGAGATCTGCGGGAAGAGCTAAACCTTTAGCCGCAGATGCGACAGCGAGTGCAAGTGCAAGATCTGCAGCAGGTTCTGACATCTTCATTCCGCCAACTGTGGCGGCATAGACATCGCGGCCACCCACACGAATATGTGCGCGGAGTTCGAGGACAGCTAGCGTCATTGATGTACGCGCAGAATCGAGGCCACTTGTAACACGACGAGCATTACCGAAATCGTTCTCGCGACCTGCGCTAACGAGCGCTTGGATTTCAGCAAGTAATGGGCGACGACCTTCGAGAGTGACGGTGACACATGTGCCCGGCACGGGTTCGGCATGGCGCGATGTAAATAGACCTGTTGGATCAAGAACGCTTTCAATACCGGTATCGCTGAGATCGAAACAGCCAACTTCATCGCTGGCGCCGAAACGGTTTTTGATGGCGCGAATTAAACGCAGACGCGAATGACGTTCGCCCTCAAATTGGAGAACAACATCGACGATATGTTCGAGAAGTCGTGGACCTGCAATGGATCCATCTTTTGTTACATGGCCAACAAGGAGAAGAGTAATATCGCGATCTTTACAGATACGAATCAGCGCACCTGCAACTTCGCGCACCTGTGTAACGCCGCCAGGGGAGCCATCTGCAGTCGATGACCCGATAGTCTGCACGGAGTCGATAATCAGAAGTTCAGGTTTAACTGCATCGATATGAGCGATAACTGCACCCAAATCAGTTTCTGATGCAAGAAAGAGTTGAGGATCAACTGCGCTTATTCGTTCTGCGCGAAGGCGTACTTGTGATGCAGATTCTTCGCCGGAGATATAGAGCGCAGGAATTCCCTTAGCTGCAGTTTGCGCTGCAACAGATAAGAGGAGAGTTGATTTACCAACACCGGGTTCGCCTGCGAGAAGAATTGCAGCCCCTGGAACTAAGCCGCCACCGAGTACGCGATCGAGTTCAGAGACACCTGTTGCACGTGCACGAGCAGATGAGAGATCAACATCGCCGATGGGTGTTGCCTTTGATGTAACAGAACCTGGAACGAGTGAGAGTTTCTTTGGTGCTGCTAACTCTTCTACAGAGCCCCATGCTTGGCATTCACCGCATCGTCCAACCCATTTCTGGGATGTCCATCCGCATTCGGAGCAGCGGAATGGATCCTTCTCAACCTTGGCCATAGTCGTAGGTTAGAGCAGGGGGCTGACTACTTGCCGGCAGCGATTGAGGCTGGGTGTTGAATCACGAAGAGTGGCAAAGAGCGCTTCTGCGCATCGCGAATACCCTGAACGCGGCGATCGCAATGTTCGGCCAGGATTGCATATGCATCCTTACCCATCAGCTGTGAAAGCTCTGCCTTATTTGAAATATAGACAGGTTCGCTGCCAACGTGTGCATCGGTATTGCTTGTGCAGTACCAATCGAAATCATCGCCGCCATCGCCCCAACCAAGACGTTCGTATTCGCCAATTACTGTTACGGAATATTCGCGCTCGCCGACTTCGCGAGTTTCGAAACTCCTGCGAAGTGGAAGCTGCCAACAAACATCTGGCTTTGTATCTACAAAGTGAATATTTCGCTTCTGTGCTAGGTGATGAAGCACGCAACCGAAGTCACCAGTAAATCCTGGAGCTTCATGACCTTTGCGATTAAGGAAGATGCAAGCATTATTTACAGTGCGAGTCTTGCGATCTTTATCTTCGTCTAAATCTGTAATGCGAAGTTTTCCACCCGGCTTCTTTGGGCGAGCTTCTTCATAAAATTGCCACATTTCAGGAGTGAGGAATTCAGCGGCTTTACGTACACGCTCTTCATCATCTTCATCAGAGTACATAGCGCCTTCGGTACAGCAGCCATCGTTGGGGCGGTCCTTAAATACACCTTGGCAGCCATCGCCATAGATACAGGTCCAGAACGAGGTCAACCACGTTAGGTCACACTTAAAGATTTCTTCCTCATCATTTGGGTCTGCAAATTCGACCCAGTCGCGAGCGAAACCTGGCTTTATCTCTGACATAGTCGCAGAGCCTACGCGTACTCTTTCGCCATGGCTAATCAGATAGCAGTAGTTGGTGCCGGAGTAATGGGTGAAGCATTTATCGCAGCCCTTATACGTTCTGGAGTTGCTGCATCATCTATAACAGCGGTTGTTCGTCGTCCTGAAAGAGGAGATGAGCTGAAGGCAAAGTATGAAATCTCAATTAAGGCGCTCGATCAGGCTCTGGTAACAAGTGATGTTGTATTGCTTGGAATCAAGCCTCAGGGCTTGGCAGAGCTCATGCCAGAGATCGCGCCGCATCTTCGCAGTGATGCCCTTGTGATCTCACTCCTTGCTGGAAAGACAATCTCCGGAATCTCTGCAGGGCTCAATCACCATTCATGCATCGCACGGGTTATGCCCAATACTCCAACTCTTATTGGTAAGGGAATGGCTGGTTATTCACTCAGCGCCGGTGTGACAGATGCACAGAAGAAATTTATTCAGACGTTGCTTGCTGCAACAGGTAAGGCGGTTGAGATACCTGAGGATTTACAGAATGCACTGACAGGAACAAGTGGATCAGGGCCTGCATATTTCTTTAGATTTGTTGAGGCGATGGTCGATGGCTCAGTTGCAATGGGGCTATCCCGCGAAGATGCAACAACGCTAACAATCCAAACAATTGTGGGAGCAGCCGCTCTCCTTGATGAGTCTGGAGATAATCCAACTCGTCTCCGTGAAAAGGTGACAAGCCTTAAAGGCGCAACTGCTGAGGCGCTTGCAGTATTTGATGAAGCAGGAATTTCAGAGATTGTTGCGCGCGCAATGGCGGCATCGGCACGTCGCGCTGGAGAGCTTGCGCAATAATGAAAACCCCTGCACGACTAGTTTGCACCACACTCCTTATCTTTGCACTTGCTTCATCGACAATAACCTTAAATCCAATTGCAAGTGCTGCCACAAAGAGCATTGCCATGAAAAAGCTCGATATTCTAACAAGTGCGCAAGGTGCAGAAGGATTACTAATCTCAGGCAAGACCGTTATTACATACCTAAATACAAGCGGCACAAACACAAATATTGTGCTGACGGGCCTTGATGTAAACGGTGTACAGCTATGGCAGAAAACCATTGATTCTGGTGCAGATGAGATTGCCTTGGCTGGCGCAGTAGATGGCACAGGCACAGTGTGGCTAGCCGGTGATAGCGCATCGCTCACACCGGTTGATACATCAACCATTCAACTCCCTGCAGATAACCCAGATGGTGTCGTCGCAGAACCACTCTCTAGATTGCGTGGAGATATGAATCTTTTGACGTTATGGAAACTCTCTCCAACAGGAGATGTGCTTGCAACATACTCACTCGCACAAACTGTTCCTGCCCTAATAAATGCGATCTCAGTCAATGTATCTGGAGTCAGCGTTGTTGGCCAGATAAATGACAAGTCATTTGCAATTTCGATGTCGCCAACTGGAATATTTGGAAAGCCGATGATGATTGGAAGTTCAAAGACTCAACTTAACTCAGTCGTGCGAAATATCGATGGCAGTATGAGCGTCTTTGGCACCAGCTCTGAAACTCTCGGTGGAAAGAAGAACGTCGGAATTCGCGATGGAATCTTGGCGAAGATCAATAAGGCAGGAGCAGTTACATCGATAGTTCGAAGCTCTGCACCAAAAGCTGATAGATCATGGAACTTCGCCGATACATCACTTTCGCTCACCGGTTATGTGAAGACCGGCAAGAAGATTGAGAGCGCCTTTACAAAATTTACCGCCGCATTTGCGCCAACGTGGACAACGCGAATTCCAACAAATGGAGTATCCATGGTTGCAACCAGTGGAGCCCTCACGTATGCGGTCATGGGATCGACCTCTGTAATTGCGGGGGTTACTGGGTGGAAAGCAACTTCACCACAACTTGCGCTGATCGTCTTTGATAGCAAAGGCGTTATAACGGGGGCATATGGCGCGCCAGAGTTAGTTAGCCCTACAGCGCTAGCCTTTTCAAAAGATATTGGAATATATGGCCTGGCTACATCAAACGATGGATCTCTTTCAATCTTTCACGCACCTGCGCGCTGAATCTTAAGGCTCTTACGGGCGGAGCATTGATAGGTCGCCTTTATATGAAGCAACAAGATATTTAACGCGACCGATAACAACCCATGCGGAATCACTTCCCGCCGTGTTCTGCTCTGATGAGACCAATTTAATCGTAGGAACGGCGCGAGCAGTATCGAGCACGCAGATGCGCTGCGCACAGTTGTAGGCGATAGATGTTCCATCAGTATTGAGGTATTTGGATGGAGTACCGAATGATTCACTAGTTGCGACACCTTGAGTTGGAGGATTCTGAATCAAACTCCAACGAATCCGATTTGCATCGGGCGCAGTCGTAGGAGATGAGATTAACCAAGATGCCTGAACGCCATCGAGAGTCTTTGCAATGGATACATCAAAGCCGGTCATTGGTGTTGCACTTCCTGATGTATCTAAATTGAAGTAGCTCCAATCACCTGGCGCGAAAGTATTACGTGATGCAACTCGAACTTCGCCGGAGGTCGGTTCCTTCTTCTGGTTGATTGTAAGGACTGAGTCGTATACAACATATGTCTTCTTGCCATCAAAGAGAGCCTTCAAATGGAATGCAACATCTCCGGTGCTACGGCCATCTGTCTTGCGATCACCATCGACTAGTTCGTAGCTCCAGGTCTTTGCTCCCTTTGCCTTTGTTGCACCTAAAAGAATTCCTTGGCTTTCATCGCGATAAAAGACTTGAATACCCCCTGCAGTTGCTACACAGGCGCTGGAGATACTGACATCGCTTCCGGTACGCACGCGCACAGGATCCTTGTAATCGTTTACCTGAACGCCGTTGCCGTCAACAATGTCGTAGATGAAGTTCTTGCCATCAAAGGTTGCATAGTGAAGGTCTCGATCATCACTTTCGGAGTAGAAGATATGTAGCGTCTGTTTAGTTCCGCTGCCATTGACACACAGTGAGATCGGACTGGTAATTGCTGACTTAGTTCGTCCAGCTGTTCCACCCGCGCCATCGACAGTTGTCTTCTTCCAGGTCTTTCCATCCCACGCTGCAATTTTGAGGATTCCGGTCTTGGCATTTGAATATGCAATGAGCGGTTTTCCATTGAAGTTGATACTTGTTATATGACGAATATTGGCGCCAGGATCAATTACAAGATGCTGCCAATCAGGTTGTGGTGTTACGGCTGCGGTAGTTACAGCATCAGAAGTTCCATTTGTATTCGAAGAGACGATACTGAAGGTGTAGCTGGTGCCATTCTTGAGTCCGGTAAATGTAATCGGGGATGAAGTCGCGCTCTTAACTTGGTCTGTCTTAAGGTTTCGTACGGAATATGTCGTGATTTGCGCTGTACGAGCATTGGCAGGCGGGTCGAAGGTAATAATGGCAGATGCATCTGCGATGAGAGCTTGTGCATTACGCACTACTTGTGGCACACCTACTGCAACTCCTACGGGAGGTTTACGCCGAAGATCTTCTAACATTCCGAGCAAGAGCGAGCCTGGATCTCGATAGATTTCACCTGAATCAAGGTTTGGAGTCATGATCGAATTTGAACCTAAATTTGCGTAGGTAGTTTCATCGATATGACTTACTGATGAACCTTCTTCATAACGAGAAGGCGTGTATAAAACAATTGGTTTTCCACCATTAGCTGCAGTTCCACTTTCACCAGCCCAGACAAGTGTTGATGTCAATGCATTTCCGAGATCGAGCGATGGTGAAGGAAGATCTGATAGACGTCGCTTATCTGGCAACTGTGTATATGCATCGTATGGTGTGGGTTGTTCGATGGTTCCATATCCAAAGAATGAGTCATACGAATCAGTTGAGAGAAAACCTAAACCATGTGCCATTTCATGAAGAAAGACTGATTCGAGATCATATTCATTGCTACGTGGTGCTCCGTCGTTGCGCGTATCCCATGTCGCCATTGAATTCACTTGGATCACCATCTCGGGGTTACCAGGATCTAAATCTTTGCCAGCTAGAGCATTAGCAAGAGCAGATGGATACCAAAGACTTGCATCGGGTGCGCCATCGAAACCAGCAAAGTAATTTCCAGGTCGCGCACTGCCAAGTACTCCAAATGATGCAGTGCGCCCCCATGACGCATCAATGGTTACGGGAACGTTGGATGCGAAGTTTGCACTCCACACATCTACCGCAGCTTGGAAATCCTTCTTAGCCCAATCTGGAAAATTCTTATAATTAACTTGGAACTTTGATTTCTGTTCGACGTGGGCAGTTTTTGGTGGACGTGATTGCGTCGTCCCCGTTGATTTTCCTGCAAAGGTATGGCCCCAAACAGTGGAAGGGGCTTCTTTAAAGTTGGAAAGTGCATGCGATTGAATTGGTGTCAGAAGTGAGAGAAGAGTGACCAGGGCGCTGATTACTCGTAGGGAATAGCGCCTCATAGCGGGCAACGCTATCAGGGTGCGAGAATGTAGTCATGGTCACCGTTTTCTCCCGTCACGGCTGTCACCTTTGTGAAAATGCTGTGAATACCTTAGAAAGTATGCGCGAGGAGCTGGCATTCACCATCGATGTCATCTATATAGATGGCAATCCAGAACTTGAGAAGTTATACGGAAATGAAGTTCCGGTTATTCACATCAATGGCGAACACCATGACTTTTACAAGGTCGATCCAGAACGCTTTAGAACTTCCCTTGAAAAACATCGTCGGCATCAATAATTCGATAGGAATAACCCTGTTCAGCTAAGAAGCGTTGACGGTTCTGCGCAAAATCTTGGTCGATAGTGTCGCGAGAAACTACAGAGTAAAACTTTGCAGTACGACCATCTGCCTTGGGGCGCAAGATACGACCCAGACGTTGCGCTTCTTCTTGGCGCGAACCAAATGCACCTGATACCTGAATTGCAATTGTTGCCTCAGGCAAATCAACAGAGAAGTTGGCAACTTTAGAGACAACTAAACATGTGATTTCGCCAGTTCTAAATGCCGCAAAGAGACGTTCGCGTTCTTTCTGTGGAGTATCACCTTTAATAAGTGGAACGCCTAGAGTTTCAGAGAGATCATCGAGCTGGTCAATATATTGACCGATGACAAGAACTTGATCGCCAGCATGATGAGCAACAAGTTCTTCGACAACATTACGCTTGGTACGTGTTGTGGCGCAGTACCGATAACGTTCTTCGGGTTCTGCTGTGGCATAAGAAAGTCGCTCTGCCTCAGTTAGATTTACTCGCACCTCAATACATTCAGCAGGTGCGATATATCCTTGTGCTTCAATCTCTTTCCATGGCACATCGAATCTCTTCGGACCGATGAGTGAGAACACTTCGCCTTCCATTCCATCTTCGCGAACCAGTGTTGCAGTAAGTCCAAGGCGACGGCGTGATTGAATATCGGCGGTAAAGCGGAAAATTGGCGCTGGAAGTAGATGGACTTCATCATAAATAATCAGCCCCCAGTCATGCGTATCAAAGAGATCTAAATGGGCATAGACACCATTCTTCTTCTTTGTCATAACTTGGTATGTAGCAATAGTTACAGGGCGGATTTCTTTCTTCGCACCTGAATATTCACCGATTTCATCCTCGGTCAAAGTGGTGCGCTTAAGAAGTTCATCACGCCATTGACGCGCGGCAATTGTGTTTGTTACGAGAATCAGAGTCGTCGCTTTGACCTGTGCCATAGCAGCGGCGCCAACAATCGTCTTTCCGGCGCCGCAAGGAAGTACTACAACTCCTGAACCACCGTGAAAGAAACCTTCAGCTGCATGCTCTTGATATTGGCGAATCTTCCAGCCATCTTGCTTGAGTTCGATCTCGTGCGCCTGACCATCGACATAGCCTGCGAAATCTTCAGCTGGCCAACCTAGTCGAAGAAGTGATTGCTTGATCTGCCCGCGTTGACTTGGATGGACAGCGATTGTCTCCTTATCAATGCGAACTCCAAGTAAAGGTGCAATCTTCTTTGCGCGAATAACTTCTTCGAGAACGCCGGTATCTGTCGTTACGAGAATCAATCCATGAACTGGGTCTGCTTCAAGACGCAGACGACCGTAACGAGACATCGTCTCTGCAATATCTACAAGCAGCGAATGCGGAACCGCATAGCGTGAATATTTAATGAGAGTGTCGATAACAAGCTCGGCATCATGTCCTGCAGCGCGTGCATTCCAGAGGCCGAGATTTGTTAATCGATAGGTATGAATATGTTCTGGCGAGCGTTCAAGTTCTGCAAATGGAGCAATCGCACGGCGGCATTCAGTAGAAAGCGCATGATCGACATCAAGGAGAAGTGTCTTATCGCTCTGGACAATCAACGGTCCATCGGTCATGACAACGAACCCTCTTCCAATAAGTTTTTAATGAGAGCATGAAGGAAATCGCTACGCTCTTGCATGGAAGAGATGCTGACCCATTCATTTGGGGCATGCGCACCACCACCGACAGCGCCAAGGCCATCGAGTACTTGTGCACCAGCTGCTGCTGCGAAGTTGCCATCGCTTGCTCCGCCGACTTCTGCACAACCCAGTGGCTTCATGCCAATGGATGCAGCAACTTTCTCAGCGCGTTCGTAGAGCGCTTTCGTTGACGTTGGTTGCAGTGGTGGGCGATTGAGTCCACCAGTAATTTCGAGGCGTGCCTTTGGGTTAACAGGGACAAATTTCTTAATAGCAGCATCGACTCTTTCAAGCTCTGCTTGTGAAAATGAGCGCGCATCAATATCAAGAACTGCTAAATCTGGGACTGTATTAGTTGTATTTCCAGAGTGAAGCAGAGTGGGAACGACAGTTGTTCCGTGTTCTGCATTCTCGAGTGATGCAAGTGCCAATATTGCATGTGCGATTTCAGTTGTCGTATTGACGCCCTTTTCAGGTTCAAGGCCAGCATGTGCGGCAAGACCGTGCACTTTGATTTGATACATCGCTGTTCCTTTGCGACCTGTCTTTACCTTTCCATCAAGAGATGCCTCAAGAACGAGAACTGCCTTTGCATGTGAAGATAAATCTTTAATTAAAGCCTTTGATGCGTGGCTTCCGGTCTCTTCATCTGTTGTTGCAACAAGAGCAACAGATCCCTCAATACCCTTAAGTGCATAGAGCGCTTGTACAAAGCCAGCCTTCATATCGAAGGTTCCGGGTCCGCGAAGTACATCGCCATTTATTTCCCATAGCGGTTGGTAAGAACCATGCGGCCAGACAGTGTCGAGATGTGCAAGAACGAGAACTTCAGGGTGCTCTGCTCCCCACCAAAAAACGGGGCGCCCTTCGATCTCTTTAATCTGTGCAGGAATTCCAAGTACCCGCGTAGCAATATCGCCAGCTAGTTGAACAACAGAGCGACAGGCATCGAGATCTTCTGTCGGTGATTCACACCGAACAAGTGCCTCTAGAGCTGCCAACATAGGCTCAAGTCTGCCGTATTGAGGGTCTTTCTCGCTTGTCATAAGGCGGCAACCCCCGTAATTCGGGCAATTCTAAAGGTCTGCACTTCACCTGTGGCGTGATCGCGAGCAATAAGTGAACCTGCAGATAATTTAAGTGGGTCGATGATTCTGTGTGAGACCAAACCATTGTTATCTGCATATCCAATAGAGAGTGATTTACTTGGTTGGTTCTGAAGATAATCACTTAAGAGATCCAGCGTCTCATTTGCAGTTGTGCGTGGAAGCGAACCTAACGCCTCAGTTGCAATATTGCGCATCGTGCTCTGCTTACGACTTGATTTCTCGCCAGTGCGAAGTGCACGTAGCGCACTTTCAATCTGGCCTTCATCGAGTCGATCGTATTCTCCGATAACTCGTGGTGGACGCGCCTTTGTCTGCGCGCGTTGAATACGTGGTCCACTCAGTAGAAGTCCGCGAGAATCTTCACCAGCAGGAAGATAGCCGCAACTTCGCAAGATATTCATCGCCTCTGCTGCATCATGTCCGCAGATTAAGACCTCGGGCGCAATTTTGCGTAGCCCCAAAACATCAAGGCGCTTATCGCCAAGAATTTGAGTAATCAGAGTTGAATCTTCGCAGCGTATAAATGACGCTGTATTTCCAACGCGCAACTTGCCATGTTTCTTCGCAACATCTGCGATGAGATACTCAAGCGGTTGTGGCATCGGAGTCTTAGAAGTTTTAGCGAGAAACTTTGAAATCTCTTCGCCTGTACGTCCATGATCGAGTCCGCGACGGATAGAACTTTCAGAGAATCTAAAGACAGTGGCGCCTCCGCGTGATTCAACATCGGCAATTAACGCTAGCTCTTGCGCAACTTCATGCTCAAGTGGGCCAGGTGCAATTGCGGTGTTATCGCTCTGAATAAGGATGTGATCTACGGGTTTTGGGAGATCGCCGTTAATTGATTCGCAATCTCCACCTGCAAGGAAATCAGCGCCGTAACGCGAGATAACGCCTTGCCCTGTAATGCCCAACCACTCTGCTTCGCGCACTGTAAATGAGATGTAATCCTTCTGCAGCCCACCAGAGCGCTTGAGTGGTGCTAGCCAGAGCGCCGATGAAAAGAGCGAATCAATATCGGGAGCAATCTCTGAATTTTCATTGAGTAGAGAGAGCGTTAAGCGACGCGTGCTTGCTGCACTTGATCTATCGAGTTCAGGGCCAAGCGGTGCAACGTTCTTGCTGCTTTCGCGGCCAACTAATCCAGATAAACGTGATGATGCATACCACGCTGAAACAAGAGTGAGCCAACGAGCAGATGGGCTCTGCATTAACCAGATATCAAATTGATGCGTAGGCAGAATGCGATCGTCAGGATCGATAGTTAATAACCCTGCAAGATAAGAAACTTCTGCGATAAAGGCTGCGCAACTTTCATCGACACCAAGATGAAGAGATATCTCCTTTAAATCGCGAACACCAAGTCCACCGGAGCGAAGAGCAGATGCTGGCTCTTGCGCCCAAAAATTGAGGATCTCTTCTGTCCAGCGCAAGAATGTTGAAATATTTGCAATGGATGCAAGCTGCACATTCCGTGAATCTCTCTTTACACCTTCAACGCTAGGTTGTGATGTCGCGATTGCTCTATGCACTTTATTTCCGCGAAGATAGATCGCAACTTCACGGGGGAGAACAACTGTCTGTTGATTAAATGGAATAAGAAAACCTTCGTCGAGCAACCACTGAACTCCTGCGCCAGGTTTCTTAATATCTCCGATAGTTCCACGAGGTGGACCCCACACCATGGCATCGAGAACTTTCTTCGAAGCAGCCGGTACTTCATCTAACTTCTTCAATTTCAACTTCGCCATCGATGCAGGTCCAAGGCCTGCAATCTCATTTCCTAAAACATCTTTCAGAGTTGTTGGTGAACGAAGTCCATCTTTATCTGCATAGAGAAGTCCGCGTTCGATAAGCCCTGGAATAACAAAGAGCGCCGACTTATCTGTAAGCGCTGCAACCTCTTTTTCGGAGAAAGGTTCATCAAGGATCACGCAGACTTCAAGGACGTGAAGTTGCCATTGGTTGAGCGCATCAATTGCACGAGCCAAACTAGGCGCAGATGAAGCGCGAGCGGCAAGGCTTGCGATATCAGGTGGAACAGGAGTGACGAGATCTGGGCGATATGTAAATATGGAAATGAGCGCGGCATCGTCGAGGCCGCGTAAGTAATCTGCAAAAGAACGAATTTCCATAACCTGCCAACGATAGCGGTACGGCAGGTGCGTGCGCTAATCGGTGAGATTGGTTAGCGAGTAAATGCCTCGACTAATAAAGCCTTCGCCTCATCCTCATGAAGATGATGGTTACCAGTTGCAGGCGATGCTGATGCACGACGAGAGATGCGACGGAGGACTCGACCATCGACTGCTGTTCCACCAATTGCTTCAGTGGTGCTGAGTGCAACGTGAGGCCATGCTCCTTGGTTTGCAGGTTCATCTTGCACCCAGAGCAAGTTAGCGTTCGGATACTTCTTCGCTTCAACTTCCATCTGTGCAACAGGGAATGGATATAGACGTTCAACGCGAACAATTGCGGTGCTGCTGTCATTCAGACGCGTGCGCTCTGCAATAAGGTCGTGATAAATCTTTCCTGAACAGAAGATCACACGCGTTGCGTTATTAACTGCTGAATCTCCGATAACAGGAAGGAATGTTCCTGAAGTGAAATCAGCGATAGAAGATGCTGCAGCCTTAAGTCGTAACATTGATTTCGGTGTGAAGACAACCATTGGGCGACGCTTTGGATTTGCTGCATGGAATCGCAGTAAGTGGAAGTACGAAGCTGGTGTTGATGGTTGGGCAACCGTCATATTCTTTTCGGCACAAAGCGCTAGGAAACGTTCGATACGTGCAGAGGAATGATCTGGTCCTTGGCCTTCGTATCCATGTGGCAGAAGAAGTACGAGGGAAGATCGCTCGCCCCACTTTTGCAGAGCAGAAGAGACAAATTCGTCGATGATTGTCTGTGCGCCATTTGCGAAGTCACCAAATTGACCTTCCCAGAGCACGAGCGCTTCTTCACGCACTACGGAGTACCCATATTCAAAGCCCATCGCTGCATATTCGCTCAGCAATGAGTCGATAACGAAGAATTGGTTTGCATCAGAGATGAGTGAGCGAAGTGGAGTCCACTCGCTTCCATTCTCTTTATCGATGATAACTGCGTGGCGATTGGAAAATGTTCCCCGACGAGAATCTTGTCCAGCCAAACGAATTGGTCGACCCTCTTTAAGAAGGGATCCAAAGGCAAGCATTTCACCAGTTGACCAATCGATAGTGCCATCGTTAATGGATTCAGCGCGCTTTTGAAGCTGAGGCAGAAGCTTGGGGTGAACATGGAATCCTTCAGGAACTGCGACCTGTGTTGCAGCAATCTCGCGGATGAGTTGTTCAGAGATAAAGGTCGGCACATCTTCTGCATTAGGCACGATAGGTGGGACAAAGTTTGGATCGTGCTCTTCTTGATAATTTGCAACTGATGCAAATACATCTTCGAGTTGTTTCTGATAATCGCGCGCAATTTCTTCTGCTTCGTCGGGAGTGATATCTCCGCGGCCAACAAGTGCTTCGGTATACAAGGTACGAGTTGTGCGCTTCTCATCAATAAGTTTGTACATCAACGGTTGAGTGAAACTTGGTTCGTCACCTTCGTTGTGGCCACGACGTCTGTAGCAGACCATATCGATGACTACATCTTTATTAAAAGCTTGGCGATATTCGAAGGCAAGGTGTGCAACGCGTACACATGCCTCGGGATCATCTCCATTGACGTGGAAGACGGGGGCTTCAATTATCTTTGCTACATCAGTGCAGTAACGAGCAGTACGTGATGCGCTCGGTGATGTAGTAAATCCCACTTGGTTATTTACAACGATATGGATTGTTCCGCCTGTGCGATAACCAGGAAGTCCCGCAAGCTGCATTGTTTCAGCGTTAACGCCTTGGCCAGCAAAGGATGCATCTCCGTGAAGAAGAATTGGTAGAACTGTGTATGCGCCCTTTGTATTGAGTCGATCTTGCTTCGCGCGCACAATTCCTTCAAGAACTGGGTTAACTGCTTCAAGATGTGAAGGATTTGCAGCGAGATAAATCTTTGTCTTAGCTCCAGATTCTGAGGTGAAGACGCCCTCAGTACCTAAGTGGTACTTCACATCTCCTGAGCCATGAACTTGGTTTTCGGCATAGTGGCCTTGGAATTCTTGGAAGATTTGACCGACAGATTTACCTGCAATATTTGCAAGCATATTAAGGCGACCGCGGTGTGGCATTCCGATACAGACTTCATCAAGCCCACGTTCTGCAGCCGCAGAGACGATTGCATCGGTAAGTGGAATCACTGATTCGCCACCCTCGAGTGAGAAGCGCTTCTGTCCAACGAATTTTGTCTGTAAGAAAGATTCAAATGCTTCAGCAGAATTGAGCTTACGCAGAATGCGAAGTTGTTCTTCGCGCGCAGTCAGATGAACACCAACTTCCAAATGTTCTTGCATCCACTGACGTTCTTCTGGATTTGAAATATGCATGTACTCGACACCGATTGAGCGGCAATATGAATCGCGAAGAATTCCGAGAATCTTGCGCAATGGAAGGAACTTCTTTCCACCAAATCCACCTGTGGCAAATTCGCGATCAAGATCCCACAATGTAAGGCCATGGTTTACAACATCGAGATCCGGGTGTGTGCGTTGAACATAGACAAGGGGATCGATATCTGCCATGAGATGACCCCATGTGCGATATGCATGAATGAGTTGTTGAACGCGCGCAGTCTTATCAATCTCTTCATCTTTCGTAACTGCGAAGTCAACAGCCCAACGAATTGGCTCGTATGGAATTCGAAGTGCAGTAAAGATTTCATCGTAGAAACCATCTGCACCGAGCAGGAATTCGTGGATGCGGCGCAGGTAATCACCTGACTGTGCACCTTGAATTACGCGGTGATCGTAGGTACTAGTGAGAGTAAGAACTTTGCTCACAGCCATGCGTGCGAGAGTCTCTTCGCTCGCGCCTTGAAATTCAGCTGGGTAATCGAGTGCACCAACGCCCATGATGAGGCCCTGTCCCTGCACCAATCTCGGAACAGAGTGAACAGTTCCGATTGTGCCTGGGTTAGTCAACGACACAGTGGTGCCCGCATAATCTTCAACAGTGAGTGTGCCCCCACGCGCTTTCTTCACAATCGCTTCGTATGCAACCCAGAACTGACCGAAATCAAGTTCTTCGCAACCTTTGATAGATGGAACTAGAAGCTGTCGAGTTCCATCCGGCTTTGCCAAGTCAATGGCGATACCTAAATTGATATGTTCTGGTTTTCCAAGCGCTGGCTTACCATCGAGTTCACCGTAGAAAACATTCATCTCGGGCATTACACGGATTGCCTTGATCATTGCATACGCAATGATGTGAGTGAATGAAACTTTTCCACCGCGTGCGCGCTTGAGATGATTATTAATAACAATTCGGTTATCGATCATCAACTTGGCAGGAATTGCGCGAACTGACGTTGCAGTTGGAACTGTAAGAGATGCTTCCATGCTCTGGACAACACGTGCAGATACGCCACGAATTGGTTCGAGTGAAGATCCACTCTGTGTTGCAAGAGTAGGAATTGGTTTTGCAATTGGCTGTGCAGGAGTTGCGGGTGTTGCAGGAACGTTGCGAACGACTGGTTGAGTTGGGGTCACAGCGGCAACTGGTGCAGCACCTGACATTGAAATGTTGGGTTGTACAACCGCTTTAGGAACCGGGGGAGTGCCACCCTTGGGTGCACTAGTTTGCGGCGCACTAGTTTGCGGCGCACTAGTTGCTGCGCCTGCCTGCGGATTATTTTGAAAGTGAGTTACCCATTCTGCGGGGACTGACGAAGGATCTGCTTGGTAGCGCTCGAACATTTCTTCGACGAGCCAATCATTAGCGCCAAAGTCCTGACCTGATTGCGACACTGAGCGCTCCTTTGCGGTCTCTCTTACATGCACCCTAAGACTATCGGCTGTGAGAGCGCTGAATAAATGGCGAAAGCCCCCAGAGCACGCGAGATTGCGCACATTTTTTCGACCTCGGGGCTGATTTCGAAGGGCAGCCCTTAAGAATTCTTGAGAGGGTTTGCCCATGAATTCGCAGAGCGCTCGCCCACTTGCCATCATCACCGGCGGAAGCAGAGGGCTCGGCTATGAGGTTGCACTTGCCCTCGCTCTGCAAGGGTTCGATATCGCTCTGATCGCAAAAGATTCGCAGCGACTTGAAAGCTCCGCCAATGAAATTCGCGAAGCAGATCGGTACCGCAACGGGGTCACCACAGCGCATATCTCAACATTTACATGTGACCTCGAGCAGCCACTACTTGTTCGCGAACTCATCGATTCGCTGACGCAATCTCTGACAACTCCGAAAGTTCTCGTACTTGCGCATGGAGTCATGAGCGCAAAGATGTCAAAGACTTTGAAGACTGACGATGCAGAGTGGCGACGAGTGATGGCAATCAACCTTGACTCTGTATTTCAACTTGTTAACGGAATAGCGCCCGCAATGGCAGAAGCTCGTGATGGAAGAGTCATTATCTTCTCTGCATGTTTAGGAAGAATGTCAGGACCTGGAAATGCAGGTGGCCTTGCGCCATACAGAATTTCTAAAGCTGGAGTCAACGCTCTCGTTCGTAACCTTGCACATGAAACAGGACTCGGCGCTCGCGGA
>CAIMXQ010000154.1 GCA_903845465.1 uncultured Actinomycetes bacterium
CAACAGGGGCTGGAGGCCCAACGTCCGCTGACACATGATCTGATTCGCGATCTGCTGGACCGTTTAGACACAACGCTGACGAGTGTCCATATCACTGGGATTAAAGATGGCATCTTCTTTGCCGAACTGCTGATGCGTAACGCGACGGGAGCCATTGAAGCGCTCTCTGTTCGCCCATCGGATGCGATCGCAGTAGCCCTTCGAACCAAGAGCAACATCATGGTCAACTCCCAGATGTTGGATGAGGTGGGAATCGATATCCCTGAACAGATCGCCAATGAGGTATCGGCTTCGGGGGATCAAGAGCTCGAGGCTTTCCGCGAATTCCTCAATGGAATCAACCCCGAAGACTTCGCAGGGTAGGCGTAGAAGTCTCAACCTCAAGTAGAGGTTTTGTTCGTGTCGGTCTCGTATTTTCAGAAGGCGCAGGCGTAACCTTTACCCAACCCCACCACATGAAAGCGAGCCCCCTCTCGTGACTGAAGAAAAATTTGAAATCGGCTACCGCGGCGCTACTGCATGCTCTGCGGCTGGAATTTCATATCGTCAATTAGATTATTGGGCACGTACTGGTTTAGTCGAACCTTCCATCCGAACAGCAACTGGTTCTGGAAGTGCACGTCTCTATGGTTTTCGCGACATCCTTGTTCTGAAGATTGTGAAGCGACTTCTCGATGCAGGTGTATCACTGCAAAATATTCGTACAGCTGTTAACCATCTTCGCGATCGCGGCGTTGTTGAACTCGAGAGCATCACCCTCATGAGTGATGGCGCATCTATTTATGAGTGTGCAAGTGCCGACGAGATTGTCGATTTGCTCGCTGGTGGCCAAGGTGTATTTGGAATCGCAGTAGGACGCGTTTGGCATGAAGTTGAGGGTTCTCTTGCAACGCTTCAAGGTGAAGTCAATGGTGAGGTCGTTGGTGGGGAAAATAACGACGAACTCTCTCTCCGCCGGAATGCGAAAGGCGCCTAATACTCATATATTTCCTTCCCTAGGGCGCACAGGCGTTCTGTTACAGGGGAGTGGCTTTGAGCAACTATCAAGACTTTGAGGATCGCCATATTGGTCCATCTGCAACAGATGAAGCAGAGATGCTCCAACTTCTTGGGTACTCCGATATCAAAAAATTTATTGCAGAGGTAGTTCCTGCAAATATCCAGATTGAGAAGACTCTCGACACGGTTTTGGACACCGCAAAGAGCGAGGTCGATGTCATTGCTGAACTCCGCGCAATTGCAGAGAAGAACGAAGTCTTCACATCGCTCATCGGTGGTGGTTATTACGGGACAATTACTCCGCCTGTTATCAAACGAAATGTTCTAGAGAATCCAGCTTGGTACACCGCCTACACACCGTATCAACCAGAAATTTCGCAGGGACGCTTAGAGGCGCTCTTTGCATTCCAAACTGTCATCTGCGATATGACTGCTCTCTCACTTTCTAATGCATCAATGCTCGATGAATCAACGGCTGCGGCAGAGGCAATGACTCTTGCCCGCCGTACATCAAAGACAAGTGATGACGCTGTATTTCTGATTGAAGAACATGTACACCCACAGACAAAGGCTGTTGTCGCAACTCGGGCAAAGCCATTGGGGATTACTGTGGTTGAAGTTGATGCAGGACACGTAGCACGCGGTGGATACGACAGAGAATTCTTCGGATTGCTCCTGCAATACCCAGATGCCACTGGAGAGATTGTGGATTATTCGGCCGTTGCAACGTATGCGCATTCACGTGATGCACTTGTTATCGCTGCAACCGATCTTCTTGCGTTGACTCTCATCACGCCGCCAGGGGAGTGGGGCGCAGATATTGCAGTGGGTACATCGCAACGCTTTGGTGTCCCAATGGGATTTGGTGGTCCACACGCCGGATTCATGGCTGTGCGTGCAGGCCTAGAGAGATCTCTTCCAGGTCGTCTTGTTGGTCAGAGCGTCGACTCACATGGCAATCCAGCATTTCGTTTAGCGCTACAAACTCGCGAACAACATATCCGTCGCGATAAGGCGACAAGTAATATCTGCACCGCCCAAGTTTTGCTCGCAAATATGAGCGCCTTCTATGCGATGTGGCATGGCCCAACAGGTCTGCGTCTTATCGCGGAGCGTGTGCACTCTTTCGCATCCCGTTTGCAGCAAGCGTCAGATTCTCGTAATACAAATGTCTTCGACACCGTCACCATTGATGTCAAAGATGCTGCAGCAATGCATAAGGCAGCTGCAGCAAAGAGAATAAATTTTGGGCGTGTATCGCCAACACAAATTCGAATCTCATTCGACGAGTCCACAACTGAGGCGCTCTTTGCAGAAGTGTTAACGATACTCGGGCTCACAGATACCAAGCCAAAGGCAATTACAACAACACATGCACGCACCATTGCTTATCTGACACATCCTGTCTTCAATACCTACTTTTCAGAGACTGCGATGTTGCGCTATCTGCGCACACTTGCAGATCGCGATTTAGCCCTTGATCGCACAATGATTCCTCTAGGTTCCTGCACCATGAAGCTCAATGCCACAACTGAGATGGAAGCGGTCACATGGCCAGAGTTTGCATCGCTTCATCCTTTTGCACCGGCCGAGCAATCGCAAGGATCGCGTCTACTCATTCAACAGCTCTCTGATTGGCTCGTTGCTATCACCGGCTATGACGCAGTATCTCTCCAGCCAAATGCAGGTAGCCAAGGTGAATTTGCAGGCTTGCTTGCTATTCGTAATTACCACGACTCCC
>CAIMXQ010000155.1 GCA_903845465.1 uncultured Actinomycetes bacterium
GATGTGATTGCGATTGCTCAAGAAAATATAGTTCTACTTGATCCAGAGCGCAGCGATAAAGAGGGCGCAATGATTGGTCATCACGGCGGAGATTCAGTGATTGAAAGTTCTGTGCCATTGCTGACGGCGCAGAAGTAATCTCATTATCTTCAGGTAGCTCTTCTGATTTACGGCCAAACATAATTTCATCCCATGAAGGCACTTTGGCGCGTGCTGTGATTCCATCTTGAGAATCTGTCACAGATGGTGCTTCGCGAATGACGGCAAGGCGTGGAGTCTCAGCTTTGACTTCTGGATCTTCAAAGAGATCTGCAATGCGAGGAATCTGCAGATCAGGTTTTGGTTCGTCAAGACGTGAAGGGTGAGTTGGCTCGGCATGAATGATGCCAGGTGTCATAACTCTGACAGGTGCATCTTCATCGATAAGCCAAGCGCCATTGTCATCTGCTGCATCAAGTGCGCGACGTGCAAGATCAAAGATCCAGGTAGCTAAACCATTTCCATCGCGATTGGGATAGTGAAGTTCGATATGCCATGTGCCATCGAGCAGGCGCCAGGTGTTCCAGGAAATTGCATCTACATCGACACCACGCGGAGCAAGTTTCGCTAAAACTACATCAGAGAATGTGAGATCGGAACGATGTACATCTTTGCGCATCACGAGTTCGCGAGCTCGTGCGAGGATGTATTCACGCTCTTGCATAATAGGTCCAGAGAAACGTTCGACTTTATCGAGGGTTGTCTGACCTTCGCGAGCAACTTGCTCAAAACTTTCACCCGCACGAAGACGTCGTTGTATCTCTTTGACCGAGATTGTCTCGACTGCATCTGATGAAGGAACGGAAGAAAGTCTTGGTTGATTTACTGTGGCACGAAGAGTGTCGCTGATGCGAACTGAATAATTGTTTCCCTCGCCATCGACAAGTGCGAGATGGTTTCCATCTTCAGACTTGCCGGTAAATCGAAGCTCACTCATAAGGGTGAGAATATCCGATGAGGTGGTAATTTCTCGAGAGATAGACCCTTTAGACTTCACTTATGTATGCGGAGTTGCTCGAATTAGCGCGGAAGGTAGGGGCAGATGCAGGCGCCCTACTGATGGATCGCCCTCCCGCATTCGAAATCGAAGAGAAGTCCACCGCCATCGATATCGTCACTCAGATGGATAAAAAGGCAGAAAAATTTATCGTGCAATCACTTCTTGCAGCCCGCCCCGATGATGGAATGATCGGCGAAGAAGGTGCTGCAATCGAAAGTAAGTCTGGAATCACCTGGGTTATCGATCCACTCGATGGAACCGTCAATTATTTCTATGGATTACCTGGGTGGAATGTCTCTATCGCGGCCAAAGATAGTGAGGGCTCAGTAGTCGGAGTCGTTACTGCGCCCACAATTAATTCAATGTGGTGGGCAACTCGAGGTGGCGGCGCATTCTTCAACGGCAAAAAAATTAAGGTCAACGAACCTATTGAGTTAAACCGAGCATTTATCGGAACAGGCTTTCAATACGATGTGGCACATCGCGATCGCCAAATTGAAAATGTTGGACGGATGCTTCCAATTATTCGAGATATTCGCCGCAATGGAGCAGCAGCAGTTGATATCTGTCACGTTGCAATGGGCGCACTCGATGCGTATTACGAAGATGGACTCAAAGAGTGGGATTGGGCTGCAGCGAGTTTGGTTGCCACCGAGGCAGGTGCACGTTTTGGTCTCTATGGCCAAGCGCCCTATATGACTACCCTTGCGGCGGGTTCGACCCTCTATGCAGAGCTTGAATCCTTCCTCAATCTCCACGCGTAATTTTCACCCCAGATCTGCCGATTTACGTCTGGCCCCCCTTCTGTGGCAAGATACGCAGTCTGCACGGCGATACCGTGCTCAATTAGCGCAAGTTAATTTGGTAATGAACAGGAATAACCATGAACATTCTCGACGTCGTAGATGCAGCCTCACTTCGTAAGGACATCCCACAGTTCCGCGCAGGCGATGAACTCAAGATTCACGTCCGTGTTATCGAAGGTAGCAAGTCACGTCTTCAGGTATTCCAGGGAATCGTTATAGGTCGCCAAGGCGATGGAGTCCGCGAAACTTTCACAATCCGTAAGGTTTCATACGGCGTTGGCGTAGAGCGCACATTCCCAGTACACACACCAGTTATTGAAAAGATTGAACTTGTCACTAAGGGCGATGTTCGCCGCGCAAAGCTCTACTACCTCCGCGATCTTCGCGGTAAGGCTGCAAAGATTCGCGAAAAGCGCGATGGCGTTGTTGGTTACGGCGATGGAATTCTTTCAACACCTATTGCCGAAGTTGTGTCCGAGCCAGTGGCAGTCATTGCTGAGTCCGAGGTTCCAGCTCAGGATGCGATTACAGAAGTTGTCGCTGTAGCGGAAACTGTAGAAGAAGTTGCAGTAGTCGAAGCTGTTGCTGATGAAGCTCCAGCTGCTGAAGCAACTGAAACACCCGCAGAGTAATTTCCCTCTCCTTCATGTCGCCCAGGCTTTAAATTGAAACGTGGCGGCTCACTCCTTCGCGAGTTCCCGGTTCTTGTAATCGTTGCGCTCGCCGTATCTCTGATCATCAAGACTTTCCTGGTGCAATTCTTCTTTATCCCATCAGGTTCGATGGAGAACACACTTCAAATCAATGATCGCGTTGCAGTTAATAAGATTCCATTTATTTCGGGATCAATTCATCGTGGTGATGTTGTTGTCTTCCGCGATCCAGCTAATTGGCTTCCCGAACCCTTTGCGGGCACAGAGAATAAAGTGTTAGCAAAGATTAAAGAAGGATTTGTCGCTGTCGGAGTACTTCCCAATCCTGCGAAGCAATATCTTGTAAAACGCGTTATTGGCGTTGCCGGAGATCACATCGTCTGTTGTTCAAAAACTGGTGGGTTAATAATCAATGACAAGACGACTTCTGAGCCATATATCTTTGCCGGAAATAAACCGAGCGAGATGGACTTTAACGTAACTGTTCCTGAAGGCAAGGTCTGGGTCATGGGCGATCACCGTGGCTCCTCTGCTGATTCTCGATATCACCAAGATGATGTGAACAAAGGATTTGTACCAGTCTCACGTATTACAGGACGCGTGTACGCAATTATCTGGCCACTAAAAGATGCAGGCCTTGTTCCATCGCACAATCCAATCAAGTAGGTATTCATAATGAAAGCGATCGAAGAACTTCTTCGTAACGCTGGCATATCTCCTATTGCTGGAGTTGATGAGGCAGGCCGCGGTCCATGCGCCGGGCCACTCGTAGTTGCAGCTGTTATTTTAAAAGATCCAACAGCACCTGAATTATCAGAGGTACGTGATTCCAAAGAAGTCTCTGAAGCCAAAAGAGAAATTCTCTTTGATGTCATTATGAATATCGCTGAAAGCGTCAGTGTGATTATTGTTCCGCCAGCAGAAATTGATGAACGCGGAGTACATGCCGCAAACCTTGATGGAATGCGCCGAGCAGTCAAAGGTCTTGCAATTGAACCCGCATATGTTCTTACAGATGGATATGCCATCGAAGGGCTTGCAATTCCTAACGTTGCAGTGTGGAAGGGCGATCAAGTAGTAACTGCTATTAGCGCGGCATCGATTATTGCCAAGGTAACTCGAGATCGCATGATGATTAAACTCGATGCTATCTACCCTCAGTATGGATTTGCCCAACATAAGGGCTATATCACCGCGAAGCACACGGCAGCCCTTGCAGAACATGGTGCGTGTGTAGAACATCGAAAATCGTTCGCAAATATTGCAGCCCTACAGAAATAGTTTCCACAGAAGCAAATATTCATTATCTGGTGACCCTAGCGGAGTCTTACCCTGCCGCGCATGGCATCCAAAATAAAGAAACCCGGCCCCAAGCAACGTACTGGGACATTTGGTGAAGAAATTACAGTTCGATATGTACTCGAGCGAGGCGATGAAATACTCGATCGTAATTGGCGAATTCGCGAAGGCGAGATAGATGTAATTTCCCTATCAGTCGACGGCATATTTCATTTCATTGAGGTAAAGACCCGAAGCTCATTGGCATTCGGACATCCCTTCGAGGCAATCAATCGCGACAAAGCACATCGAATGCAACGTTTAGCCCTAGGTTGGCTTGCAACGCACGGGTGTCTTGGATGTGATTTCAGTATCGATGTAGTTGCAATCGTGATCGCTTCAGATGGCACTCATACTCTCGAATATCGTGCAGGCGTGCTATGAGTATTGGCCAAACACAAAGCGTTGCACTTCTTGGTCTTACTGGCAGCGTCGTTGAGGTTGAAGTTGATATTTCCGATGGAATTCCTATGTACTCGCTACTCGGATTGCCAGATGCCGCGCTTCAAGAATCTCGTGATCGAGTCCGCGCCGCACTTACCAACTGCAGCGAAACGTGGCCCAATCGAAAGGTCACAGTTTCTCTATCTCCAGCTTGGCTTCCAAAGAGTGGATCTAGCTTTGATCTATCAATTGCACTTGCGATTCTGATTGCACACGGAACCGTTCCACAAGAACCTTTTACCAGGATGGTTGTACTTGGCGAACTCGCACTCGATGGAAAAATTCGCCCGGTCCGAGGTGTGCTGCCAGCGCTAATTGCGGCATATAAATCTGGAATTACTCGGGCAATAGTTCCGGCTGCAAATCGTGCAGAAGCAGCGCTCATGACTCAGATGCAGATATCCACCTTTGAAAATCTTCGCGAAGTACTGATGTGGGGGCGAACCGGCGAACATCCTGTCGCGCAAGAGCTTGATCTTGATCAAACGGATGTCGATGAGTACCTAGATTTTTCAGATGTTGCAGGACAAATGAAAGCTCGCTTCGCGGCCGAAGTTGCGGCAAGCGGGGGGCACCATCTCTTACTAATCGGCCCGCCTGGTACTGGCAAGACGATGATTGCATCTCGAATTCCAACTATCTTGCCTGCTCTGACTGTAGATCAAGCCCTTGAAGTAACTGCAGTGCATTCAATATCCGGTGCCCTCGGAACTCGTTCACCGATGTCACTTGTTGCACCCATAGTTTCTCCACATCACACTGCATCGCGTGCATCCATCGTTGGCGGTGGATCGCATGTCATCAAACCTGGTGCATGCAGCCTGGCTCATCATGGTGTTCTCTTTATCGATGAAGCACCCGAATGTGCCATCGGAGTTCTTGATTCGCTGCGGCAACCACTTGAATCAGGAACAATTACGATTACTCGAAGCGTTGGAAATATAACTTTTCCCGCACATTTTCTCTTGGTACTTGCTGCTAATCCTTGTCCATGCGGAAAATTCACAGGTAAAGGGCGCAACTGCACATGTTCTTCAATTCAGGTACGACGCTACTTAGGAAAACTTTCTGGTCCATTGATGGATCGAATCGATATGCGCGTACAGGTAGATCCTGTAAGCCGAGTTGAGATGGCTCAGACCGAACTCGGCGAGAGCAGCCGTGAAATTCGAACTCGAGTAATACAAGCGCGACAAGCAGCTGCGCTTCGCTTTAGCAATGATTCGTGGAATCTCAACGCACAGATTCCGAGCCGAGAACTACGAGCTAGATATCGACCAGAACGTCTAGCGATGAACTTCCTTCACGATGAACTCGATCGCGAACGCATTACTGCACGAGGGCTCCACAAAGTAATTCGCCTTTCCTGGACTCTCGCAGATCTTGCAGGACGGTCTGTTCCAAATCTCGATGATGTACAACGTGCGCACTTATTGCGCGAGGGGACAGATCTATGAAAGAACGTGCACAACGCCTTGCCCTCTTCTCTGCCATTGAAGGTGGAACCCCTTTCTGGACGCGCGA